>NZ_JACNDE010000022.1:0-104926 GCF_017351415.1 Pseudomonas sp. FW305-25 | reverse complement strand
AGATGGACTACCGCCTGACCGATATCTCCGGCGAGCAGTACTACTTCAAGGAAGCCTCCCTGGCCCTGAGCCGCACCCTGCGGGTGCGCAAGGAATTCTTCCACCTCTGGCACCCCGCCGACTGCATCGGCGAAACCGGCGCCGCCATCGGCCCGGCGATGCTCGCCGTGGCCCTGGCCGCCAGCCGCAAGGGTTATGGCGAAGGCCCGAATATCTTCTGCCACCTCGGCAACGACGCCGGCCAACGCGCCGCCGCGCTGCTCAGTTACCAGACTGTGAGGGCTGCGTGATGGCGAATGAGGTGTATGCCAACAATATGGAAGTTTCCTGCAAGGCGGCGGCTGGGAAATCCATCGCCTGTTTCCCCGATGTCTGCTTCACCCCGCCTCAGGCGCCGCCGACTCCGACGGGAGTACCCATTCCCTATCCCAATACGGGCATGGCCAAGGACACCACCAGGGGCACACGAACGGTCAAGATCACCCGCAAAGAGGTGATGCTCAAGGACAAGAGTTACTTCAAGACCAGCTATGGCGACGAGGCCGGTTGCGCGCCGAAGAAAGGGGTAGTCACTAGCAAGATAAAGGGAAAGGTGTATTTCACTTCTTGGTCGATGGATGTGAAGTTCGAAGGGAAGAACGTCGTCCGGCACATGGACCTGACCACCCACAATCATGCCTCCCAACCTGGCAATACCATGCCCTGGACCTATGCGGACCGAATGGCCTTCGCCAAGGATCTGTCCCAATGCGAAGGGGAAAGAAACCAGGCGAAAACTGCTTGCGGGGACGCCAGTCAGAAAATGATCTGCCCGGATATCAGCACGCTACAGACCGCGACCAAGGCCAGGAAAGCTGCTAAGGATGCGGCAGGCGACGGGTATAAAAATAATCAGGCCTATAAGGATAAACACGCCGAAGTCCAACGCGAGTTTTCGTCCTTGGCGAAGACCATCAATGACGATCCTTGCCAGAAGGCGATGCGCTGTTTTCTTGTACCGTTCAAGCCCAACAGATGTTGTCCAGGACAAACCGGAGACCACCTCATCGATTCAGCCTCCTTCACCGAAGGGCCAGCCTTTCCCGGTCAACCTAGAAGCAAGCATCCGACAAAAACCGGCTGGAGCAGATACAAGACTAATAATGCCCCAGTCATGTGTGCAGAGGGGCCCAATCAGACCACCGCCACCCACGGCCAGATGCATACCCGGCGTGGGGTAGTGGCCTTGCACGAGGCCGATGCAAAAGGTGAGTGGCCAAGATCCAAGGCAACGGAGACAGGGGCAAAAGCGGCCAAGAAAACCTTTCCGGACTCCAACTGTTCTCAGGAATGCCTAGAAGCCCAGTTGAACAAGTATCACGACAAAGCAAAGGATCCTGGAGCGGAACAGCCGATCAACGCCAATGCAACCATGACCAAAGATCAAGCCAAGCGCGACGCAGCCACAGCAGAAATGATCGCATCACCGCGCAGAGGCCGCTAACAAAAAGGAGAGTTAAGTGGATATCAAATCAGCACTTAAGGGATATAGCATTACAACTGGAACTGTGCGCTATTCAGATCTTTGTTACTTGCTCACCACCAACGACCAAGTGATTGCGGATGGATATGCAAGCTCGCTTATTCTTGATCTAGACATGGAGCAATGGGCAGCCGGCAGTGTGGATTGGCTGGCTTGCTCTGGAACTGTTTGCCATTTCCCTGAGGAGAGATTCATAGTTCTAGGTACAAATGGGTCCATTAATGTCAGTGGTGGTGGAGAAGTAAAGGAAGAGCCTCCTATTCAAGCAGCAGGTATTGATCCGAAAAAAAGAGGGCCACTTCGGGAAATTCGAGGAATAACAAAAGGTCGAGCCTACGCTGTTGGCACTTGTCGGCAAGCTTATGTGCGTGATGGAGAAGGATTATGGCGATGTATTGATCAATCTGCACAAGGTGGTGACACACCGATCACCGACTCCTGCTTTGAATCTATTGACGGGTTCAGCGAGCAGGAGATTTATACCGTCGGCTGGGAAGGCGAAATATGGCAGTACAACGGAACTGATTTTACTCAGCGAACGAGCCCCACCAACTTAGCCTTATACAAAGTTCGTTGCGCTCCTGACGGATATGTTTATGCATGCGGACAGTTAGGCACCTTGCTACGTGGGCGTGGTGACCGATGGGAAATTATAGAGCACGAAACCACTAAAGAAGATTTCTGGGGCATGGAAGTTTTTAATGACCACGTTTACATTTCATCAACGCACTTTGTCTATCGACTGGAAGGTGAAACCCTCAGTGTTATTGACTTCGGCGATGATTTCCCCGAGACCTGTTATCACCTAAGTGCAGCAGATGGAATTATGTGGTCAATTGGAGCCAAAGATGTTATGGAATTTGATGGATCAAAATGGAGACGAATCTTGAAAATTGATTAATTCGAATTAAGGTTGGTTTGTCATTAGCGTTATGACCCCAAAACGGCTTATTCACTAACCCATGCACACCGTAATAGGTTCTCCTGAGAAAGATACCGATGCTGTTGATTACGACCATAATCGACCAACACGCCGAAGAAGCCGGCTTCCTCGCCGTCCTGCGTGACTATGCCCAGCGCGCGCCGCATTACGATCTGGACGACCTCAGCACCCTCGACGACCGCATCGACGCGCATCTCGACGGCCTTCGAATCGCCGGCACCACCGGCCTGGAAACCCTGCTGGCTCAACTCGGCCCGCAAGCTATCGGCGAGCTGTTCGCCAGCGTGGTGCTAGCCTTCGAAGCGGGTAACACGCAAGTGTTGTCGCGACTCAGCGAGCACTTGCGCAGTGCGATGGAAACAGAGCGCGGCTACCTGATGGCCTTGGGTTGGCTCGACTGGGAGCGGGTATCGCCGTGGATCGAGCGCATGCTCGCCTCCCCCGAGCCCCTGTTCCGCCGCCTCGGCCTGGCCGCCTGTGGCATGCACCGTCACGATCCCGGCCCCGCCCTGCTGGCCGGGCTGTCCCATGCCGATCCCGGCGTGCTGGCGCGGGCCGCCCGTACTGCCGGGGAGCTGCGCCGTCGTGACCTGATGCCGGCGATTCGTGCCCACCGCCAGCATCAGGAGGCAGCCACCCGCTTCTGGGCCAACTGGGCCATCGCGCAGATGGGCGACGAGGAAGCGCTGGAGCCGCTGCGCCAGTTCGCCGAGCAACCGGGCGAATTCCAGTACCGCGCGCTCTGCGTATGGCTGGCCTGGCAAAAGCGCGAGTACAGCATCGCCTGGATCCGCCAATTGATGCAGAACCCCGGGCAGCGGCGCATCGGCATCCAGGCCGTCGGGCTGCTGGGCGATCCGGTCAGTGTGCCCTGGCTGATCCAGCAGATGAGCGACCTGCCGCATGCCCGCGTCGCTGGCGAGGCCTTCAGCCTGATGACTGGCGCCGACCTGGCGCTGCTCGATCTGGAATTGCAGGACCTGCCGGATTTCGATGCCGGCCCGAACGACGACCCTGAGGACTCCAATGTCGTCATGGACCCCGATGAGAACCTGCCCTGGCCCGACCCGAAGTTGATCGCAGCCTGGTGGCAAGCCCATGCAGGCGATTTCCAGGCGGGCGTGGGCTATGTGCTGGGGCTGCAACAGAGCGAAAGCAGTTATCGGCAAGCGCTTGTCCGCGGCCAGCAACGCCAGCGAATCGCCGCGGCCTGCGGCATCGCGCGCTTGCGGCCGACCGAAGTGCTGTTCCCCACCAGCGCACCCGCCTGGCGGCAAAAGGTATTGTTGGGAGAGCCTGCTGGGTTCGGGCGCTGAGCAGGCAACCGCCTGGATGGCACCGGACAGCCCCCGCCAACGCCAGCGCATTCTCCCCACGCCTTATCGCGCGACCGACGCCACGCCGCGATTCAACTGTTCGCGCAGGAATTCGATAAACACCTGCACCGGCCGCGAACCCTGGCGGTGCTGCGGGTAGACCGCCGACAAGGCCAGGGGCTCGGGCTCGAAGCCGTCCAGCAGCGATACCAGCCGCCCGTCCTTGAGCGCGGCCTCGACGATGAAGGTCGGCAGGTAGGTAATGCCCATGCCGGCGATGGCCGCGTCCTTGAGCAATTCGCCGTTGTTGACCCGCATCCTGCCGGTGACGTTGACCAGCAAGGGCTTATTGCCCTGCCCTTCGAAACGCCACTGCACCTGGCGGCCATGGCCGTAAGGCAGGCAATCGTGGCCCTGCAGTTCCTCGGGCCTGAGCGGGGTGCCGCGCTCGGCCAGGTACGCCGGGCTGGCGCAATACACCCGCTGGATCGAGGCGATGCGCCGGGCGATCAGCGTCGAATCTTCCAGCACGCCGATGCGCAAGGCCAGGTCGTAGCCCTCGCCGAGCAAGTCCACCGGACGGTCGCTGAGATCGACTTCGACCGTGACGTCGCGATAGCGCCGCAGGAACAGCGGCAACAGCTCCCCCAGATGGGCCATGGCGAATGACAGCGGCGCGCTCAGGCGAATGGTGCCCCGGGGTTCGACGGTCTGGCCGGCGATGCCCTGCTCCACCTGTTCGACTTCGCTGAGCAGGCGCAGGGCCGACTCGTAGTAGCTCTGGCCCAGAGGCGTCACGTCCAGGCGCCGGGTCGAGCGATTGAGCAGGCGCACACCCAGGCGTTCTTCCAGCTGCATCAGGCGCCGGCTGACGAACTGCTTGGACAGGCCCAGCTGATCCGCCGCCGCGGTGAAGCTGCCGGCGTCCATGACCTGGCAAAAAATACGCATGTCTTCGAACGGGTTCATTGTCACTCTCTGGTTGACAGCTGAACGCTTTATAGCCGCTTTTTCGCGTTCCGGCACCTCATTCCACCTGGAAAACCACATCGCCTGGTTTTACGACGGCTGCGCCGTCGATTGCAGCCTACGGCAGCGGCTACAGGGACCGCGATGCCTGTGTAGCCGCTGCCGAGCTTGCGAGGCTGCGAACGGCAACGCAGTTGCCGCAAAACCTGAGTCCGCGATCTGCCTGGAAAACCACATCGCCTGGTTTTACGACGGCTACGCCGCCGATCGCAGCCTGCGGCAGCGGCTACAGGGACCGCGATGCCTGTGTAGCCGCTGCCGAGCTTGCGAGGCTGCGAACGGCAACGTAGTTGCCGCAAAACCTGAGTCCGCGATCTGCCTGGAAAACCACATCACCTGGTTTTACGACGGCTACGCCGCCGATCGCAGCCTGCGGCAGCGGCTACAGGGACCGCGATGCCTGTATAGCCGCTGCCGAGCTTGCGAGGCTGCGAACGGCAACGCAGTTGCCGCAAAACCTGAGTCCGCGATCTGCCTGGAAAACCACATCGCCTGGTTTTACGCCGGCTGCGCCGCCGATCGCAGCCTGCGGCAGCGGCTACAGGGATCGCGCTGTCCGCGAGGCAAAAAAATGCCCGCACAATGGCGGGCATTTTTTCAGCTCAGCGATGACGCGAGGCTTATTTGGCAGTGAATGCCGAGTAGCTGTTCATCAGGTTGCGGTAGTTCGGGATACGCTGCGACAGCAGGTTGGCCAGGCCTTCCATGTCGTTGCGCCAGTCACGCTGCAGCTCGCATGCCACGGAGAACCAGTTGACCAGTTGCGCGCCGGCGGCGGCCATGCGGGCCCAGGCAGCCTGCTGCACCACCTCGTTGAAGGTGCCGGAAGCGTCGGTCACGACGAACACGTCAAAACCTTCTTCCAGTGCGCACAGGGTCGGGAACGCCACGCAGACGTCGGTCACCACGCCAGCGATGATCAGTTGCTTGCGGCCGGTGGCCTTGATCGCCTTGACGAAGTCTTCGTTGTCCCAGGCATTGATCTGGCCTGGGCGAGCGATGTAGGGCGCATCCGGGAACATCTGTTTCAGCTCGGGCACCAGCGGGCCGTTCGGGCCGGATTCGAAGCTGGTGGTGAGGATGGTCGGCAGCTTGAAGAACTTGGCGCAGTCGGCCAGGGCCAGCACGTTGTTCTTGAACTCGTTCGGCGAGAAATCCTGGACCAGCGAGATCAGGCCGGTCTGGTGGTCGACCAGCAGGACAACGGCGTCATTAATGTCCAGACGTTTGTAGGGTACGTTGCTCATGTGAAACTCCTAGGTGGATGGATGTCGCTATGGGTGCCGGCCACTGCGGCCGGCACTGTTGTTGATCGTCAGAAGGCAAAGCACGAGCAGCCGAAGGCGCCCCAGAAACCCTGGAAATCGCTGACCGGCACATTCGACAGGCGCGCCCGCTCGTGGCTGTGGGCATGCACCGCGCACGGGCCGCTGCACTGGTGCACCTGGGCCACCAGCGGCGAAGTCGGACGCCAGTGCCCCGGCACCTTGACCACCGGCGACCAGTCCGGCAGCACCGGCACCATCGGTGGCGAGAGCTTGGAGAAGTCGCCGGCGGCGTACACCACCTTGCCGTCGACCACGGTCAGCACCGACTCGATCCACTTGATGGCCTCTTCCTCGACGCTGAAGAAGTCCGCGGACAGGGCCGCCAGGTCCGCCAGTTGGCCGACCTTGATCTGGCCCTTCTTGCCCTGCTCCGAGGAGAACCAAGCGCTGCCATGGGTGAACAGTTCCAGCGCGGTCTGCCGCGGCAGGCCTTCGGCATGCAGCTCCATGCCGCCCACGGTCTTGCCGCTGACCATCCAGTACAGGGACGTCCAGGGGTTGTAGCTGGAGACCCGGGTGGCATCGGTGCCGGCGCCCACCGGCACGCCTTCGGCCAGCATGCGTTTGATCGGCGGGGTCTGCTCGGCGGCCTTGGCGCCGTAGCGATCGACAAAGTATTCGCCCTGGAACGCCATGCGGTCCTGGATCGCGATGCCGCCACCCAGCGCCCTCACCCGCTCGATGTTTTTCAGCGTGATGGTTTCGGCGTGGTCGAAGAACCACGGCAGGCCATTGAACGGAATGTCGCGGTTGACCTTCTCGAACACGTCGAGCATGCGCGAGATCGACTCGTCGTAGGTGGCGTGCAGGCGGAACGGCCAGCGCTGTTCCACCAGATGGCGCACCACCGGTTCCAGTTCCTGCTCCATGGTCTGCGGCAGGTCCGGACGCGGTTCGAGGAAGTCCTCGAAGTCGGCGGCGGAGAACACCAGCATTTCCCCGGCGCCGTTATGGCGCAGGAAGTCGTCGCCCTGGTGCAGCTTGACGCTGCCGGTCCAGTTCTTGAAGTCGGTGAGTTCTTCCTTGGGCTTCTGGGTGAACAGGTTGTAGGCAATGCGCACCGTCAACTGCTGCTCCCGGGCCAGTTGCTCGATCACCGCGTAGTCGTCCGGGTAGTTCTGGAAACCGCCGCCGGCATCGATGGCGCTGGTCAGGCCCAGGCGATTGAGTTCACGCATGAACTGGCGGGTCGAGTTGACCTGGTATTCCAGCGGCAGCTTCGGCCCCTTGGCCAGGGTCGAATAGAGAATCATCGCGTTCGGCCGCGCCACCAGCATGCCGGTGGGCTCGCCGTTGCTGTCGCGCACGATCTCGCCGCCCGGTGGGTTCGGTGTGTTGCGGGTGTAGCCGGCGACCCGCAGGGCCGCGCGGTTGAGCAAGGCACGGTCATACAGGTGCAGGACGAACACCGGGGTGTCCGGCGCCGCCTGGTTGAGTTCTTCCAGGGTCGGCATGCGTTTTTCGGCGAACTGGAACTCGTTCCAGCCGCCCACCACCCGCACCCACTGCGGGGTCGGCGTGCGGTCGGCCTGGTCCTTGAGCATGCGCAGAGCGTCAGCCAGCGACGGCACGCCTTCCCAGCGCAGCTCCAGGTTGTAGTTCAGGCCGCCGCGGATCAGGTGCAGGTGCGAGTCGTTGAGGCCGGGGATCACCGTGCGCCCCTTGAGGTCGATGACCTGGGTGGCGCTACCGCGCAGGGCCATGGCCTCGGCATCGGTGCCCACGGCGACGAAGCGCCCCTGGCTGATGGCGACCGCGCTGGCGCGGGGCTTCTCGCGGTCGACGGTGTGGAATTGACCATTGAACAGAATCAGATCGGCGTTCATCGGATGTCCTTCTGAATGGGAAGAGGCAAGGGACAGCCGCGGCCAGAAAGCCGCCGCGGCACTGAGCAAGGACCCGGCTGCGAGCAAGTGGCGGCGCAGCGGATCGGTCGGGTCATCGTTATTGGCCATGGCCGGGCTCCAGGTGTCGATCGGTGGCAGAGGCTTGCAACCAGGGGGCGAACAGCCGGGTCGCCAGGGGCATGAACAGATAGACCACCGACAGCACGATGGTCAGGGTGATCAGGAAAGTGGCGACCACGTAATTGCCAAGCCAGGCATTCAGTTGCAGCACAGGCCCCCAGATCAGCGGCACCAGCAGGGTGTGCGGCAGAATTACCAGCATAGTCAACAGCGCCTGCTTCCAGCGTGGCGGTGGCGAAGCGGCGTCGGTCTGGATGGAAAACCAGAACTCATGGACCGGGTGGACTTCGGTCTGGTCGCCGTCGGCCAGCAGCGGCGCGGCTTCGTCCACCAGCGTCCGGCGTTGCGGCGAGTCGAGCCAGCGCTGCATCGCCTCGGTGGAGCAAAAGCGCAGCACGCAGGTGAACAGGTCGAGGCCGCCGCTCTTGCTGCGAATCACGTCCACGCCCAGATGCCCCTCGTACTGCCCGGCAACCCCGACAATGCGCCGCAACCAGGCTTCATAGGGCGCTTCCAGGCCAGCCTTGACCCGGTGCTTGACGATCAGCGTCACGACCTCATCGGAGTCCGGCCACGCAGTGGCTTCGAGGCGATTGGGATCAGACATAACGCAAGGCTCCGGCGAAACGATCATTGAGGGCCAGCCGTCCCGGGCCGGCGATAAAAATGCTGCTGAACAGGATCAACAACAGCCAGGCGAACTGGCCTTCAGCCAGGCTCCACTGCGGATGCACCACCAGCAATGCCACCAGCAGCACCGCGAGGATCGGCAGGCACGCCAGGCGTACCGCCACCCCGGCGACAATCAGCAACGGGCACAGCACCTCGGCGAAAATCGCCAGCATCAGCGTCAGGTTGGCGCCCAGCCGGAACGGGTCTTCGATGCGTTGCAGTTGCGCGCTGTAATCGAGCAGTTTCGGCAGGCCGTGCACCCACAGCAGAAATAGCCCGGCGCTGACCCGCAAAAACAGCAGCCCGAGGTCCCGGGCTCGTTCATCCCATGGTGAAGCGTTCATTGGCGCACCCGCACAATTTGAAAATCCCCGGCATCGACGCCGAGATTGCATGGTGCCGCTGCGCGGTCGGGAAAAATTGAATGTATGTGCTCTCTTGCCGCAGGGACCGGATCGACCGCCCGCGCCTAGGCGGAGTGGATCCTCAAGGGCTCGGACATGAACTGGGCGATCCGCGAGCGCAACCAGCGCTCGGCCGGATCGTTGTCATGCACCCCGCTCCAGGCCATGGACAGCTGCGCCGCCTCGATGGCGAACGGCGGGTCCTCGGCGCGCAAGGCGCAGCCTTCGACCAGGGCACAGGCCGCGTAGTCGGGCACGGTGGCGATCATCTCGGTGCCGGCGAGCAAGGCCCGCAGACCGCTGAACTGCGGCACCCCCAACACCACCCGGCGGCTGCGCCCGACCTTGGCCAGGTCGAGGTCGATATTGCCGCTCAGGTCGCCGGAGAACGACACCATGGCGTGGGGCCGCCGGCAGTATTCATCGAGGGTCAAGGGTTCGGGCCGGTTGTCGCCGCGCAGCACCTTGCAGCCGATGTCCCGCAGCTTCTTGCGCTTGGCATTGGCCGGCAATTCAGTGGTGTAGCTGACCCCGACCGAGATCTCCCCGGAGGCCAGCAAGGCTGGCATCAACAGGTAGTTGGCCCGGCGCACCACCACGACTATGCCCGGGGCCTCCTCCCGCAACCGGCTCAACAACGGCGGAAACAGACCGAACTCGGCATCGTCCGACAGGCCGATGCGGAACAGGTCGCAGCTGGTCGCCGGGTCGAATTCCTTGGCCCGGCTGACCGCGCCCGAGATCGCGTCCATCGCCGGTTGCAGCTCCTTGAGAATCACCAGCGCTCGGGCCGTCGGCTCCATCGCGCGGCCGTTGCGCAACAGCAGCGGATCGTCGAACAGGTCGCGCAGGCGGCCCAGCGCGGCGCTCACCGCGGGCTGGCCCATGAACAGTTTTTCGGCGACCCGGGTCAGGTTCTTTTCGAACATCAGGGCCTCGAAAATCACCAGCAGGTTCATGTCGATGCGGCGCAGATCGTTACGGTTCATCGGTGCAGTTCCATTGTCTTGTCAGCCATGTACGAGCTATCCAGCGGTAGGCCGCCCCGGCTTGCGGCTTGCGGGAGCATGCACGCCTGCCCCTCGGAAAAATTGCAGCCATGTGCTGAGTTGTCGCGAATACGCAACCTGCGGCTGAGCGGAATTAACAACGTTTAACTCGCAAGCCCCCGCGCCACCGCCAAGAATGAGGCCCTCTGCGCAGACCTGTTTTCTAAATCGGGAAGCGCCCGGCTCACCCCGCGGTGCGCCGGCGCATGCCCACCGACACGGAATTTCGTCATGGCCCACGCTCAGCACAACGCCGTCAGGGCGTCCGTCCCGCACCCTCGAAAAACCACCCCTGGCGGCCTTTCTCCCTGGCGCGAAAGCCTGGTCAAGCAAATGATCCTCGACGGCCTGAGCGACACCCTGGAAGTCACCGAACTCGCCCGCGCCTGCGCCCTGTCCCGCAGCCATTTCTCCCGCGCCTTCAAGTGCAGCACCGGCCTGTCGCCCCAGGAATGGATTCGCTGCCAGCGCATCGCCCGGGCCAAGCAACTGATCCGCAGCACCGACCTGACCCTGACGCAGATCAGCCTGGAATGCGGCTTCTGCGACCAGGCGCACTTCTGCCACATCTTCACCCACAGCGAAGGCATCAATCCGTTTGCCTGGCGGTGCCGGGTCCTGCGCGCCCGCCCCTGCCTCAACCAGGCGAGCGCATAAGGCCGCGGCACGCTCGAGGGCCGGTAATAAAAATGTCAATCGTCAAGTTGTTTTTGAGGGGTTATCGCTGAGAGAAAGGTCTTGTAGCGCAATAGGCCAGGTCGGATTTCGGCATCTTTGCGCTCGTGCCGTTTTTTATGCAGGTGCCATATAGGTGCTTGGCTGTGGCAAGCGCAGGTGCGTATCAGGGGGCAAGAATGCAAGGCCATGCTGCAAGCCTGGACCGACGCCATCGATGCTCTCGCGCTCGCTTCGAACCTTGTCGTATCACGGGCTTGAATCTGGCAAGCCGCACGGAGATAGCCAAGGCTGCTGCGGCTCATTGAGCGCGAGACCGGCAGGGGGGCAATTGGGAAGCCCCCCCTTGTTGCTCCGTTCTACCCTATCGCATCGATGTCCAGATTGAAGGTGGTGCCCGGGACGTGGCCGCCGACCAAAGCGGCAATCGCACGATCGTTGCTGTCGGCATCTGGCGGCGCCATTGCGAGTTGTTCTTGCGTGCGATTAAAGGAGTGCGCTAGCCAGCGGTCCAGACTCATCGCCAAGACCTCGGGCTGATCTGCAACCAGTCCGTATACCTTCGCCTCGGTGACACGTTCTTCGCTCAGGTCTTTCAGGCGCGCAGCGGTCTCTTGCAACCTGCCGATTTCAGCGCGCAGCGGTCCGACGATCTGGTGTTCCCTGACAGAACCGCGTGCCGCCGCCTCCTTTTCTCTCAACTGTGTCTCGAAGTCCTGTAGCGCTTCATGGACCCGATCATACTCAGTCGAAGTCACCAGGGTGCGCCCCTCCTGCAGAGCCTCTTGCGCACGGCGCAAGGCGGCCCAGCAATGCGGGATGTAGCTGACGACCATCTTGTGGTGGGCGTTATCCACCATTTGTTGCAGCAGTCCCCCTCGCTTTGGCAAACCATTCTTGGCATCCAGCGCCTTGGCGCAGACCGCCGCACCACCCCGCTCGGTAATCGTTTTACACCCGGGCGTCCAAAGGATTGCGGACTTGTGGCCATCGGCAAACGACACTGGCATGAAATGGCGCAGTGTGCCGTGGTGCGTATAGGGTTCGCCGGCAATGTTGACGGGACTGAGGAGCAAGACCGCCCCTCCGCTGGCGGGATTGGCGAGCATAAACAGGAGGCCCGCCCCGGACATACGCCAGGACGTGTTCATCCAGATCGCCGGGACACTGGGCACCGGGTCGTTCTGGTTGACTATGCGGTGGTGCACCAAAGCCTTGGCGTTTTCCACGAAGGTCTTGTCGCCTACGCGTGGGCTGCCGTAGGTGTAGAGCAGGATGTCGTAGGTGAAGCCCTCTCTAAGGCGCAGCATCTCTGCGACCAGGAGGGCCACCGCACCACCCAGGCTGTGGCCGGTGATCACCAGTTTTTGCCCACTGTAGAATTTGTCCAGATAAGTTGCGACGAAGGTCCGAACGGCCTTTGCGGAATCATAGAAGCCGCTATGCACCTTACCCAGCCCTTCCTCGAAAGGCACTTGTGCGGCATCCAAATCACGCAGCACATCAGCGCCACCGGCTGTCCCCCGTACCGCCAGCAAAACCAGTTCATCGTTATGAGTGATGAACGCCTGAGAGTCGGTGCCATCGTCATTCTCCGCATCGTCCAAGTAGTGAAGCTTGGCAGGATGCTCCTGTCCGGCCCCCAACTCTGGGCTGTTTACCTCGGGGTACAGCTCTGGGTCGAACGGTACGATCTCCAGACGTTTGGAATACGCTACGTCGGCATACAGCGGGTAGTAAGTTTTCCCGGCTGTCTGACTGGCATCCACTTGCCAGAGCTCATCAGACTTGGCCAGGGCATCGCCAAACCAGTTGCCGACGCTGGGTTGCGCCGGGAAGCTCACACGGCTGCTTTCCACGGGTTGCGAATTGGGGTCCTGGCCAAACGGGCTATAGCTCAGGGTTGCCATCAGGGCCAACTGGTACAGGTTGAGTGAGCAGAATTCTTCGCCCGTGGACAGGACCGGACTCAGGGACCGCAGCGGGCGCACCTCCAGCACATGGTGTTTGTTCGGTAATAGCGCAATGCCCTGCACCTTAGGAGGCGTGGGGCCAAATCCCAATTCCGCCATGGCGGCCGCTTCTGAGGGCCGGCGCATCAGCGAGTGCACATGGTGCTGGGGCGGAAAGTTGCGCGGTGCCAGCGGCGGTAGGTGGGCACGATGCGCCACCAATTCGCTCACCTCGACCTGGCAGAAGAAACCGGCTTGGGCTTGCGCGGGGTTGGACTGAGTACGAGCGCCGCTTGGGTTCAGAAAGCGAGTCTTTTCGGCGCGTACTTGCAACTCAGTGATAGGTAGCGGGTAGTGTTCTCTTCCGACTTTACGCACATATGTCTTATCACTTCCCTGATAGGCTTGATCAACCTTGAGCACTACCGGCCCGCAATAGTGCCGATTGACCTTGCCTGTGCCTGTTTCATCCAGGACGCCCAGGTAAATGGCGCCTTCGTAATCGGTGGCCTCATAGGCCAAACCGGCATAGGGTGTGCCGTCACCCCTTTCATCCACCAGTTGAAAGCTGGTCGAATGTGTCTGCATCGGACAAGCATGCATGCGCGTATCGAAGAAAGGCCGCTCCCACTCTTCCATCGGCTCAAGGCTCATGGGGTCACCTCCTTGTCTTCGGTGCAGCCTGGATAGATGGTGCAGATGCGGCCGCCGGGCATTCTGAAGGTACTGAAATCCTTGTAGTTGCCAAAGCAAAACGCATCTTGATCTTCAAAACTTTCGCCCATGCAGCGTTTCCAGCCACCGGACACCTTGACCCAGGTGTCCTTCATGTACGGCCTCTCCTCGTCGGCCAGCTTGATCTTCATCTTCACGGTCTTACCCGGCAGCTCGTCAAGGGTATAGGCCGCGAAAGGTCTGGTTTTCAGCAGTTCGCCGGATGCATCGGTCTTTTTGCAGTCGAGGATTTTCACGAGACGGCGCAGTCCTCCAGACGTACGAAACAGCCATTGACACTGACCGGAAAACTCGCCTTCCCCGGCTGCATTGAACGTACCTTTAAACGCTTCCGGCAATTCTTCGCGCACCGACACCCGGGCATACTCGCGCCCCAAGTCGCCCCAGTCCTTACCATAGGTCGCGTTGATTTCCAGCTCGACGTAATCGACCACCAGCTCGCACCCCTTGCGAGTCCGACGTATCTCGATTTGCGCGTCGGGTTTGTATTCGGTGCGCCACTCACGGTTGAACTGCGGCACCCGATTGTCTGCCCTCGGCACGGTGCAGGTTTGCCCTTTGGCGGGCACGTAATACACCGACGCGACATAGGCGAAGTCCGGTGGCAGGTCGGCCGTAAAGGTGAAGCTGTTGGACGTGGCGGCGCAGCCCTGCGTCAGTGCCAGACAACTGCCAAGCATCAGACTTTGCAGGGTTCGTTTCACATCCTCCTGAAAGCTGGTCGAATGTGTCTGCATCGAACAAGCATGCATGCGCGTATCGAAGAAAGGCCGCTCCCACTCTTCCATCGGCTCAAGGCTCATGGAGTCACCTCCTTGTCTTCGGTGCAACCTGGATAGATGGTGCAGCTGCGGCCATCAGGCATTCTGAAGGTACTGAAGTCTTTGTAGTTGCCGTAGCAGAATGCATATTGGTCTTCGAATCCTTTGCCCATGCAACGCTTCCAACCACCGGGCACCTTGACCCAGGTGTCCTTCATGTACGGCCTTTCCTCATCAGCCAGCTTGATCTTCATCTTCACGGTTTTACCCGGCAGCTCGTCGAGGGTATAGGCCGCAAAGGGACGGCTCTTCAATCGCTCGCCGGATGCATCGGTCTTTTTGCAGTCGAGAATCTTGGTGATATAGCGGTTAGGGCCAATCGTGCGGAATAGCCACTGGCACTGACCGGAAAACTCACTTTCCCCAGCGGCGTTGAACGTACCTTTAACCGCTTCTGGCAGTTCTGTGCGCACCGAAACCTGGGCATACTCACGCCCTAAATCACTCCAGTCCTTACCATAGGTCGCGTTGATTTCCAGCTCGACGTAATCGATCACCAGTTCGCAACCCTTGCGAGTCCGACGTATCTCGATTTGCGCATCCGGCTTGTATTCGGTGCGCCACTCACGGTTGAACTGCGGCGCCAGATTATCTGCCGTCGACACGGTGCAGGTTTGCCCTTTGGCGGGCACGTAATACACCGACGCGACATAGGCGAAGTCCGGTGGCAGGTCGGCGGTGAGGGTAAAGCTGTTGGACTTGCCCAGGGCGGCGCAGCCCTGTACCAGCGCCAGGCTGCTGACAAGAATCAGGCTTTGAAGGGTTCGGTTCATACGGCGGCATCTCCTTGCCAAAACTGCACTTGCTGATACACACGCTGAAAATGCGTCAGGGGTGTTTCGTCGAGTTGAGGTAACCAGGACTTAGGCAGTGCTTCCCGCGGTGCTTGCAAACGTTGAACGAGCAGGAACCGGACTTGCTCTGGCGCCTGCCAGCCCCACGCGCGGGCCAACTCTAACTGAGCCTGTAGCCAGGTGTCCGCATCCTGTTGCCTGGCAAGTTCGGCCAGCCGCTCCATCTGCTCAACCATCAGGTAGCGCCGGGCGTTATCGATTTGTATGCCTGCCGCCGTGTCCGCGGTCGGCGGGACAGCGAGCCACGCCGGGGCGGGTGGCACCGGGTATTCGCCCGGGGCGGGATTGTAGGCGGCCGCCCATTGCCCATCCTGCCAGTAACACACGCTGGCTATCGGCCCGAGGAATTCGCTGCGTTGTTCGGGGCGCAGGTGTGCCAAGGCTCGCCCCAGGACACGATTGTCATGAAAACGATAGAGGGCCTGGTTCGGCCGCTCCCCCGTTACCAGGCGGGCGCGCCAATGGCGGGCCAGTTGATCCAGATCGCCGCTTGCGCTGCTGGCCAGCCAGCCCCAATGACGCTCCGGCGTTTTGAGCAAGACCTGGATGGCTGGATGATCCAGCGTATCGAGCTGAAAAAGGTATGGGCCTATTGCTGCCAGCGCGCTGGCGGGCGTACCGCTATACAGATTGCTGTACTGGTCGTTATCCCTCTCGTTGAGCAGCGCATTGCGCTCATCCAGCTGACCAACGGAGTCCAGTATCAGGTAGAGGCGCTGGCCGAGCTCACCCTGGACGCGCATCCATTGTTCGGGCGTACTCATGCAACCTCTCCAATAGCGCACTGTCCGTCGCGGCAGGCTTCGCAGAGTGGGCAGAAGTCCGCAGCGCGTTGCCTGGCGGCGGCAACGAGCGCCAACGAATTGGCAACGCTGGTCTGCGGCTCCTCGGCCAGTGCCTGTAGGATCTGTTGCGGCGCAATCCCTGCCACCGGGGCTCCGCCCTGAACGATCGGCACGCTGCTGAAGATCCCCCCAGGGGTAATGACGATGTGCTGGCCGCCTGCTTTAAGCGTCAGGCTTGTACTCGCATCAACCACCACATGGGTAGCGGTGACGCGGGCCTGGGGCCCCGCTTGCACGACCCAGGTTCCGCCTACGGTGATGCTGCCATTGCCCGAGATGGAGAGCAGTTCATTGCCGCCGATCTGGGTGTTCCGTACGCCTTGGGTAGTGTGCAGTTCATCACCCTTGATCAGGCTGGAGCTGTTGCTGCCCACCTGATCAAAGCGGTCGTTGCCGATCAGGCTATGGCTGTCCCGGATGATCTGTTCGCGCCGGTCGTTGCCGATTTGGGTGTCGCTGTCGTTGAGGATCAGCTGCTCGATGTCGCGCTGCGCACGCAGGTAGACTTTTTCCTGCCCGGCACGGTCCTCGATCGACAGTTCGTTGTAGCCGCCGCTGTCCGGCGTGCTGCGGCTGCGTAACACGGTCTTGCTTTTGTTCGCCGGTAACGCGTAAGGCACGGGTGTAGTCTTGTTCGGCACAACGCCCGTAATTAAAGGATTGTCCGGGTTGCCTTCGAGGAAAGTCACCACCACTTCCATGCCGATCCTCGGGATGCTCACTGCACCAAAGTTCTCCCCCGCCCAACTTGAAGAAACCCGTAGCCAGCAGCTGCTTTTGTCGCTACCCAGCTCCCGTCGGTCCCAATGGAGTTCGACCTTCACCCTGCCAAACTCATCGCAGAAGATTTCCTCGCCGGTCGGGCCGGTGACCCGGGCGGTCTGGCAGCCCAGCAGGGGCCGGTGCGTCAGCAGCGGCGGACGGAAAAACACGTCCCACGGAATCGCAGTGAAGCTGTTGCGATAGCCCTGGGTGAAGCCGTCTTCGGGCTGGGTGTCGCTAGGGACGGACTCTTCGAGTGACTGCGGTTGTCGGCCGCAATGCGTGACGCTCAGCAACAACCACAAGTCGTTGCAACTGTTGCGCGGGTGTCCGGTCAGGTTGAAGAAGTGCCCACTGCGCAGCGTCGGCTGATCGCTTTGGCCTTCGGCCAACTGGTAATCGACACGGTGCCGTTCCAGGGCCTGCCTGGCCAACACTCTGCCGCGCTCCAGCGTGGTGATCGGCGCTGGGTAACTGTAGTCCTCAAGCACCGGCTGGAAGTCCGCGGTGAATTGGCTTTCGAGCAACAGACTCGGACGTTTCAGATCGTAATCGCGACGCGTCACGGTGCTGGCACGAGTGCTGAAGCGCTGGGAGAACCGGCTGACCACCGGATGGTCCGCTACCGTGCCGGTGTCCTGCTGATAGGGTGTATCCCCCAACAGGGGGAAACAGGTCTGGTCATCGCTGAACACCAGCCGATGGCCCTCGGCCGAGTGCTGGTGGTGCCAGGCGATGCCGTCCTCGGCGCACAAGCGCTGGATGAACTCGAAATCGCTTTCCCCGTACTGGGTGCAGTATTCGCGCTCCGGACTGGTACTGACATTGAAGGTGTAGACGTCGGCCTGGATGCCGTGGCCACCCAGCACCTGGGCGATGATTTGCGGCACTGTCAGGTGCTGGAAGATCCGCTGGTTGCAGCTGAATTGCAGGTAGTGCAGCACCGGCACCAGGGTCAGGTGATAGCGCGTCAGGCGCTTGCCTGCCTCGCCCACGTACAGGTCTTCGATCTGCCCATGAAGGCCTTCGCCGTTCAGCCCGAACCGAAGGAAGGCCGGCTGATTGAGCAGGCTTTCCAGATCGACGTCAGGGTTCTCGCTGACCAGCTCGACGCGGATCCCATAGAGGGTGCTGAGGGCTTCGGTGCCGTCGAAAGCCAGTACCTTGAAGTCATGGCGGACGGCTGGGATCGATAGCGTGAAGTGCGCGGTGTTGGCGGGCGCAAACATTTAGCTTTTCCTTAAGCAAGACAGCGGGCCTTTCAATGACCCGGAGCAAATGGCTGGCAGGACATTAGCAATGCCGCCCCCCCAACGTCTGCGGGACTTTACTTAAAGTCGATGGGGATTTTGCGAGGATTCCAAGGGCCGGATAGGCGTCAGGCGGTCGGCAGTCAGGTCAGGTTTCGCAAAGCACCGGCATAGGTTGAGCTCGCCCAAGCAATGGATAAACCTGCTGTATCAGACTGCGGCGTAGTCCAGCAAACTTCGGTACGGTAATCATCGTGAGATAAAAAAACGCCGGGAGGCAAAACCTCCCGGCGTTTTTTCATGGGTCAGGCGCGGGTCGCCGAACCACTCAGGCCTCGATGAACGCCAGCAGGTCGGTGTTGAGCTGATCCTTGTGGGTGTCGGTCAGGCCATGGGGCGCGCCTGGGTAGACCAGCAGCTTCGCGTCCTTGACCAGCTTGGCCGAGGCGATGCCGGCGGCTTCGATCGGCACGATCTGGTCGGCGTCGCCGTGCACCACCAGGGTCGGCACGTCGAACTTCTTCAGGTCTTCGGTGAAGTCGGTTTCGGAGAAGGCCTTGATGCAGTCATAGGCGTTCTTGTGGCCCGCCGTCATGCCCTGCATCCAGAACCAGTCGATCATGCCCTGGGACGGCTTGGCACCAGGCTGGTTGAAACCGAAGAACGGCCCGCTGGCGACGTCCTTGTACAGCTGCGAACGGTCGGCCAGGGACGCTTCGCGCAGGCCGTCGAAGACCTCGATCGGCAGGCCGCCGGGGTTGGCCGCAGTCCTGAGCATCAGCGGCGGCACCGCGGAAATCAGCCCGGCCTTGGCGACCCGCGCCGTGCCGTGGCGACCGATGTAGCGCGCCACTTCGCCACCGCCGGTGGAAAAGCCGAACAGCACCGCGTCTTGCAGGTCCAGGTGTTCGATCAACTGCGCCAGGTCGTCGGCGTAGGTGTCCATCTCGTTGCCCGACCAGGGCTGGCTGGAGCGGCCATGCCCGCGGCGGTCATGGGCGATGACCCGGTAGCCCCTGGATGCCAGGAAGATCATCTGCGCCTCCCAGCTGTCGGCATTCAGCGGCCAGCCATGGCTGAAGACTATGGGTTGGCCGCTGCCCCAGTCCTTGTAATAGATCTCGGTACCGTCGCGGGTGGTGAATGTGCTCATGGCGTTTTTGCTCCTTCAGGGGGTTGGGTGACTCAAATCGACGAATGGCCCAGGCGCTCGGCCAGGCGCGCTACCCGCTCGCCCAGGTGCGCGGCGGTGCGGCGGTCTTCCAGGGGCGGCGCGTGTTCGGGGGACTGTTCGACATTCGACTGGGCCATGGCGCCCAGGGAACTGCCGAGGCGATTCAACTGGCCATCGAACACCCCGCGGCTGGAGCGCGCCGGCAGCAGGTCGAGGCCGACCCAGATCATCGAGTGCTGGGCCGCGAAGACCGCCATCTGCAATAAGGTGTTGAGCTTGTCGCCACACAGGCAACCGGAATTGGTGAAGCCGGCGGCGAGCTTGTCGCGCCAGGGCTGGGCCAGGTAGAACGCCGCGGTGGCCTCCATGAACCCCTTGAACGGCGCCGAGGCGCTGCCCATGTAGGTCGGCGCGCCGAAGATGATGGCGTCGGCCCGGTGCAGGCACTCCCACTGCTCGTGCACCTCCTCCACCGGAATCAGCCGGCAGGCGCTGCCCAGGTGACTCTCCACCCCCTGGGCCACGGCTTCGGCCATGACCCGGGTATGGCCATAGCCACTGTGATAGACCACCACCACCTTGCTCATTCCGGCATCCTCCAGAGGTGTTCATCCTTTTTTTCTTCGCGTGGCACGCACAACCGTCCCTTCGATTGGCCAAGGCGACGGCCTCGAGTTTTGGACATAGAGCGCAGGCAGGACGAGTTAAACGTTGTTAATTTTCAATGGCGCGGGCACCGCCCCTGCCGCTCGTCGCCAAGGCCACGGCCAATGAATACAGGCGCCATCGCCGGCAAGAAGATTGCTGCGGCCAATGCAGTCGATGCGCGCTCATCCGCGCCGCGTTGCGTTGTTCGGGAAACCTGAGGAACATGCTCGAAAACCGCGCGATAGAAGGCCGCGCCCTTCGTCCGCCCTTCCCGCCCAGGTGCAACGGGAAGCACTAGAAAAAGACCACAGCAGCAGGAGTGAGCCGTTGACCCTACCCCCCGAACAGGCTGTGCATTTCGGCCCCTACCGGATCTACCCGGGGCAACGCCTGATACTGGAAGCCGAGCGGCCCTTGCGCCTGGGCCGCCGCTCCATGGACATCCTGCTGATCCTGCTGGAGCACGCCGGCGAGGTGGTCAGCAAGCAGCAACTGATCGCCCGGGTCTGGCCCAGGAGCGTGGTCGAAGACACCAACCTGCGGGTGCACATGGCGGCGCTGCGCAAGGCCCTGGGCGACGGCCAGGCCGGCCAGCGCTACATCGTCACCGTTGCCCAGCGTGGCTACAGCTTCGTCGCGCCCTTCTCCCTGGAACCCTTCGCCCCCGAGCGCTTCGAGCAAGGCCCCAAAGACCCTTCGGCCGAGCCGGGCGGGCATAACCTGCCGGTGCGCCGCACCCGCCTGATCGGGCGCCAGGCCCTAGTGAACAATGTGCTGACGCAACTGGCGCGCCAGCGCTTCATCACCCTGGTCGGCCCCGGCGGCATCGGCAAGACCACCGTGGCCCTGCGGGTCGCCGAACAGCTGATCGGCCAGTACCGGGACGGCATCCGCCTGCTGGACCTGGCCCCGCTCAACGACCCACGGATGATCACCAGCCACCTGGCGACCCTGCTCGACCTGGCGCTGCACGACGACGAACCGCTGGCCAGCCTGGCGAACTTCCTGCGCGAGCGGCAGATGCTGCTGGTGATCGACAACTGCGAGCACCTGCTCGATGCCATCGCGCCGCTCTGCGAAAGCATCCTGCGTGCGGCGCCACAGGTGCATGTCCTGGCCACCAGCCGCGAGAGCCTGCGCGCCGAGGGCGAATTCTTGCAACGCCTGGAATCCCTGGATTGCCCACCGCCCATCGCGGTGCTGGACCGCGCCCAGGCCCTGACTTTCTCGGCCCTGCAATTGTTCGTCGAGCGGGCGATGGCCAGCCACGACAGCTTCGAACTGAGCCAGGACGAACTGCCCCTGGCGATCGATATCTGCCGGCGCCTGGACGGCATTCCCCTGGCCATCGAGCTGGCCGCTGCCCAGGTCGGCAACCTGGGGCTCGCGGGCTTGCTCAGCCAGTTGCACGGCAGTTTCCGCCTGCTGACCCAGGGCTGCCAGGTCACCCCGGGCCGTCATCAGACCCTGCGCGCCACCCTGGACTGGAGCTTCGAACTGCTCAGCGCCTGCGAGCAGGCCTGCCTGCGCCGGCTGGGCGTATTCAGGGGCGGCTTCACCCTGCCATCGGCCGCGGCGGTGATCGTCGACGCGCACATCGAAGCCAGCGTGGTCTTTACCGCGATCACCCAGTTGGTGGCCAAGTCCCTGCTGAACGTGGAGGTCGGCGACGAGGAAGTGTTCTATCGCCTGCTGGACACCACCCGCAGCTATGCCCTGGAAAAACTCGAGCAGGCCGCCGAACTGCCGGCTACCCGCAGGCGCCACGCCGAACGTTGCCTGGCCTTGATGCACCAGGCCCGGGACGATTGGGAACAGACCCCCTCGACGCTGTGGGTCGAGCGGCACGCCCGCAGCCTGGAAGACATCCGCGCGGCGCTCGACTGGGGCTTGAATGCCCAGGGTCCGCAACAGCTGGCGATCCACCTGGCCGCGGCCTCCGCACCGCTGTGGCAGGAGCTGTCGCTGCTCAAGGAGCACGGCGGCTATGTGCGCCAGGCCCTGGCCCTGCTTCACGCGGCGGGCGAGGCCTGCCCGCGCCTGACCCAGGCCCTCAAGCTGGCCCTCGGCAGCGCCTGCTACCACACCCAGGGCAGCAGCACCGAGGCCATCGAGGCCTTCGTCGCGGCCAGGGCCCTGGCCGAAAGCACCGACGATGTGGCCGCCCAGCTCAAGGCGGTGTCCGGGCACATGGCGGTCAATCTCAGTTGCGGTCACTACCAACTGGCCCTGGAGCAAAGCCGGCAGTTCGACCACCTGGCGCGGCGCGGCGCCGGCCCGACCGCGATGTCCCTCAGCACCCAGCGCCTGCAGGTGCTGGCCCTGCACTTTGCCGGCGATCAGCCGCAGGCCCGGGACAAGGCCGAGCAAGTCATCCAGCTGATGGCCCAGAGCGGGCATATGAACCGCTTCACCCGCGGCTTCGGCGTGCAGTACGACCAGAGCGTCGCCGCCCTGACGATCCTGGCGCGGATCCTCTGGCTGCAAGGCCATCCGGAAAAAGCCTGGCGCACCGCGCGCCACGCCCTGGACATCGCCCTGCAGATCAACCACGGCACGTCCATCTGCTACACCCTGGCCCTGGCCGGCTGCCTGATCGCCCACTACAACGGTGACGCCACGACCGCCCGCGAACTCTTGCGCCTGCTGCTGGAGCAGGCACAGAAGCATTCGGTGCTGCTGTTCTACACCTGGGGCCGGCACTATGCGCAGGTCATCGAAGGCGTCCCGGAGTTCTCGCCACCGCAATCCGGCACCGGGCTGATCGGGGAAATCATGGTGACCCTGGACGGCGCTTTCATCGACAACGCCTTGCTGCAACGGGCCGAAAGCGGCACGGCCGGCTGGAGCACGGCGGAGATCCTGCGCGCCAGGGCCGAGGCGCTGCTGACCGACAATGCGCCTGACGCCGCCGAAGCGGTGCTGCACCAGGCGTTGGCTGTGGCCAGGGCCCAGGGCGCGCTGACCTGGGAATTGCGCAGCGCCACCTCGCTGGCCCGGCTCTGGCAGCGCCAGGGCCGGGCCCGGCGCGCCCATGAGCTGCTCGAACCGCTCTACGCCCGCTTCACCGAAGGTTTTGCCACGCCGGACCTAACCCGCGTCCGGGAACTGCTCGATGAGCTGCAACGACAGGTGCCTGGCTGACAGCCAGCGGGCCTTGCCGATGGCGTGGGCATGCCGCCTTTCGAACACCCGCAGCTGCCCGCTGTGTTCCAGCTTCTGCAGCGCGTAGGCGCGGGTGGTGTTGAGAAAGCGGTAATGCGTCGTGCCCTGGCCGGGCTCCACCACCAGCAGCGATTTGCGCGCCAGTTGCGCCATCACTTCGGCCACGCACTCGGGCCGCAGCACCGCACAGCTGATGACGTCAGTGGCGGCCTGCACGGTGAAGGCCATGTCGAACACCGCCAGGCGCTGCAACAGGCTTTGCTCCAGCGGGCTCAGTCGCTGATAGCTCCAGTCCAGGGCGGACTCGAGCGTCTGGTGCCGGGCCACGGCGGTGCGCCGGCCCTGGGTCAGCAGTTGAAAGCAGTTGTCCAGCTGCGCTTGCAGCCCCACCATCGCCAGCGCATCGATCTGCGCCGCCGCCAGTTCGATGGCCAATGGCAAGCCATCGAGCCGTCGGCAAATTTCGCGCACCGCGCCCAGGTCCTGCTCCCGCAAGGCAAAGCCTTGCTGGCGCGCCCGGGCACAGCTGACGAACAGCTGCACCGCCGAATGGCTCATGACCTCGGCCACGCTGTGCAACGCCGAAGCCGGCGGCACCGACAAGGCCCCCAGGCCATGCACGATCTCCCCCACAGCCTGTAGCGGTTCGCGGCTGGTGGCCAGGATCGACAACCGTGGCGCCGAGGCCAGCAACGGCTCAACCACGGCCCGGCAGCGCTCGAGCAGATGCTCGCAATTGTCCAGCACCAGCAAGGCATGCCGGGTTGCCAGCGCCTCCAGGCCGGCGTCCAGCTCGAGGCTGTGCCTGAGGTGCTCGACCAATTGCGCCGGGTCGTCGATGCTCGCCAGGTCGATGAACCACACGCCGTCGCGGTAGTGCTGCAACAGCAGCTCGGCGACCTGCAGCGCGACCGTGGTCTTGCCGATCCCCGCCGGACCGACCAGGGTCATGAACCGGCGCACCGGCAACTGCCGGACCAGGCTGCCGACCACCGGGTCGCGACCGATGACCGGGGTCAGCCGTGCCGGCAGGTTGTGCTGGGGCTTGTGCAGGCTCGCCAGCGCGACCAGCTCCCCTTGCGCCTCGTACCGCACCGGGGCGGTGAAGCAATAACCGCGCTGCGGAATGTTGACGATGTAGCCTTGCCCGTCCTGGCCCTCGCCGAGGGCGCGGCGCAGGGCGGCGATGTGCACGCGCAGGTTGATGTCCTCGACCACCGAGTCCGGCCAGACACGAGCGATCAATTCGTCCTTGCCCACCACCTGGCCGGCGCGCTCGACCAGCACCCGCAGGATGTCCAGGGCACGCCCGCCCATGCGCAACGGCCGGTCGCCGTCGAGGATCAGCCGCTGCCGCAGGTGGAAGGCGTAGGGGCCGAACCGCAGCAGCCCGTCGCCGTGCAAATCTCTGATGCTGTTCATACGCATCCACATGCTGGAAACCTGGCCGGTGCCAGGCTCCCGCACCTCCTTTACCAAGGGTTCCCCGGTATCTTGGCAGGCACCGATGACGGTACAACCACCCTGGAGGGAGCGTCACGGCCATCGCGGTGCGCCAGACGGACAAGCCGGCGCTAGCTGAACTGTTCGCGGTACTGGGTGGGGGTCAGGCCGAGCTTTTCGCTGAACAGGAAGCGCATGTGCCGCACACTGCCGAAGCCGCTTTTGTAGGCCACGGTCTTGAGCGGCAGGTCGCTGCTCTCCAGCAGGTTCCGCGCCCGGTCGATCCGTGCGCTTTGCAGGAACTCCATGGGCGTCATGTTCACTTCCCGGGCAAACACCCGGGCGAAATGCCGCGTACTCATGTTCGCCAGGCTGGCCATGCGCTCGATGCTGAAGGCTTCGTCCAGGTGTTCGAGCACATGGTTCTGCACCCGGGTCACCGGCGTCTCCTGCGGCGCCACCGTGGCCATCAACGGGCTGAACTGCGCCTGCCCGCCCTGGCGCTTCATCACCACCAGCAACACCTTGGCCACATCCTGGGCGGCCTTCTTGCCGTGGTCCCGGGCGACCACCGCCAGCGCCAGGTCGATGCCGGCGGTGACCCCGCCCGAGGTGATCAGGTTGCGATCCTCGACAAAGATCTGGTCGGTCTCCACCGTCGCCTCGGGGAAGGCCCGGATCAGGCGTTCCGTGTAGTGCCAGTGGGTCGTCACCCGATACCCGTCGAGCAAACCGGCGTGCCCGAGGATAAAGGCCCCGGTGCAGATCGAGCCATAGACGGCCGAGCGGCGCACGGCCCCCGCCAGCCAGTCGAGCAAGGGTCGGTGCTTTTCGTTGTAGGCCCCCGGCCCCCCGGGCACCAGCAGCAAGTCATAGCTGTCGCGCGCCTGGTCGATATGCAGATCGGCCTGCACCTTGACGCCGTTGGAAGCGCGCAACGCGCCGTGCTCGGTACCGATTGTCGAGAGCTGGTAATGGTCCTTCGGCTCCAGATAACGGTTGGCGATGGAAAACACCTCCATGGGCCCGGCCATGTCGAGCAGGAGAAAGTCCGGAAACAACACCATTGCCACGGTTTTCATGGGTAAATATCACTGATATCAAAGGGTTGGAAGCATAACGCCGACCCTGGACATTATGCCCGGACGGCGCGCGCTCAGCGGGCAAGAATACGTGATTCATCGCACAAAATTGTCAACCTGAAACGGACAGTATTTCAGTTTTCATCTACTTATTGCGCCGTAGGGTAAACATTAGCCTTCTCCTCAACCGGACGAATTCCCGTTCCGACAGGAGATTCCCTCATGCTGACCCTTCGCAAAGCCTCTGATCGCGGCGCCGCCAACCACGGTTGGTTGAAGTCGTTCCACACCTTTTCCTTCGCCAACTATCGCAACCCGCGGGAACGGGGTTTTTCCGACCTGCTGGTGATCAACGACGACCGGGTCGCCGCCGGCAAAGGCTTCGGCCAACACCCGCACCGGGACATGGAGATTTTCTCCTACGTGCTCGAAGGCGCCCTGGAACACAAGGACACCCTGGGCACCGGTTCGGTGATCCGCCCTGGCGACGTGCAACTGATGAGCGCCGGCAGCGGCGTGGCGCACAGCGAGTACAACCACTCGACCACCCAACCGGTGCACTTCCTGCAGATCTGGATCGTGCCGGACGTCAGTGGCGCCAAGCCGCGTTACCAGCAAGAGCATTTCCGCCCGCAGCAAAAACGCGGCCGCCTGCAACTGATCATCTCCCCCGAGGGGACCGACGGTTCGCTGCAGGTGCGCCAGGACGCGCGGGTCTATGCCGGGCTGATCGACGGCCAGGAAAGCGCCACCCTCAAGCTCGACGCCAACCGCTACGCCTACGTGCATGTGGCCCGCGGCTCGGTCGACCTCAACGGCCTGCTCTTGCAGGAAGGCGATGGCGTGCGGGTGCGCCAGGAACAGGCGCTGACCTTGAGCAAGGGCATGGATGCCGAAGTGCTGGTGTTCGATCTGCGGGCGCAGGAACTGCCGGAAATGCCTTGACCGGCACCGGCCCGGGGGCTTGCGCCCTCGGGCCTATTTTCGACGTTGACAGGCGGCCAAGGGCCAGTGGAAGCCCTCGACCGCAGCGGCTGATAGCCGCTAGCGCCTATTCGTTCGCTTCAACCAGCCTGACCGAGTTGCCCAAGGGGCGTTCGCCTTTTCCCCTGCCCCTCTGCGGCCGTTCGACGGGTGTGCGATGCCCTCCCGCCTCAAAACGTCTGCGTTTCTCCCTGCCTTCGCGCCCCATCCAGCAACGCATCCACCACCGCCCGCGCCATTTCCACCGAATGGATCATCGACCAGATCAAGCCCCGCTCGATGCCGCTGGCACTGGTGATCTCATCCGCCGTCTCCTCGGCGCACTTGAGCAACAACGACACATGCAACAAC
The DNA here is from genome assembly GCF_017351415.1 of Pseudomonas sp. FW305-25. NCBI lineage: Bacteria > Pseudomonadati > Pseudomonadota > Gammaproteobacteria > Pseudomonadales > Pseudomonadaceae > Pseudomonas > Pseudomonas sp. FW305-25. The sequence continues at coordinate 77,955 of NZ_JACNDE010000022.1, read as the reverse complement.
GCCTCCTCGGCGCTGACGCCAGGGCGAACGGCAAATAGCGGACGGCCGTTGCCGTCATGACAACCGAACGTGCTGCTGCCGGTTTCCTGCAAGGCACGGTGCAAAGGCTCACCCTCAACGCGACTTTCCAGTGCCTGAAGAAGGGTTTGATTGGGAATTTCCAGCTGAACTATTTGTTCGCGGCTGGGCGAAAGAATGGGCGGATCGGGGACGATCTTTTTCATGACGCGGCTCCTTCTTTGATGAAGACCGCCAGCATCACTTGCAGATGATGGGTGGCGGCTACGTGCAGGTCTGCAAGACCGGGAAGAAGAAGCAAACCCGGCAGACCCGAAGGTCTCCCGCACGCAGCCACCATAAATCGAGCTGACATCTCAACGATTCCGTGTGTGCGTCCAGCGCTTCTTGCTTGTTCGGGCTTGCAGTCCCGATCGCTGATTTTGCAGCGACCGGGGCAGCCTAGCCCCGAACATTCAACAGGCACAAGACGCCAAAACCACAGAAATGTAACCCGGCGATTCTCTCGGAAATACCCTACAAATCAAAGAGAAAAACCGCTCAAACCGTGAGCTTTTTTCGCGAGCAATCGAGCGTCGACCGGCTGCTCCTACAAAGGCCAAATGCACAACCTGAGAACGCCCCAATCCCTGTACGTGAAAGCCCGCATCCGACCACCAGGTGCCCCTTCAGCCCTGCCCCTTGAGCAAATGACGAATCCGGATCTTCACCCCGTCGCTCTGGAAACAGCGGGCGGCGGCCTCGATCTTCAGCTCGGCGCGGGTCACTCGCTCGTGGTGGCGCAGGTGGCCGACCCAGGATTCGTCGAAGAACATCTCGCACCACAGCCGCGGGTTTTCGCTGTCCTGCAGCAGGCACCAGGAAAACGAACCGTTGCGCTGGCGCATGCGCCGCACCGGGTTCATCGCCTGCTGGAAGGCCTGGGCGTGTTCGGGGGCAATGTCGTATTCCAGGCTGATCATCACCGGCCCGCGCTCCAGGTCCTGGTCGGCGCCGAGCAGCGGTTGCGGCCAGTGCAGCGACGGCGCCAGGTCTTCGGCGCTGCGCTGGGGCAAGCCGACCCGCCAGGTCAGCCCGACCCCGGCCAGCAGCACCACTGCCGCCGCGCTCAGGGCAACGCTCATGGACAACAGGCTGGCGACCCAGCCCCAGAGCAACCCGCCCAGGGCCATGCTGCCGAAGAACATCAGGATATACACCGCCAGGGCTCGCGCCCGCACCCAGGCCGGCACCGAGGTCTGGGCCGCCACCTGGAAACTCGAGAGCACGGCGATCCAGGCGCCGCCGCTGATCAGCATCACCGGGATCAACAGATAGAAGTCGCGCAGCCAGGCCAGGGCGAACAACACCAGGGCGTAGGTCACGCTGGCCAGCGCCACCAGGCGATCCACCGCCAGGTGCTGGCGCAGCTTTGGCAACAGCATCGCCCCCAGCACGGCGCCGAGGCCGACGCTACCGAGCAATACGCCGAACTGGGTCGCGCTGCCCTGCAACTCGCCACGCACAATCAACGGCAGCAAGGACATGCCAGCGCTGGCGCCGAAGAAGAACCCCAGGGTACGAATCAGCACCCGTTGCAGAGGATGGGAACTGCGGGCGTAGCGCCAGCCCACGCGGATCGCACTGAACAGCCGCTCCGCCGGCAACACCGCGACCTTCGGCTCGCGCCGCCAGCAGGCGAGCACGCCGATCACCGCAAAGAACGACAGCGCATTCACCGCGAAGGTCGCCCAGGGACCGGCCAGGCTCACCAGGACCCCGGCGATGGCCGGGCCGACGGCGCGCGCCACGTTGGTCCCGACGCTGCTCAAGGCGATGGCCGCGGGCAATTCGCCGGCGGGCACCAGTTCCGGGGTCAGGGCCGACCAGGCCGGCATCATCAGCGCCGTGCCGATGCCCATGGCCAGGGTCAACAGCAGCAACAAGGGCACCGTCATCAGGCCGCTGAGGGTCAGGAACGCCAGGAGCATGGCGACGCTGGCCATCCAGCCCTGCACCAGCAACAGGTAGCGGCGCTTGTCGACGATATCGGCCAGCGCCCCCGCCGGCAGCGCGAGGAAAAACATCGGCGCCGCGGCGGCCACCTGCACCAGCGCCACCGTCATCGGGCTGGCCGACAGCGAGGTCATCAGCCAGCCGGCGCCCACCTCGTGCATCCAGGTGCCGATGTTCGAGGCGATGCTGGCCAGCCACAGCCCGCGAAACAGGCCATGCTTGAGCGGGCTCCAGGGCGAAAGGGAGGCCGCGCTACGGGAGGAATCGAGGGTCTGGTTCATGACGGTCCTTGAGTCGTGGGAACGCTGTGCAGTCCGGATGTTTTTTACCGCCAACGACCATCGGCCGAGGCAAGCAGGTTGCGTCGGCCGATGGTCGTTGGCGACAGGCTTACTTGACCTGACGCTGCGGCGCCTTGTGCACCATGGTGTAGGCGTAATCCACGCCCATGCCGTAGGCGCCGCTGTGCTCGCGCACCAGGTCCATCACCGCGTCGTAGGTGTCCTTGTGCGCCCAGTCGCGCTGGAATTCGAGCAGCACTTGCTGCCAGGTCACCGGCACCGCGCCGGCCTGGATCATGCGTTGTACCGACATGTCGTGGGCTTCCTGGCTGGTGCCGCCGGAAGCGTCGGTGACGATGTACACCTCGTAGCCTTCGGCCAGGGCTTCCAGGGCCGGGAAGTTCAGGCAGACCTCGGTCCACAGCGCGGCCATGATCAGTTTCTTGCGCCCGGTAGCCTTGACTGCTTCCACCAGTTTCTTGTCTTCCCAGGAGTTCATCGAGGTGCGCTCGATCGGCTGGTGGTCCGGGAACACGCTGAGCAGTTCCGGCCAGATGTAGCCGCTGAAACTCTCGGTTTCCACCGAAGTGAAAATGGTCGGCACATTGAAGATCTTCGCCGCCTTGGCCAGGCCCACGGTGTTGTTCTTCAGGGTCTGGCGGTCGATCGACTGCACGCCGAAGGACATCTGTGGCTGGTGGTCGATCAGGATCAGGGCAGAGTTGCTTGGGTTGAGCAGTTCACGGATAGACATGGCGCGTTCCTTTTGCTGTCGAGTAGGTTCAAACGTTGAGTTGCACAATTCGGGAGCTCGGCGCGGGTTCCGCTGCGGGAGGCTGTGCGGCCGGCTTGGTGGCTAATTTAGGGGGTGGACCAAAAAGGGACAATCCAGCAAAACGGAGAATCATTGATTCCAAAATAGAGACAATTCAAAAGCGGCCGCACAGCCCACCGCAAACGGCCGAATGCAGCACAGCCGTACAATCCCCGCGCTCTGTAATAGGCAACCATTCCTCGCCTCGATCCGATGGCCACGCCGAGCGGACGCGGGTTGACCGAAGGCGTGCCGGCAGTTGCCGGAACCGCGGCCAGCCGCGTCCTGGGCCACCCACCTTGACGCGGGAAATCAGCATGCTGCTTGCCTCCAAACACCTTACCGCCCCAGGGCCGATGCGCATCCGCCTGAAGCCGCTGTGGCTGCTCGCCTTGCTCAGCGGCGGCGCCCCGGCGCTGGCGGCACAGAGCGCACAGGACACCCCCGGTTTCCTTGAGGGGGCGAGCCTTGAAGTGCTCAGCCGCAACTTCTACCTCAACAACGACTATCGCTCCCCGACCCCGGCCGGCAAGAGCTACAAGCAGGAATGGGCCCAGGGCTTCATCGCCTCGTTCGCGTCCGGCTTCACCCCCGGCGCCCTCGGCGTGGGGGTCGATGCCCACGGCTTCCTGGGCTTGAAACTGGACGGCGGCAAGGGGCATTCCGGGACGGGCCTGTTGCCGCTGGATCATGACGGGCGCAGCGAAGGCAGCTATTCCAGCGCCGGCGGCGCGCTGAAGTTCAAGGCCTCGCGGACCACCCTGGCGCTCGGTGAAATGAGCGTGGCGACCCCGGTATTCGACACCGCCGACAAACGCCTGCAACCGGAATACGCCAGTGGCCTGCTGCTCTCCAGCCGGGAACTCGAAGGGCTCGACCTGCAGGCCGGTCACTTCAACGCCTTCAAGAACCAGGACGCCTCGACCGCCAAGGGCGACTTTTCCGGCTACGGGGCAACCACCCGCCACGCCAGCATCGACTTCATCGGCGCCGACCTGTTCGCCGGCCAGGCGCTGGGCGGCGCCCTCTACGCCTCGGAACTGAGCGACACCTGGCGCCAGTACTACGCCAACCTGCATGCCAGCCTTGGCCAGTGGTTCCTCGACGGCAACCTGTACCGCACCCGCGACCAGGGCCAAGCCGCGGCCGGTGCCATCGACACCACGGCCTACAGCCTCTCCGGCAAGTACCGGATCGACGCCCAGGCGTTCACCCTGGCCTATCAGAAAGTCCACGGCGACACGCCCTTCGACTTTGTCGGCGGCGACTCCATCTACCTCGCCAACTCGATCAAGTACGCCGACTTCAACGGCCCCGGCGAACGCTCCTGGCAAGCGCGCTACGACCTCGACCTGGGCGCCCTGGGCATTCCCGGCCTGAGCTTCATGGCCCGCTATGTGAGCGGTCGCGGCATCGACGGCAGCCACGCGCCCCAGGGCGGTGCCTACAACCCCTTCGACAGCGCCAGCGGCACCTACATGCCGCAACAGGGCCGGGGCGGACGCCACTGGGAACGCGACCTGGACCTGCACTACATCGTGCAATCGGGCCCGGCCAAGGACCTGTCGCTGCAGCTGTCCCACGTCAGCCACCGGGCCAACGCCGCCCAGGCCGGCGACGACATCGACCGGCTGTACCTCGTCATTCAGTACCCGCTCAAGCTCGGGCCGTTCTGATCCTGCGCGGCGGAGTCGATAGCCTGCCGCAGCGTTTCGAGGGTCGCAGGCTTGAACAAGACCTGGTCCATCCCGGCGGCCATGCAGCGCTCCACGGCGCTCGCCTCGATGCTGGCCGTCAGGGCAATGATGCGGCAGCGTGGCAGGCCGCTGTGGCCCTCCTCCCAGCGGATCCGCCTGGCGAGTTCGAAGCCGTCCATTCTGGGCATCATGCCGTCCGTGAGCACGATGTCGAAGTCCGCGCTCAACCAACGCTTGAAGGCTTCCTGCCCGTCTTCCGCGACCACGACTCGATGCCCCAGGGTCTCAAGCTGGGTGTTGAGGGTGACGCGATTGAAGGCGTTATCTTCGGCCAGCAAGATGGACAGTGGCTGCACTTGGGCAGAAACGGGCTGGGCCTGCTGCGCAGCTTCGCCCTCGACAGCGGCTGGAGGGTCGCAGATGGGCAGGCTCAATTCGAGGCTGAAGCACGACCCTTTGCCAGGTTCGCTACGCGGGTTGAGCGTGCCCCCCATCAGTTGCACCAGGCGGCGGCTGATGTTCAGCCCCAGGCCGCTTCCGGACATCTGCTCAGTGCCTGGTACGCCCACCTGGGAGAAGGGTTTGAACAGCTTGCCCATGTCTTCGGCGCCAATGCCGATGCCCGTATCGATGACATCGAGGTCCAGGCGCAAGCTGTCCCCTTCACGGCGGGTGCGGGCCTGCAGGGTGACGCCACCGCGCTCGGTGAATTTGATGGCGTTGCTGAGCAGGTTGAACAGCACCTGCTTGAAATGCAGCGGGTCCAGCAGCACCCATGCCTGCAGGTCGCCTTCCACATTGGCGTCCAGGGTGAGGCCTTTTTGTCGCGCCATGCCCGCCACTACCGAGACGACGCCTTCAATCTGGTGTTTGATGAGCACCGGCTCAGGAAACGAATCGATCTTTCCGGACTCGATGCGAGAAATATCCAGCACATTGCCCAGCAGCAACAGCAGCCCCTGGGCCGCTTCCTGGGCCACGGACAGGGATACGCTGTCGGCCTCCCCCTGTTTCGCTCTGCGCAGGGCGAGTTCCTGCAGGCCGATGATCGCGTTCAGCGGCGTGCGTATCTCATGACTCATCGTCGACAGGAAGACGCTCTTGGCCTGGTTGGCGGCCTCGGCCCGTTCCTCGGCCGCCCGGGTCCTGCGGACCTGGCGTCGCAGGTAGAAGGCCCAGATCAGCGAGATGGCGATCAGGATCGCGAAGAGGCTGCCCAGCTGGAGAATCTTGTCGCGATGGTCACGCCAGAAGTCGCTCCCGCCCCTGGAGAAACGCGGCGCCCAGGCTTTGACTATTTCCGCGACCTCTTCAGGCGTGATTGCCAGCTGCGCCTTCTCCAGGATGCTGCGCAACTCCGGCTGGTGCTTCGCCACCCCGATGCCGATGGGCGTGGAGGTGCTTTGCAGGATTCCGGTGACCTGGATGCGATTGTCGAAGTACTGGGCCGACAGATAGCGGCCGGTGTAGTCGCTGCTCAGGTACACCTCGTTCTGCCCCGAATCGACCGAGCGCATGGCCTCGAGGAACGTGGGGTATACCTTGAGCCGAATCGCCGGATAGTCACGTCTTATGGTATCGATGAAAAAGTAGCCTTCACCCGTCGCCAGCGTCTTCCCATGCAGATCGTCAAGCCCGGTGAAACGCCGGCCGGCGCGGCGGCCAGCACTGGTCGCGGTCATCAATACGGTGGAGCTGCGCAGGTACGGCGGCAAGACATCCAGTGGCGTCTCGAACAGCTCGGACTGAGGCATGGCCGGGGTCAACAGCGCGCGCCCCTCAGCGATGAGCTTGTTGGTTTCAAGGGTGTTTGGCGTGCCCAGGTAGGAGAACTTCAGGCCGCTGCGCTGGCTGATCAACTCCAGGTAGTCGCGGCCAATGCCGGTCACGTCGCGGTCCCGCCCCAGCTCGCCCAGCGCCCCAAGCGAGTAATTGATGGCCACGGGTACCTGCGGGTGGCTGTCCAGCCAGCGCTGTTCCGCGGGCGCCAGCTTCACCCGCGCTTCGTCGATGCTCAAACGGCGGCCGGCGCTCCAGCTGCGCAGGATATCGTCCCCATAGCGCCTGGATATCCCGGGGATCGCCCGGTCGATGATGCTCCTCAGCGGCTCGTCACCCGGTCGCAGAAGGAAGCGGAAACCCTGGCTGTCGACAGGAGCGAAGTTGTCGATGCGCAGGCCCAGCAGGTAATGGGTTTGCATCAAGTAATGCGAGGACAGCGCATCCCCCAACACCGCGTCGACATCCCCCAGCACCAGCGCCTCGAGCGCGCGCTGGGGCGAATCGAAAAGCTCGACCTTGCTATGGGGATAGACCTCCCGTACCGCCTGTTGCTGAAGATAGCCGACGGTCATTCCCAGAACGCTACCGGCCTGGTCGGGATCGAAGGGCTGGGCCTGCGACGTCACCAGCACCGGCCGGTCGGGCAGGTAAGCCTCGCTGAGCAGCAGGCCATTTTCCCGGCCTTCGACATCGCTGCCCGCGCCCAGCAGATCGATCTCGCCACTGCGCAAGGCCGCCAGTGCGGATGCCCGCGACGAGTAGGCGCGCACCTTGGGCGGCCGTTCGAACATCAGGGCCAGATAGTCGGCGGTGATGCCCTGGTAGCGGTCGCCATAGAGCACTGACAGGGGCGGATAATCGAGACGCACGACCCCGATCGTGAACGGCCCACGCCCTTCCAGCCACTGCCGCGCCCTGGGGTCCAGCCAGGGGTGGCTGCTGGTGGTCATCCGACCGGACAACGCGATGTCTTGCGCGTGAGCCGGAAATATCGGTGAAAGAAAACCCAGCAACAGAATGCCAATAGCTGCGAGGGACCTCAGTAGCATGGGGAACCTTCCTTGGGGTACTTGCGGGATTTGCGGCAGGTGGCGATTCGCAGGCGGTCACTGCGGCGCGGTCGAAAATGTCGTGAACTCAATTGCAACTCTAGGTCTTGGCGGCTTTGCCGACGGCAAATAGCCCATCCTAGACCATCGAAGGCAGGGGCTGACAGACGAATACCGCACAATGAGTACGACTGTTTCTTGCCCCTCTATGATTTATCTGAATTGGTCAGCCCAATTAGCGTTGGCTTGACATCCCGACGACTCGGTCACCAACATGCAGCCGACTACACAGCCATGCACAGATACCATGTTCGAACTGAAAGACCTGCCTTCGCGCGAAACCCTCGAGCACTTCGGCAAGCTCTATGACAACCCCGATGTCGAGGGGCTCTATACCTGGCTGGTATGGGCGTCGGCGACGGATGAAATGCTCTCGGCATTTAATGCCAACCTCGCGCACGAGAATCTTGCCCAAACACCCTTCTTCGTCCTGCTGCTGCTCAAGCGTAACCCCGGGGGGCTCTCGATCGGCGCGCTGGCTGATGGGGTAGCCGTGGCTTCGCAGACAATGACGCGCGCCATCAAGCAGATGGAAGCTGCCGGACTTTGTACGAAACATCCGGACCCGGACGATGGGCGCTACTGGATCGTCCGGCTGACCCCGGAGGGCGACAGCACCCTTGGCCGGGTGCTGCCCAAACACTACGAGTGGGTTGCCAAGTTCATGAGCCACTTCAAAGACGATGAGCGCGAGCTTTTGGTGAAATTGATGATGAGGGTGGCCCCTGCCCTGCGAACAATGCGCCTGGAAACGGAACTCGGCTGATCGGCCGAGTCTTTTAAAAATCATGTAGCACGCTACACAGCAACCTACAGAAAATGAAACCTTGGGCGGCTCCCTCGAGTCGCGGCCAGTAACGCCGTGACTTCAATGCCCTGGCACCTCTATTGATCGAGATATGTAGCAATGCACACATCTACACAGGATATGGCTCAACAACCCACAGCGATTTTGCTGGTACAGATGGTGTTCTGCGCGCTCGCCGTGGTCTCTCTCTTGTATATCCCGGTGCCTATCCTGCCTCTTTTGGCACAGGCCTATCAGTTGCCGCAGGAACAGGCTGGCCTCGCACTGGGCGCCTTCGGGTTCGCATACGCCACGGGTTTTCTGGTGTTCGGACCTTTATCCGATCGCCTTGGCCGCAGGACGGTCATGGTCGGCGGCCTGGTGCTGCTGGCCATCATCACGCTGGGGCTCGCATGGGTGCAGACGCCGACCCTGTTCATCTGCGGCCGTGCATTGCAGGGATTCGCCGCCGCCTCCTTCCCGCCCGTGGCCCTCGCCTACTTGTCCGAGCGCGGTACCCCCAAGCAACGTGTGTGGGGAGTGGCCTGGATGAGTACGGCATTCCTGTCGGCAGGTTTGCTCGGGCAGATCTACGGCAGCCTCGTTGCGGGGCGTTGGGGCCTGGGTTACGCCCTCATGCCGCTGGTGGTGATCTATGCCGCGACCGCGTTGCGCCTGGCCACAGTCCCGGAAGGAGCCCGAGCGGTACGTCCGAAGGGCTCGATGTGGGAAGGATATCGACCCATCTTCACCTTGCTCGGTAACCCGGCCCTGCGCCGTGTCTATCTGCCCGCGCTCCTGCTGCTGATGTCATTCGTCGCCTTTTACATAGGACTGGATATGCACCTGGGCGAGCTCATCGAAAGCCAGGGCATCAGCAGAATGCAAGCACGTGGCGTGGCGTTGCCGGCGTTTCTCGCGCCACTGCTCGCTGCCAAATTGATTGGTCGCTGGGGAGCCAAGCGGGTCGCTACCACGGGGCTTGGCGTCGCGGCGTTTGGACTGGTGCTCTGCGCAAGCGCCGGTCAAGAACACATTCCCCTGCTGCTGGCAGCCAGTGTCGTCTATGTCGCGGGAGTGGCCATCAGTGTCCCCGGGCTGATCGCTCGAATCGCCGCGGCGGCATCGCCCGATGTTCGCGGCCTGGCGGTGTCCTTCTACACCTTCGTGCTCTTTGTCGGGGCGAGCCTTGGACCGTGGCTGGCAAACATCAGTCGCGCCTGGCAGGTGGAATCTTTTCTTCTGGTACTCGCAGCGGGGCTCGGCGCTGCAGCGTTGTACAGCGCTGCACGGGTAGATGACAGCTCCCGTGTGCGCTAGTCGAGCGGCCCTGGTTTCCACGCAGGACGTCAGTGGGAAACGGGTCTGTTTTTGTAGTAATCCGGTATCGGCCAAACGACCTGCCGAAGGCCCCGGGTATAGAAAGGGAATCCATTGATGGGTATCTACGTTGTAGTTGCAAACCAGTTCGAAGACTTCGCAAGGCATGAAAACGTGATGTCCTACAGCACGCTGCTGCTGGTGCTAAAGACACCGGGACCATCTGTGCTGAAAGGTTGCAAGGTCGTTGCCGGGCAGGGGCTTGGCCGTAAGGAAATTCAGCATGCCTATCGCATGGCGATCGCCAGCGGGCATGCCGATGAATTCGATCATTGGGACCTGTGGACGGGCGCGGAGCTGGCGGGCCAGGAGCTCGCCCACAAGCGCCAGCGCAAGAACGTGCTGATCTCCGTTCCGGAGAGGAACGAGGAAGGCCTCTATACCGCCAGCCTCCTGCTCCATGCCGAAAACGAGCTGATGCTCGACCACCTCACTGGACAGCATGTGCAAGGCATGGTGCTGCTCGAAGCGTGCCGCCAGATGTTCCTGGCGGTGACGGAGCGCTTCCATCTGGACGACTACAAACCGCATAAGCGCTACTTCGTCCTCAACGAGATGAATGTCCGCTACACCGCCTTCGCCTTCCCGCTGCCGGCGCAGATCCGCTATCGCTTGATCGACCTGAAGCAACCGCGCCCCGACCGCGTCGAAGTGCAGGCGACGATGGAGGTCTGGCAGGGCGAACAATCCGTCACTGGCGTGGATGTCAAGTTCTGCGTCATGGATGCCGAGCGCCTCGGTCTGCGCGAGGCCACGCTCGCCTCTCGCGCCCTGTCCTCACAAGTCGACACCTTGCGCCGCCGCTTGCGCATGACCCCGCATCCGCATGCGCAGTTGATGACCGAGCCGATTCCCACCCTTTGATCCCATCGCCCGCTTGCACCCAGGTGCAAGCGCCTTTCGAGTAATCGTAATGAAAGCACGAAGAATCGCTTTCTTCGACGTCGATGAAACCCTCATCGACCTCAAGAGCATGTTCAGTTTCCGAGCGTTCTACTTTCGCCGGCTATGGGGAGAGGAACGTGGCGGTGAGGCAGAAGTTGCTGCTGCCAAACGTATCGATGAGTACGTCAGGAAAGGTTTCGATCGCTCTGCCATCAACACGCTGTTCTACGAAGACTTCCGCGATCACCAGCCCGACCTGGTGGCCGACGCGGCCCAGGCCTGGTACGTCCAGGAAAGGACGCGCTCGGAATTCTTCATCCGTCCAGTCCTGCAGGCACTTCAGGAGCACCAGGGCAACGGAGACATCGTCGCCTTCGTTTCAGGTTCGGCCGTGGAGTTTCTGGCTCCACTGGCAGCCGAGCTGGGTGTGCCCCATGTTCTGGCAAACCGGCTGGAAACGCGCGATGGGCGCTTTACGGGCCAGCTCATCCCGCCGCAAACCATTGGCCTGGGCAAACAGCAAGCCGCCTTGCGCCTGATGGATACGCTCAGCGTCGATCCAGCCGACTGCTATGGGTACGGCGATCACCTGACGGACCTTCCCCTCTTGATGAGCGTCGGGAAACCTACGGTAGTGGCGGGCGACCCGGCCCTGGTCAGGCATGCGGAGCAACGTGACTGGCCCATCCTCTACCCCGACGCGTCTCTGCATCGAGGAGAACCATGATGTCGTTTCACCCGTTCTCTTTCAGCCGCCTGGCGGTGGTGGCCAGTCTTGCCCTCTGGTTGAGCATCGCCGTACTCAACAACCTCACCGACCCGGAAACCAACCGCTTCCATATCGGCAACACGTTTTCCATGGTGTTGCTGGAAGAAGAGGAACTGCTGGGCGCGGCCCTACGCTGGCGCGCCTGGCCAGTGCAATGGGCCGAAACGGCGCTGTACGCGGTGGCAGGCATCCAGATCGTCGTTTCGATGCTGCTCTGGTATGCGGCATTCGCCTACGCCAGGGCTTGGCGCCTGGGCAGTCGTACCGCGCTGGACGTCGCCCGCAATCGCGCCGTCGTCGCCCTGACCTGCTTCCTGTTGCTGTGGTTCGGCTTCATCTGCGGAGGCCTGTGGTTCGGCTACTGGCTGAAGCAGGGCGCCATTCAATCGGTGCACATGACACTGGTTCTGATAGGCCTGGTGGCACTGCTCTTCGTTCAAGGCGAGCCCCAATCATGGCCAGCTGTACAGCCCGCAGCCCCTGCCACGCCTGGCAGTCAACCACTCGAAAGGAGCCTTCCATGAACTCGCCGGTTCGCACCGCAAGCATTGCCCTCGTCATGGCCCTGGCAGCGATCACTGCCACCGCCAACACCGATTCGCCCAAGGAGAAACCTGCCATGAACCAGCCCGCCACCCGCCTGATCGCAGTGCCTTCCATCTACCAGGAGTCCGCTCGTCGCCAGGTAACTGTCGACGGCGAGCAAGCGCTACTCACCCGCTACGTGCGCAGCGATGGCCGCAACTCAGGACTGGATGGCGAACACTTCAGCACCCTGGTTTCGGATGCCGGCGTGCTCAAGGGCTTCGCCAATATGTCGCTGGACCTGGTCGGCAAGCCACTGCCGTCGCGCGAACGCTCCGAGGAAATTGCCAGGCTGTTTCTCGAGCAGCATGCCCCCGACCTGATCGAGCGTATGAGGATCAGTTGGATCGAACCCCACGATGAACCATTGAAGGTGACGCGCGACGGCCACGAAGAGGTCGTGACCTTGAGCGGCATGAAAGTGAAGGCACGCAATCTGGCTGACGGTCGCTGGTTCTGGATCATCGTCGGCAGCGACGGGAAACCCATGGTGTTCGAACGCGACATCGTCTGGATCACCTTCCCCGGCAAGCGCCAGAGCGAGAAATGGCTGCATGACAGCTGGCTGGCAAAGCAACCAGGCGCTTGGGCCCCGTCACTCTGACGCCGCCGTCAGGGCCAGGTGAACCATCTTTGGGAGTCAATCATGCGCACCTCCAGTTCCAACAGCCTCAAGCACGCCTTGGCGCTGGTCGCCGTCAGCACGCTGGGCGCCTGCGGCCAGCTGATGCCGCGCGCGAAAAAATCGCGGTCATTTCTGAGATAAATGGAAATTGAATCTGTTGCGTCCAGTGCAACAGAATTCCCAAAGAGCAAGTGTCCGAACTCACTAGCCAGGTGCCTGAGCGCCTGGCACAGATGGCCAGTCGATGGTCGTCGGGAAACCAGCCTGATGCTCAATGCGGTTCAGGTTGATGCGGTAAGACTTCCAGGAAATGAGAGCCTCACGCTCCGCTGTTGTTGCTTCGCCTAGGTCCACTGCGTCCTGCAGCGGTGCTACACGAGTCGCACTCTCCCGTAACAGGCCGTCTCTCCTTGCAATCGCTGTTGCCGCAAGCGCGGAAGGATCAATTTCCGGCGCTTTGTACCCATCGCCATCGTATGTCCAGCCGGGTAATACAGTCTTTGGACACGAAGTCCAAATCAGGTCCGGATGGAAGCGGCCCGCTGGATCAATGTCCGTGACCTCCACAACAACCTCATCAATGATTAATGCCCACATAGTCACCACCTAATAAGAACCTGCCCAGCAGCCCCAGGGGCTCCGGCACTATCGATACGGCCGCCGCCGCCATGACCCGCCCGGCTCGGCGGCGAATTATCTGCCCGCGCATATGTCGACTCACCGCCACCACCGCATCCGCCGAGGAAGTTGGTGTTGAATGCGCTGCCGACCGGCACCGAGCCGACCCCAACAGTAAAGTTCAGATCACCACCGATCCCGCTTCCGGGGCCTGAGCCGTTGCCATTGATCACGCCGCCCTGGCCTCCCGTGGCAGAGCAGTAGCCACCAAATGCCGAAGCGCCACCATTGCCGCCTACGGCTTCCATCGTCACCGCGCCCGGTCCGCCTAAGCCTACTGTCACAGTGACGCTCGTCACACCCGTTAGGTCGACCAGCTTTATCGCCACCCCACCGCCGCCGCCCCCCGAAGGGCCAGGCACCACAGCTGACCGAGCCCCGCCGCCACCGCCGCCGATGACCTCAACCCACGCCTTGGTAACTCCTGCTGGAACCGTCCATGTGTAAACCCCCGTGACGTTGAACACCTTCCAACCCCGGAACGGGAACAAGGCAGCCGCCTTTTTTGGCGTTACGATAGTCGCGTCATCGGTGCCGGCGATCACTTCAACCAGAGAAGCGAGCCGGGCAAGGCCAATCGCGCTGCCTGTGGCTTGAACTACTTTCGCAGTGATCGCCTGAAACACCCTTAGCGCGTTCATGGGTTTGTTGGTATCGGCACCAGCCTCAGCCTCCGGTTGGCTCGCAAACGCAACCCCATAGCCTGCCAAGCTGGTGGCTTTGTCGGCCTTTTCCCCCAGGTCGGTTTTCGTCGCACCATCGGTGATGCCGTAGCCCGACAAGGTGCTGGGGTTCGAACCACCAGTTGCCAAACCTTTGCTATTGAATGTAATTCGCGTGTAGCTACCTGATGCCAAACCGCTGTCCGCCAAGGTCAGCGTGATCTCGACATCAGCGCTTCCATCAAAGTCACCGCTGCCGGTCGCGGCACCTTTGAACGAAAAGGCACGTGCTGTCGCCAGTTTGCTGGCCTTGCCAACGGCGTTGACACCATTAGCGATCTTCTCAAACTGATCACGGAGCCACTTCGTTCGGCTCGCCAGCTGCTTACCTTGTAGGTTGTCGATACCTTCCGGCCCGCCCAACACAGGGTCGGAGGTCTCAAGCTGGTAGATGCCTTCCGGCCATTCATTTACTTCAGGTAAATCAGCCATCAGCTGCTCCCATGGTTGTATTGGCCGTCGCGACGAGCGAAGCCGTTATGCCTGATAGCCACCGACTGATAGTCGAGCGACACCAAGCGGCAGCGCGTGGGTGCGACAGAAAGTAGAAGGCGGCGCACGAGCGCAGCCTGGTCGTTGGTGATAGCGCGGTTGAGAAAGACCCGATAAAGGGGCCAGGCGGCGGGGTTACCGTGGACATGGTTCCCGTCCCTGGTGATCGCTCCATTGCGAATCTGGTTGTTCAGCCCCTCCTGGATCGTCACCTCGCCGAAGCCCAGCAAGCGGATAACCTCACGGATTGCCCAGGGATTGCCCTTGTATCGATGCAACTCGGCCGAACTCTTGATCAGGTTGCGCTTGGCATCCTCAGACTCGGCCAGCAACCAGGCCGCCTCGTCGATGAGAGAGAACTGGTCGGCCAGGACAGGCAGCAGTCGCGGTTTCACAAGGTCGATCAGGTAGACCAACATCGCGTTGATATCCAGGCTGTCAAACGTCTCGTTGAGCAGCTCACAGAGCAACGCGAAGCGCTCATCACCGGCCAAGGCTGGCGGCAGTTGTTGCTCAGCCATAAGCCACCCCTGCATCCTCCAGCAGGATCGATGTGCAATTCGCCCACTCATTACTCAGCAGCTCGCGCCAGGCGTTGGGTAACTCCAGTTCAGCGCGATAAACGCCATTCACCTGCAGCAGCGCCGTTATCTGCTCCTGGACAAGATCACGACCGAGCCCAGCACGGCGTTCAACCGCATACGCGTCGGCGGCAGCCCTGGCCGCCTTCATCGCTACGGCTCGATCTGCTGTTGCGTAAAAGGTCAGGCGCGCCTTGATCTGGTAGATCACTTCAATGGGCGCAAGGACATGTACGGTGTCGCATAGAGGGCGCACCTTCTCACCAGAGACCTGGCTCTTGATCTGCTGCAGCAGTTCTTCCGTTGGCAACCCGGTGTCAGTAAGCGGGAATAGAGCTACATGGCCATCTAGTTGACCTTCGTCCGGTCCGTGCACTGCAACATCAATAATCGACTGATGCACCGCCAAGGCATGGTAGCGATATGCGCCACGACTGCCGGCATTGCTGAAGGCTTCAGGGGCAAGGATGATCCGTTCGCGGTAGCGGTCATCATCTTCATCCTCGGCACCATCGGCGGTGACATTGGTATTAGTCGCTGTCAGACCTGCAGCAAGTGAGTTACCAATGCTGCTGATCTGGCCAACGGCCCAACCGTTGCCAACCACCCCGGACGCAAGGCAGGTCGCAGTGACTGCAACCTGGGCTTGACCAACTGGAATGATTGCATCCTGGTCAGTCAAGAACGTGATCTTCGCGTCTTGGGTGCTGACCCGAGTGCCGGCAGGAATCAGCAGCGGCTGCTGAACGGTGGCCGGCATGCTGAAGCGGATCGGGCAACGTGCTGGAGCAGCCAACAACCTGGGAGTCGCAACCAGTTCACCCAGGTAATCAAGGATGGGAGCTGTTGCGTAACGCACCAGGGACTGCTCGCCGGCATTTTGAATGGCCATGTCCGAGCGCGTCTTGGTGTAGGCAATCAGGTCAATAAAGAGCCGCTCGACCTGGGCGGGATACAGGGTTTTCCCCGACTTGGCCTCATAGCGGGCAATCAGGGCGGCTTCGGTGGCGGCCGGATCGATCTCGACAAAGACGGGTTTAGGCAGCTCGCGCATAGGGCACCTCGGTCAACTGGGTGACACCATCCGCAACGCGCCACTGCACCCGCACCCTGATCTGCGACTCTTCAATCTGCACTTGTACCTGCACAACCGAGATACGGGTTTCCCAACGACGAAGAGCGTCGACAGTTTCACGCACCAGGTGCGGGGTCACTCGGTTGACGGGCCAGTCGATATATAAATGCAGGTCACTGCCGAAGTCCGGCCGATGAGCGTCGGCGCCCTTGGGCGTCGTGAGGATGATGCGAATGGACTGATCGATATCGCGCAGGCCCTCGACAACCTCCCCGGATGTACCGAGGGCGGGCTGCCAGTGGGCGGCGGTGATGCTTGTGTAAGGAGTGGACGTCGTCATACGCCCATAGTGCGAGAATCTGCCGGTGCAGGCTTTTAATCGAGTTTAAAGAGCGTTTAAATAACCCACTGCAAAAAACCAATAGCGATAGAAGGACTTAAAAGATGTTTAAAGATATGGATATCGGCACACTTTGGATTGAAAAGGTTGGCCCCAAACGCACAGTGTTCAGAGTAGTCACCCAATCGTTTTCTAGCGATGAGCCCTCGGTGGGACTTAAACCCAATGCTGAGCCTCAAAATGATAAGGTGCCAATAGAAAGAGCCGTTACTTGGGTTCGTAGAAATATGGAGCCTGTAATCAGCTAATGGCTATGGTGGTTCGAGTTGCCACCGACATCCAGGACCGTCCCGGTCGCATTGACGTTGCCATTCACACCAACGTCGCCATTCACCTGCAGGTTGCCATTCAAGGTGACCTGCGGGACGTCCAGAGTCGCCGAGGGCGCCTTCACTGTCACCGGCTCACCAGCCTCCACTGTGATGTTCCGGCCGCACTTCACAAGCAACGCCCCCACGCAGTCCAACGTCATCACCCCGGCCGCACGGTCGTAGGTGGAGACAGTCCCATCGCTGAACCGTACATAGTCGGTGTCCTGGTCAACCACGGGCGGCGGCTCGGCTGTCGAGTAGATCCCGCCCAGGCAAACACCACCCACGCCATCAGAGTCCAGCAGCACCGCGACCTGCTCTTTCAGCTCGGGCATCAACGGCCGGCGCTGCGTGCCCTGGGTATTGCGCTGGGGCACGTTGAGCCAATAGCTCTCAACGCCGTCACGGTCATCCAGGCGCACCCGGACACGACATGTCATGTAGTCCACGGCGCTGACTTCGCCGTACTCCAGTTGAACGCCCATCAGGCGACCACCTCCTGTTGAATGCCGTAGGTCGATAGCGCCAGGTCGGGCTTGGTGCTGTCCTGGGTCATAGAGATCGAGGGCGCCGAAACGCGGCAAGACTCCAGGTCGACGATGTAGCCGCCACTGCGGGTCATTTCATGGCGGGCTGAGGTGATCAGGTAGTTGCCACCGAGTTTGCCAGCCGCAGCCAGGGTCACAATGTTGCCGCTGACCAGGTTGGGGCGGCCCATCGCGGTCCAGGCACCTGTTGTGCGTTCGCGGTTGGCCCTGGCCAGCTCCGCCTTGGCTTTCGCCTTGGCCTCTTCGGCCGAGGCACTACGCTTGCGCTTCTTCTTGGTGTCGCCGCTGGTTGTGGCCTTGCTTGAGCTGCTCGGCACCGCGACTGTTTCACCCTTATTGTTGATGGTGTACGAGATCAGCTTTTTGGTCGCCGGCTCCTTGTGCTTGACCTCAACGGCCTTCGGCACCTCGCGGATCTGGTCGCGCAGTGTGACGTTGCCCAGGTCTCCCAGCACCAGGGACGCGACCGGCACGCCTTTGACCAGCTCGCTGATGGCATGGAACACCATGCGCTTGCCGGTCACCTTGAACGCATAGTCGTATTCGCCCGCCAGATTGCGCAGGAACTGCAGGTCCGACTCCTGCTGTGTCAGCCGGTCGAGCTTGATCGGTTCAATACTGCCGATCAGCTCCAGCCCCTGACGGGTCGCGACCTGCTTGGCCACCGCGTCCAGAGTCGTGTTTTCGTAGGCCTTGTGTTCAGGCGTGCGCAACGGGCTGTTGATACCTGTGCCCAGGGCACGGATCGTGACCGACGACGCCGGGCAACGTAGCTCGATCCCATCGATCTCAAACCGGCCTACCTCGCGCAGTGGCTTCCCCTCCCAGCCGATGGACAGCGCCAGGCTATCGCCGTGGCCGGGATACCAGGCATCACGCCATTTGCCTTCGGCGTCTTCCAACTCGACGTCCAGGCTATCGGCCTGGCCAGACAAGAAGTCCATGTAGCTCAGCGACAGAAGGTGTTCGCTGATGTTGCGGGTGATGTTGCGTTGCTGGTACGTCAGCACAAAGCGCGTCTCGGGCACCTGCGCGGGAATCATCGCATCCATGGTGGCAGATCCTCAGTTGTTGCCACAGGCTCAAGGACCGGGATGGCCAGGGTCAACCCGGCTGGCAAGGCTCCGGTGATCGGTACATGCTTGTTGGCTTCAACGATCGGCAAATACCGATGAGCGTCACCGTAGTAGCGCCAGGCCAACTGGTCCCAACGTTCACCCTCGGTCGTGATATGGGTCAGAAACATCAGGCTTTCCTCGTAAGGACTTGCGCGGCCAGACCGGCCAGTCGGGTACTGGCACCGTCCATGGTGGCGAGCGCCTGGCCAAGCGACTGACGGGACGCAGTGAACCGGTCCACGATGTTGCCCAGGTCGACCGGATCGAGTGCGGATCGAGCGCCCATCACACTGCTCAGCACGTCTTCACCGAGGCGCGACAGGTCGGCGCCGTCATCGAGCAGGCCCGCGGCCGCAGTCAGCCCCTGCAAAGGCTCAATAGCCCTCGCCGTGACACCCAGCAGCTGAGGCACCTGCCCGAGGATCATCGAGGCGTTGCCACTCTTGACCGTCTCGTAGAGGTTCTGGCCGGCCTTCAGCATGTTGCCGGCCGTCTTGGCATGGCCGATCACTGCTTGTACGGTGCTGGGTGCTGGCATCAGCCGTGAGATAAGTCCGGGCGATCCTGCTGCAGCAGCTGACGTACCGCTCAATGCTGTATCGAGCAGCCCGGATCGAGTCACCTTGCGCGTGAAAGCCCCGGTGTATTCCTTCAGGTTCAGCTGCACCACTGCAGATTGAATCTGGCCTGTTGCCGTTGCACGGCGGACGGTGTTGCCGATGTTGGTGATGACGTATGCGCCATGGTACTCACCGGACCCCATGACGAACGCCAGGGGCTCATGCTTGGCTTTGGCCTGGCGCAATGCCCGCAAGCGCGCCTCGGGATCGCCCAGGAGCGGATGCAACTCGATGGTCAGGTTGCATTCGTCCAGCCCTTCGCCGATCCACTCCAGGAGTGGCTTGCCCTGGATGCGCGCATGCTCGGCCCAATCGGCCGAGCCACTTTGCTCCATGCCGCTGATACCACCGGCAACGGTGAATTCGATCTCGCCCAGGATGGCAAACATCAGGCTATCCCTCCGTCACCCGAGCCGTAGCTCAGACGGCGCTTGTCGTGCATGTAGCGTTCCATCATCCGCAGAAACTCGGGGTAGTTGGCTTGCAGCGCCTGCTGAACCTGTTGTTGAACGCCAGCCCCACCAGGCACGGTGATTTGAGGAGAGAAGTTGATGACGGTTTGGCCGCCTGCAACTGCAGCACCAGGAGCTGTACCACCACCGCCCATCATGCTTGCCCTGGAAACGTCGGCTGGATTCGGCGGTGCAAGGTCGACACCCGATTGAGCAGCCATCCCGAGCGCGGCCTTGCGCACCAGGCCGGCCTGGGCACTGATGCCAATCGCTGCGCCTTCGCTGATGTTGGCCCCGTAGCCCATGAACACCCGGCTCGGCGACTGGATACCCAGCGTCTCGGTGAACCAGCCTTTTACCGATGAGCCGACACCGACCACGCTGTCTTTCAATGACGTGGCCATGTTGCTGATGCCGTTGACCAGGCCCGTGACAATCATGCCGCCGAACTCGGTGAACTTGGTCGGTAACTCAACCCCGAAGTAGCTCATGACTCCAGCGAACGCCCGATAGAACAGGCCAAGCGGCGAGAAATTGGCAATCAGTTGAGCCACACCTCCAAGGCCGCCGCTAAAGGCTTGCGGGATTTCGCTGATGCCCTCCAGTACCCAGCGGATGGGCGCCATCAGTGCGGATAGGACGCCGCCAACGGCCCGCCCAAACTCAATCCCTGACCAGGTGGCACGGCCCAGGGCATCGCCAGTGACTTGCACCGGACTGAACAGCTCACGGAACCATTGAATCACCGGCTGGATGAAAGTCCCCAGCTGGGCGAGCAATGGACCTACTGGCGCAAAGGCCGCAGAGAAGGCATCGCGGATGGGCTTGAGGCCTTCAACAAGCCCCGTGAAGAAACCGATGGTCCAGGCTCTGATAGGCTCCCAGTTTTTGTAGATCGCGAGTCCGGCTACTGCGATAGCAGCAATGCCGGCCACGATCCAGCCAATAGGTGTGGCTGCCAGCGTTGCACCAAATGCTGCCACAGCACCAGTCAGCCCCGGCATCAAAGCAGTCACGCTGCCAACACCAGTTATCAATGGAGCGAAGCGAGCAGCCAACAGGGTGCTGTTCAACAACGCGGTCTTGGCAGTCAGTAAGGACATGAAAGTCCCGACGCTGTTGAGTGCCGAGGCGCCGAGATTGGCGCCATACTTCAACCCAATAAATCCGAGCTTGAGGGCAACAATAGCGGTGACTGCTTTAACAACACCACTGACCAGGCCCGGGTTGTTTTCGGACCAGGTAGCAAACGAACGAACAACTGGAACAATCGCCTGAGTGGTCTCAACCAACGACGGCAGCAGCGCACCACCGAGAGCGATACCGACCTCCGACAAACTAATGGTGAGCGCTTTAAGTTGTTCTTTTGCGCTCCCCATGCGTTTTTGCCACTTTTGATCAAGAACTCCCTGATCAGCCGCGCTCACACTACTTTGTTGGATGTCTGCTCCCTCGGCTCGGTTGGCCAGGGCTGGCCGAAGGTACGACAGCGCCTGTTGATCACGGAACAGCTCGCCCAACTTGTAGGCTTCATTAAGTCGACTCAGAGCGATTTCGCGCTCCTGGTCATCCTTTATAGCCATGACCTTCTGCAATTGCGCGGCCGCAGCCGGACCTTTAGTACCCATGTATTGAGTAACAACTTCCAACATGGCTTGCGTAGGGGTCAGTCCTTTATTAACCATGTTGGCCAGCGCATCCTTGATATCAATGCCAGCGTCATTAAAGGCCTTGATCGTGTCCGGGGCGGTCAGCTTGGAAAGGAAGTTTTTAAAGTTGTTGGCCGCCTCGTCATTGCTCCCCGCCCCCTTACGAGCGATCTGCAGGGACGCGCCGATCTCGGCGACAGCCCGCTCGCCAGTGATACCCAGGGCGGCGAACTGCGGTGTCAACTGAGGTAGCCACTTGGCCATGTCCTTCAGTTCAAACTGGCCACGATCACCCGCATAGGCCAGCATGTTCATGGCGCGCTCAAAGCCGGCCGCACCGATCCCGAGGTTGTCATTCAGCGCAATGGCGACAGACCCAAGGTCCTCCATCGCGGCCCGCGTACCTGTTGCGGACTTCGCCATTAGCGGCGCGTAGGCAGCCAGTTCCTTAGAACTGGAGATGCCGCCAGCAATCAGCACGCCTGTGCCCCTGGCAACCTCGGCTTGGGTCTGGTTCCACTTCAGCGCAGAAGCACGCATTACATTGCTGAGGCGTTTTTCTTCAGCCTCATCGAAACCGCCTGTGATGGCGATGTCACGAGTTTGGTCTTTAAAGTCGATGGCTGTCCGCATCGACTGGACAACTGGCGCCCCAACCACTGCGGCAGTACCCAGCGTTTCCATTGCCTGGCCACGCAGTTCACCGCGTTGGTTTTTCAGCGTTGCACCTCTGGCAATGCTGGTATTGAGGTTCTCCTGTTTGATCTTAAGTTGGTCAATCGCTCGACCGACCTGGTCATACTGCCGACGCATGCGTTCGATGCCAGTACCACCCCGCGCCAGGGATGCGGCCAGCTCGGTCCCTATAAGCTTTTGCTTGGCCGTCAGGCCATCGGTCGCACGCCCGAGCTGCTGCACTGTTGACTTGGCGGAACCGAATGCGGCACTCAAGGAGCCCGACACAGCGGCCCCTATTCGTAATCCGACTAAGACTTCATTCGCCATAGAATATCCGACAGGCTATTGGATTGAGGGTGTGCGCCTAAGACGTAGGCGCACGGTAGGACGAAGGTCCGGTGGGGCTGCCGATCAGCGTTTCATCTGCTCGGCAATTTCGTTGCGGCGATCAATCTCACGTCGACACACATCGACCCAAAACCAATACCGATCCATGTCCAGTTCGTCGATCTCAGACGGCGGCAGCCTTAGTACCAACAACAGCGCCTCGTCCCAGGACTGCAGCAAGGTCTCCTCCGTTAGCCATTTCCCGCAACACCTCGGTGGCTAACTTGGAGTCGGCAATGTCGAACTCGCTGAGATCCTCATGGGTGATACCCAGCAGCTTGGCGACGAGCATGTCTTCCATCTCAGCTTCGTTTTTGGTGGCTGCCTGGGCAGCGCTGATGTCTTTGCGCTTCAGGCGTTTGATGGGCAACTTCGAGATCGTGTCGCCGGCGGCGTTTTTGAAAGGAAACTTGAGGGTAAAGCTGAGTGGTTCGGCCATTTTTGTTGCTCCAGGTTGTCGGTTTAATCGACTGCTCTAAGTGAGCCCTGAGCATCGCACCTGGCCGTGGCGATGACTTTTAATCGAGTTTAAAGACGAAGCCCCGCAACAATGGCGGGGCTTCGGTTTGCCGTCCTGGCGGCTCCAGTCTGTGGAGCTACTCCTAGTCATATTCAGAAGTGGCGGCAGCACTGGCAACGCGGTGTCACCTGATAACGACCAGACGCCAATGTCATGCTCAGTGCTTCAGCCAAAACCTCTATCGGGGTTTCCTCCAAGACCTTGCCCCAGTATTGTCTAGCACGCATAAAATCGAAGTCTCGACGCACCTGCATATCGATGCACCTCACTATGTCATCGCGCTTATTTCCTCTTAATTGCTGCTCTTCAGGAGTCAAGGACATGACCACCTCCAATATCAAACGATTCGACGAACTCACCGGTCAGATACTCGGTGCGTTGTATGAGAGTTTTCCTGTACCACGTGCCCTGTTACTTAAGGATCTCATCTCTGACGGCATTTCATTCGATGAGCGCGTGGGATTCGATGTTCCCAATGAAAACGGCGAGTTCCTTTTTGCCTGTATCGACTGGTTGAGCGAGTCAGGCTACCTGCGCTTCCAAAGCAAGATTCACGCTACCGGTTACTCGGAGTGTGTACTGACCGCCAAAGGTCTTGAGGTGCTGAAGGCAACCCCGGATAGTCTCAGCACCGAATCGAGCCTTGGTGAGCAATTGGTTGATGCATCCAAAACGGGGGCCAAAAGCTTGATCGGTGACCTCGCCGGACAAGCCCTGTCCATCGGAGTTAAGTTCGCTACCAATCACCTCGGCCTACCTGGCTGACTCAAGCCTGCCCGATATTCTTCCGGTACTTGGACAACTGGTCTTCACCACCGACCCGGAAGATGTTGGCCAGATAGTCCAGCAACACCACTTCATCACCGTTGAGTACCTGGCGCACGTAGGTGGCCGAGAACGGCGTTTCATACTTGGCCGGGTCACGCGGTTTATGACTGCCCAGCTGGTACTCCTTGCCAGTGATGGTCATCATCGTGACCAGCGGGATCTCGTCGATTAGACCACCGTTGTTGAACACCTGAACGTTGGAGCGGCATTGCAACTGGATGCTCTTGAAGGGAGTGACCAGTTTCTTCGCTGCTTCAAAGTACAGGCTGTTCCAGGTGATCTTGCCCTCTAGCTTATCAATGCCATCCGGCAGTTCGATCAGGCCAACCATGCCCAGCCCCTGGAAGTCGCTGGTCACAGTCTTGATCGAGCCCAGATCGATCTCTTCGGACTTGCCAAAGAAGCTGGTGCCGTCCAGGTAGATGTTGGCGTTGGAAATGCGGTGTGCGCTAAAGCCGGCCATTATTGAGCCCCCAGGTTGACCAGGTATTCCCCGGTGATTTCAGTTTCGAAGGTGCCGCGCTCCAATGGCGGGGGCACCCCGAGCTTGTAGCTGAACAGGACGTGTCCCTGTTCCAGCTCGGTTTGCGGGTTGCGGGCGGGGTCATACCAGCACTCGCCACCGAGCAACGCCTCGTCCTTGATCAACTTGCGAATAAGCAGGTTAACGCTTTCGGTGATGCTGTCGATCAGCGAGTTGGTCACAGGTTGGTCAACGAACTGCAGCGAGCTGTAGCGAATGGACTCATCCACTACGTCCTTGGTGCGCCGCACGTTTTCAAAGTTGCGCATATGAGTCACGGTTGGCCAGGCGGCGGAACGGTTACCCCACAAACGCAAACCGGTGCCGAAGGAGTTGAAGACGGTGGTGATGCCGTTTTCGTTGAGCAGATTGACCTCACTGTTCGGGTCATCGATCCGGGCCGTCAGTGGCCGTTCCAGGCCAATCACGCCAACCAGCTCTTGGTTGGACATGCTCCACCAGTAGCCCTTGTCGTTGTCGATCTTCGCTCGCAGGCCTGCTGCGCGGATCGACAATGGTTGCAGGCGCGAACCACCGGTTGCCGCGTCGTACACCTTCACATGCGGATAGCACAGACGCACACGGTCGCTGCTGGTATTGAAGTTGATGGCACCGGCCGGACCGCGCCCCGCAATAACTTGCTGGACAGTCATCCCGATAGGCGCATCAATGTAGGTGAACGCGCTGACCTGAACAGCCGAAATGATCAGCTCGACGCTCACCGAGTTCAGGGTACTGAAGCCCGGCGCAATGAAGATCTTCGGGAAGTACCCGAGCAAGTTGTAGCTGTCTTGAAAGGCTTTCAAACCAGTACGCCGACCGGCGACGGTGACCCCGCCGATGATATCGGCGGGGGTGACCTTGCTCGGATCAGCGTGGGTGTAGTCCGCCTTCACCTGGGCGTTAGCGGGAATGCTCCCGGTTGCCAGGCGCTTCACCCGACCGATCAGCATGTCTGCCGTGTAGTCGATACCCAGATCGTAGGTAGTGGCGCCATCCATCGATTTGACGGTCAGCACCTGGAGCGCGCCATGCTCCAACTGCAGCAACTCGTTATCACCGAACTGCTTTTCCTGGCCCACAACGTTAGTGCGATGAGTCGCCGGATCAAGGACGTTGACCACCAGCACCGTACCGGTGCCGAAATCGTAGATGCCTTCCAGGGCTTCAGGAATGCTGAAGCCGGTGAGGTGCGAACCGAACTGAGCGGCGTCTACTTCGTTCAGCGACTGGGTCAGTTCATTGACCGGCCCGATTGGCGCAGTGCCGACCAGGGCGATCACTGCAGACTTGACTACACGAATAGCCCGAGGGCCGCGTTCGACCTCGGTGGTCTCGAAACCGTGCAAATAGTTAGCTGGCATTGGCCTTACTCCTGTCCAGATTTCTGAGGCGCAGTAGCGGTCTTGCTTGCCAGCTTCGCGTCAGAGGGTGCAAGCACCAGGTGCTTGAGTTCGAGCAGCACCAGGGTGTACTCGTGGTCGGCCGGCAGCTCGACGGGTTTCCCTGGCTGCAGCTGCACCTCCAGCAGTTCGCGGGCTTCGCCTACCCGCAGATTGGCGGCGCTTTGCGGGCCGTTATAGATGTAGCGGGTCAGTTTCATGGGTATTCCTCAAAACGGGGTTCAGTCAGTAGAGGCCCGCTTTCGGGGCCCATGACCTGTAGCTGAGTGGCACGCAGGGCAAAGTCCTGGGCGTACTGCCAAAGCCCCCCTGCCTGGCCGATGTACTGCTCGGCGACTGGACGGCAGGCCTGATCGCAGTGAGGTGCAAACCAGCCCGTCAGACAGGCACGGATTTCGTCGAGGTGGCTGACCACCCCGTCCTTTCCATTGAGCTGGCGAAAAACCAGGGTCAGCCTGATGACGATATTGCGCGCCTGGAACATCGAGTCACCGGCCTCTGATCCGCTAAAGGTCGACTTACCGTAGGCCAGCAAGATCGCACCCCGTGGGTGGTTGAGGCGGTAACGTGCAGGGTCTTCAGGAAACAGCTCGACCATCAGCATCTGGCCGAAGGTCTCCTGCAGGCGTTTCTGCATTGCGTCCATCACCTGCTCGGTTTGGGTTTTGGGTTTGATCATCAGTAACGCTCCCAGAGATCGCCGCTGAACTGCTGGCGACGTGCACGGACACGGATCTCGCCTGGCTCCGGCGCGGCGTGGCCCGTGGGCATGCCCAGCGTGACCACGCCGTCCCGGATGCTTTCCAGCAGCTTGATGGTGTCTTTGCGGCTGTCCTTCACCGCATCGGGTAACGCGCCCTCGGGGCGGCGTTGGTACAACCAATGCCGCGCCAGATACACCACTGCGTCCCGCAGCACGGTTGGCACCGGATCGAGTGGCAGGTTGTAACGGCCCCGAAGGTAGCCATCTACCAGCTCTTCCGCTTGCCGCACGCCGTCCTCGATCACGTTCTCGTTGGGCGACATGGCAGCCGGGTCATCGTTGGAGAGCTGAATCAGCGTCATCTCCGGAATGGCGTTGCCGATATCGGCGCGGGTGCAGTAGCGCATGGGTTAGCCCGCCTTCAGCTCGACCAGGGCTTCGGGGAACAGGCACATGGCCAACGGGTTCGCCTGGGCTTCCAGATCCCAGCCTTTGCCCAATTTGCGTTCCTCGGCCTTGCTGTAGAACGGCTGGCCAATGGTGTTGACGGTTTCGTTGTAGTTCGCCGGGGCGTTGAACATGCGGAACACGCCACGGGCCACCGGGAACACCTGGGCGATGTCGGCCGGAATGAAGCGCTGACCGCTGACGGTGACGTCGTACTCGATGTACTCGATGCCGCCGAAGACAAAGCCCGAACGCACATCGCCGCCGAGGCGATCCTGCGCCTCTTGGTAGTTGGCAAATGCAGCTTTGACTTTTTCATGATCGATCAACGCATCGAACCAGTCGGGGCCACATAGTGCCCGGAAGCCAGTGACCATCACGCCGGCCAGCTTGGACTCGGAAAAACGCTTGGCATCGAGGCAAGCCTTGCGCACGTTGGTTCCGGCGTTGCTGAGTGCCACCGTGATTTTCTTCTGGGGGACTTCGAACTCTTTATAGAGATCGGTGATGATTTCGCCGTCCGCGTCCAGCAACTTGCCGCGAAGTGCACCCACACGCTGAAACTCACGGGTGGCTTCGATACTGTTTTTCAGCTCCTGCAGGTTGTCGTTGATCACCGTGGCCACGGGCGCGGTGGTGTCTTCCTGACCAAAAGCGGCGACACCCTGCAATTGACTTGGCAGGATCGGCCGATTGAGTGGCAGGTGCAGTGTTTCAAAGGTGCGACGCTTACGTTTGCCGCCTTTGATCGGGGCCGGGTCATCGTTGCGCGAGGTGTTGGGCACCAGCACCAGACGCCCCTCACGCTCATCGATAACGACGCTGGTGCTGGTGACGCCTTTTTCATCAAACAACCCCATGGCGCCGACTTTGCCGGGAATCGCCGGCAGTTTGTTTACGGCGGCGGTGAGGTTGGCAACGCTGAACATGTCTTGCAGATTCATGGACTACTCCAGATCAAAGGGCCGTGCGGGCAACAATGCCCAAGGCGTTGAGTTCGTCCAGGGCGGTGGCCTTTTGGACTTCGGTGATACCTTCCGGCCAAACCAGTTCTGCCAGATCAACGGTGGCACCGCGGGCGATCACCAGGCCAGACTGGTCACCAGCCGTTGCGTCCACAGCGTCAATCAGAACCGCCGCAGATTTTTTGGCCGCGCCGGTGCCAGCGAGATCAAGCACCTGGTACTTGCCGGAGACTTTCGCCAGCACCTGGCCGAATGAGTAATTCGCCCCGCCCAGCAACGTGGCCTTTTCTTTCGTCCATCCGGGGCAGACTTCGACCAGGAGCAAATCGCCTGGGTCTTTCGGTTGAGTAAACGTGGCCATGGGGCCTCCTATCGTTGAGAACGGGCTTCGGCGTCAGCCAGCAGCGGATTGGTGGGTTGAGTTACGGTCTTACCTGCGCGGCCTTTGGTGGCGACCTCCGCGAAGCTGACGCCGCCGGCCAGGTTGCTGAAGATCGCCTTTAGGCCATCGATCAACGGCTCGCGGGCGTCGTCTTCGCCGAACTCCAACGGCGTTTCGCTCGACTCGGCGTAGTCCAGTGCTGCAATTACTGCAGGGGCGTGCACTGGCTTCATACCAGCCGCCACCAGCTTCTCGGCGTACTCGACGTTCGAGGCATGGATAGCGTCTTGCGCAGCGGTGAGATCAGCCTTGTCGCGCTTGGCAATGTCGGCCTTCAGGCGTTTGTTTTCCGCCTCCAGGGCGGCCTGTTCCGTTGGACTCACGGTGTGTTCCTCGGTGGTGGGTTTGCTGGGTGGGGTCGGTTCGGTAAATGAGGGGCGGTCGTCTTCGCGGCGGGACTCGGCCAGCAGGTTGTCTACGTCCCAACCTGGAACAACCTTGTCAGCGGTTTCCTGGCCAAACTGGTCGATGAACCAGTCGCGCAGGCGGCGGAAGATGCTGGCCGCGACGGCATCGCCGAAGTCGCCGAACTCGATTTCCAGCACGCCCTCGCCGTCATCGAACTCGATATCGGACAGACCTTTGATCGCAGGCGGCTGGGCGCCGAGGAAACCGATGTGCCGCAGGTAATAGATGCCCGGCTTGGGGTTGCGTGGATCGGTGGGGGCGTACCAGGAAGCCGAACGCGGATACCAGGTGCCGGCTGCTACAC
The DNA here is from genome assembly GCF_017351415.1 of Pseudomonas sp. FW305-25. Classification (NCBI taxonomy): domain Bacteria; kingdom Pseudomonadati; phylum Pseudomonadota; class Gammaproteobacteria; order Pseudomonadales; family Pseudomonadaceae; genus Pseudomonas; species Pseudomonas sp. FW305-25. The sequence goes on along the minus strand of NZ_JACNDE010000022.1, from coordinate 48,974 downwards.
CCTCGGCGAAGTCGTTGTGAACCTGCTCAGGTACTGCAGTCGCTTCGCCCTTGAGGTTGCGGCTGATGGACCGGACCCAGCCGTAAGCCGGACCGTTGTCCTTGGGGTGGCCGATGACCAGGGGCGCCCGGTGTAGCGCCGGGTCGTAACCGCTGATCGATGCCGCCAGGTCTTTCTCGGTGAACTCGACGGTTCGACCCCGGCTATCGACATGCTTACCGGCACGAAAGAAAGGAATGGTTTTCATGGTCTGTGCACTTCAGTTGAAGGTGATGCACACAGACTGAGCCAATGATCGGCCGAAGACTTTTAATCGAGTTTAAAGAGTGTCTTTGAGATAGCGGCTCTGAACGAGCCGCTGAAGGGAATGAGTTACTTAGCCCAGCGATCTATTGAAACGCCGGCACTGACACTTAGATGTTCCATATGATGGTAGTGATCCGATAGCTCATCACCTTTTTGAACCACCGTCATGTCACAAAGGTAATTGCCTGTCCCATAAACCGACTGAACGAGTTGGGTAATGGGATCTTCCAACTCTTTTTCTGCTGGATCAGTTGTTGCGGCCTCAATACTGTAGACGCAGGCTTTGTCGTCAAAAAAAACCTTCACAAGTCCAGCGTGCTCGGAATTGTGATCAAGAAACTTGGCGACCAAGGTAGCAATGAACCGGTGATCCTCATCGGGAAAGCTCGCTCGGGCTTCAAGCAGAACACGATGTTTACCGATAGTGATCCATTCTGAGTGAAAACCATCTCTTGGCATTTGAATCTCCTTATGAAATAAGCCTGAGCTGGCTTTATAAAGGCTTTAGGACAGTTTTTCGAGGGACATTTAAAGCACCGCAGCCGCATATGCGCTCAGGTGCCTCTGAGGGGCTTACAGGCGAGCGGCTTTTTCCAGATGATTCATGGCCAGATCCAGGATGGCTTCTTCTGCTTCGGGCTGCAGCTCGCCCTCGGCGTCCATAGGCAAGAACTGTCGACCTGGAATGTCACCCCACAGATGTGGGAAGTCCGACTTGGTGCCACCGAAGTGCATCATGGCGGCATAGGGTTTGTTGCTGCCGACCAGCGCCGAGCTGTCGGTCGCCTGCGTGGTGATCGAAGCGGCCAGGCCTGCAGAGCTGACCTGAAGCATTTGCCCAGGCCAGTTACCTGCTTTCTCACGGCGTGCCGTGGTGACCTCAGACAGATCTTCCCACTCGGGGCGGCCTTCCTCGCCAAAGTTTTCCTCAGTCTGGCTGAGCAGCTCGGCGGCGATGCCACGCATCAGCGGTGCGAGATCTCCCACGGCCCACTCGATTTTGCGCAGGGCTGCCTGCAGGCGATGGTGATCCAGTTCGACGGTGAACATTTCAAACCTCCTGAGCGGCTGCTTGTTTGCGCTTCAGCATGTCGGCCAGGCCAGTACCTGGTGCGTGATTGAATCCAGGGTCTGTGCGGAAGGTGACAGCCTTGCCAGCGGCGTCTGTTGTGCGAATGCCGGTGACGGGCGCGGTACGGATCTCGCCGGTACGCTTGTTGGTGCCGGTTTCCACGATCTCAGTGAACATACGGTCTTCGCTCGACACGACCTTCAGGCCTTGGCGCTTCACTGCGGCGTCACTCACAGCGACAACACGGCAGCGGCAGTTGAATCCATTCGGCGGGAAGATCGCTGACCAGACCGGATCGTCATGCCGGAACACCTGGCCGTTTAGTGCCCGGTGGCTCGGTCGGGTCTTGCCGTCCAGGATCGCTACATACTTCCAGTACGGGTGCGTCTCTGTGGTTTGTTCCATTTCGGCCTTGCGGCCGGCCATGTACGCGCTCTGCAGATTGGTCTGATAGATCGTCTTGAGCCGGCGCGGACTGCCCAACTGGACCAACTCGCCGACGCCTTCACTGTCGACAACGACTTGCTGGCCCCACCAGCCTTGCGATTCCAGGACAGGCTGCAAGTCGGCGATGAACTGCTTGAGGGGCTGGCCGTCCTGCAGCGCCGTTTCCAGGGCGCCGCGAATATCCGACAGCAGATCCAGGCGCATGGCCTTCGCTACCGTGAAGGATTGGTCGTGCGCCTGGTCGAGCATCTCTTGCCAGTTCCAAGTGATCGCGTAGCCCTTGGATTTCAGATAGGCCACGGCGTTTTTCGGCTCCATGCCGAAGATCGCTTTGAGATCGGCCGGGTTCGGGGTCTTCACGGTGGTAGCCATGTCAGCCCTCCAGGTCTGCGCTGGCGCTGAGACGACCCCAGACACTGGCCATGAACAACAGGCGTGTGAGGTTCTCTTGCAACGCCTGGTCATCCATTGACGGATACGCTTCGGCCAAGAGGCCGAGTGCCTCGGTGTCCGTGCGAGCGCGCAACAGTGTCTCGATCAGAGAGGCAACAACCTGTTCGCTCTGCTCCTGCAGCAGCTCAGCGGGAAGACTGGCGATGGCCTGGTCAAGCGCCACCTGGTCGAGAATGGGCTTCAGGGTTGACTCGGCAAACTCCGCCGATTCAGCCGGGGCCGGGGTCTCGTCCAAGTCACCGTCCTGCAGGTTGTAGGTGCGCTTCCAGTACGCGCTGGTGAACTTCACACCGGACTCAGTCAGCGCCTTGTCGCGCTGGGCCAGGGTCTTGTCGATTTCCTCCTGTTCCCACAGCTTGTACAGGGGGGCCACGACATCAGTGCCGAAGTTGAGATCTACAACCAGGCGAATACACGCATTCAGCGAGGCAGCGACAATACCTGCGTCACCATCGCGAATGTCTTTGGTCACCTCTGCGCCAGCTACCGCACTGGCCCGGTTACTGTCCTTCTCGGTGGTCTGGTTCTGCCCGAGCATTGCGACGTTGATCTCGCTCCGGCAGTACTCCAACAACTCGCGGTAGACCTCTGCGCTGCCGGCTTTGCCAGCTGCCTCGATGATCTGAACGCTTGAGTCGTCCGGGATGGCCGCCACAGCGTCTTGCACCATGGCATCAAGGCTATCGAGCAACAAGTCTGTTTCGCCGTCAGTGGCGCCGCGTGGATGTTTACCAATGACCCAAGGGCTGCCGTACTTCTCGGTGAACTGCACCCAGAACTTCAGGCCGCCTTTCATGAAGGTGGTCGGCCAAAAGCACATGCTGAGATCTGGGAAGCCGTAAGGGTTGGCGTAGGTGGCGTCCTGCCGGGCAACGATAAAGCGCTGAGGGTTGCACAGTTCGCCGTCCTGGCCTGCTTCCTTGGAGCGAAAGCGCAATGCATTGTCTTTGTCATAGAAGAACCACTCGGCCGGTTTCCCGAGCAAGTCTTCTGGCACCAGCTTCATGCCTACCGGCTGCCAGATCAGTTCGACGGGTTGATAACCAAACAGCGGCGCATCGAGTAACTCGCGGATAATGCGATCAAGATCAAGATCGGTGAGCCAATCGCGGATAAATCGCTCGACCTTGAGGGGGGCATTGCCACGCTTGATACCTCGTTCCAGTGAAAGCACAGATGCTTTGCGTCGCCGGACGTTACCGCCGACCAATGCCGCGCTACGCAGGTCTCGATAGACCGTGATGTCCTTGCCCAGGGCTTTAAGAATTGGGTCAGGATTGGGCAGATTGGCGCCGCTGAATCCGCCTGCACTGGAACGACCGCGGGTTGCAATATGTTGGTCGAGCGTGGAGCTGCGCGGGGCGTCAGCAAAGTTGACGAACTCAGTGGGACTGACCCACACACCTTTCTTGTTCATGCGTACCCTCGGGTGATGCGGGTGCCCTGACGCGGGCGACGGGATTTGACTGAGACCGGACCTGCAGCACTCTCCAGCGTTGCGAAGTTGGCCAATGAGCCGGCACCAGCGAAGTCGCCGTGACGGTAGAGTTCGGGGTCTTTAAGGTCTTGCGAGCGGGCCTTCGTGATCATCGGAATGCCCTCAACCATTTCGATGGACCGCACGTCCTGCTGCAGAGAGTCATCCTTGGGCATCGTGATGGTGCCGTCTTCGAAGAGTTGAATGAACTTCGGCATCCAGGCTCCGTACCATGCACGGCTGAGTTTCACCTGCAGGATACGGGCGTGGCCGAACTCATCGGCAGCTTCTTCGGCAAGGGTTTCACCACTGCCTGTTGCATCCAGGGCGGCGCAGGCAAAGCGTGGCAGTCGACGCAGGATGTAGAACAGAATCTGTTTCTGTTGGCGGTACGGCACTTTGTGCATTTCCACGACAAATGGCACGTCCCGGTGCCTTGCCTGGTCGACGGACATCGGGCAGATGATCGAGAAGTCACGGTGCCGGGCATAGTCCATACCCAGGTAGTGCCGCAGCTCGGGCGTCAGCTCCTGCATCAGTGGCGCGAGGTAGCGTTCAATCCACTCATCGACATACGCTTCACGGCGGGCAAGGGACTGCAGCGCAAAATCATCGTCCAGCGCCAGGCGCAACACGGTGCGAGCTGCACGCATGGCGTCCTCGATCCACACACCAGGAACACACACACCGTTGCCGTCGCGTGGAATCGCGTCCAGCTCTTCATGCATCTGCGCTTTGCGTGGCCCGTATGCGTTGCGGATCTTTTTGTACCAGGCTTCCTTGCCCTCAGCCGTAGGGACTTCCCCAGTCATCATGCACTTGCGTTCATACAACCCATTTGCAACGGCATCATCGAAGGTCGCTTTGTAGACCTCTGCTGTATCACCATAGCGGCCTTCACGGATGTCGCTGACCATCTGGTTGAACGGGTTGCTCTTGCCGTTATGGCTGCTGATGATGACGATCCGACCGCCCCAGATCAGCAAGGCGGTTGCAGCGTCCAGCACAGCGGAAACATCACGGTGAAAGGCCGCTTCGTCGATGATCACCTTGCCCTGTAGACCGCGCAGGTTGGCTGGGTTGCTGGACAGTGCGACGATCTTGAAGCCAGAGGCGTAGCGAATGCGGTAGGCGTTGATCTGGCGGGTGTTGCCCGATTCGTCCTGGTCCTCAAACAAGAACTCTTCGATTTCGCTGACACCCGAAGCCTGGGCCTCGGCCATCACCCGGCTGAACTTTGCGCAGTAACCGATGAACTCCAGGCCTTTTTCCTTGGTGTCACCGACATAGAACACGTCCATGCCGCCAGCGGCTTTGCGTGACGCAGCGGTGATCACCGAGTCCAGGGCCTCAGCGAAAGTGATGCCGGTCCGACGGCCTTTTTCACAGAGCTTTATCTGAGCGTGAATGCTCAGCCAGTCGGCCTGGTGCGCCATGAGGATGCCATCGGCAATCGGGTTGTAGTCGCTGGGGATCTGTTTGACGCTCGGCGGCAAGTCGTCCCACTCGACAACGCGCAACGTGCTCGATGACGGCTTGACCGCTGGGGCACTCATTTGACACCCAGGAATTTCTGGCGCCAGAACAGGGCCTGCTCTTCGCTGATACCCCCGGTCTGTACGGTCTTGGCCAACTCAGCGTCTTGTTCCTGGAGCAAGCGATCACGCGCAGCTTTCTCGATAGCCAGGCGCTCTTTGATGCTCAGGGTCCGGGCCTGCATCGTGTTCTTCGCCGCCCGCGCCAGCTCGGCCACTTCCTTGGTGGTGACATCATCCTTCTCATGGGCGCCCATCGCGGCCTGGTAAGCCAGGGTCGAAATGGCCTCGACCAACAGAGCGCCGGTCTTGTCGGATGCGTCCTCACCGAAGGCACCAACAAAGGCTTCGGCTTGCTCGCGGTGCTGGCGGGTCTTCTCGGTCAGCAGGTCGAAGCCTTGCTTGAAGCGCCCCAGCGCGCTGCGGCTGGGGGCTTTCTCGTTGGGAAAGCGCGACTGGATGTCGGCAAGCATGTCATCCAGGGTCATGCGGTCTTCGCGCAGTAGCTTCTGGATGTACGCCTTCACCATTGGTGGCAGGCGGTTGATCGAGGATTTGCCCGCCATGGTCAGGCCCCCGGCCGCTTGATGCCTGGCACTCGGGCACGGCCGGCAGCGATGTCCTGGCCGCGCTCGGTCAGGGTGGCCACCAGTACCGGCCCGACATCGGAGACGGTCACCGCGCCTTGTTCGGCCAGCCAGTGCAATTCGGTCTTCACCTGGTCGCGGCTGAGGGTGTGGCCGAACCTGTCCAGGGCCATGTTCAGTACCGAACTGTTGGCACGGTAGCCGGTCGTTTCGGCCAGCAGGCGCAGAATCACCAGGCGGTAATCTTCACGCAGAAAGGAGGCGAATTCGGTCATATCTTTTCTCGCAACAAGTAATCATTGATCCGGTCCAGCGAACGGGCCAAAGGGCCAAGCGCTTCCTTGACCCCCGACAGTTCGGCTCGTACCGCTTTCATGTCGCCCAGCAGATCGGTGACGGCGGTCTGGTCCGGCAGGTGTCGGACGTGTTCTTCCAGGGCGACGATGCGAGTGCGCAGTTCCAGCAGTTCCTGGGCACTGGCGGTCTGGCGTTTGGTCATCCAGGTGTAAATGCCGAGTACCGTCAGGACCAGCCATTGCACCGTCTGGAAGCCGAAGTTGAGTTCGTTCAGATTCATTCAAAACCCCGCGTGGCCAAGTGTTCCAAGGCGTCTATGCAGTCAAAGCAATGTTCGATACCAGGGCTGTCCTGGCGTTGATCTTCAGGAATCGCGTCACCGCATTCCTCGCAGCGGTAAACCGACCGACCGGAGCCTCGTCGAAGGTCGCTGTTGCGCACGCGCAATTGCGCATCGCTGATGTCGTCATCTGTAGCGGGTTCAGCTACATCCATAGAGCGTCAGTCCTTTTCCCGGAGATCAAGCAAGGCATTGAATTGGGCGAGGATGGATCGGGCCCACAGGCCGTAGTCCTGGGCATGGGCAAGGATGTCGGCGGGAGTGACGCCACTTTCCAGTAGTTCGGCTTCAGAGCCGGTGGCGGGCCAGGCCGCTTTTTCAGCTGCGGTGACAGCGGTGCCCGGTCCTGGGGCGGGCACACCGAGGGCGGTGTTGAAGTCGCGCAGCCAGCCAGCAGTGAACACGCAACGAGGGATAGGCTTAGCGACAGCGCCAGGCGCAGGAATGTATTGGGTCGTGACATGGGGGATTCGCTCCTGGAGCTGGCGTTTTTCTTCGGCGTGTCGGTCAAGAGTGGTGAGCAGCAAAGCCTCGGCTTCGTTGGCACGGGTGACTTGCTGCAGCAGCTGCAGACGGTTTTCCTTTTCCGCCACCCCGGCCTGTACTGCCTGCGTGGCCTTGAATGACTGCAGGTCGGAATTGCCCAGGGCTTCGGCGTACCGAAACCCGAAGCCGTAGGCGATTGATCCGGCCGCTGCTGCGCTGATCACGCAGGCCAGCCCGGCGACAAGGAGTCCTGTCGGTAACCGTTCAAGCACCATGGCGCTGCCTCATGCGGTTGCGGGACTTACGGGCACCGCGCTTGGCGGCAGCAATGCCGGTCTTGCCGTGGCGATAGAGGGGCATGACACCGGACCTGATCCAGGTTCCGGCAGCGGTGCTGGGAGTGGGCCAACGGCATACACCGGCAATCCCCGCCAGCAGTGCCGCGAAGGCCCTACCAAAGAGGTTCAGTCTCATGACGAACCCTCCTGGTCTGGTTGCTCGGCCTGGTCAGAAGGGCCTTGCTTGATCAGGCGGGTGATGAACAACAGAACGGCTAAGCCGCTGTTGATTGCGGCATAGGTCGATGAAGAGAGTTGCGCTTGCCACATAGGCAGGACGGTGGCCTGGGCGAAACCGAGCAGCGCAATGACGATGGCCAGCTGGACGCTGTGAAGCTTCCAGCAGCAATGGCAGTTATCGATCAGCTTCATGCTGGCTCCCCGTGATAGGCGTCGGGGACAATGCCTGCCAGGTGCAGGCCTTCATTGATCAGTGCTTCGCCGTACCAGTTGCCCTCGGGGAGAGGACCAGCGCCGTTTTCGTGGCGAATGATCGCTTCTGTCAGAGCGCGCATGGTCCGATAGTCGTACACGTCGATACGCTCTTCAGGCGCCACACCAAGGCGGACAGCAACCTGCCGGATATAGCTCTCGGTGTTGTTCTCGTTCGGTGGCGCCCAGCGGCCAATAATCAGGCGGACAGTGCGCAAGCCATGCTTGTCCTGGTAAGTGATCAGGGTGCGAGCAATGGCTCGGATACCCCACCGAGGATCAATGAACTGGACAAACGCAGAGTCATTCTGATTCGCCGACATACCCTGCCAGCGGGTGCCTTTTACGTGGCGGATATTGCCGGGATTAGAATTGCGGATACCGCGAGGGGTTTCGGGTCGCATCGGACGCCTCCTGTAATGGCGCCGCACTTTTCGGACGCCAGAAATACACACGCCGCCATAATCGGCGGCGTGGTACAGGAAGGCTTTTAATCGAGTTTAAAGAGTCCCTTTTAAGAACAACTCACTGTCTATTTAAGCTGCAGGGGTTGCGGACACCAGACAAGCGTCGCGAGCAGCCTTATACGAGTTCAAGGCATCTTGGATTGAACCAGGAATCTTTTCCACTCCGGAATTATTCGCAGCAATCATCTGAGACTGCCACCACGCCCGGGCATAGATACCTGCAGAGAAACACTGTCCGAGGGGCTCAAAAACTGAGTCACCAAATTGTGTCTTTCCGAAGGCAACCAATGAGCTGAACTTTCGGCTCTGAGTGCTTAAGCCCTGCAACTGGCCACTTTTGAGGACAGCGATACTATCGACCATTGCCTCGTCCAGGTCTGCGACATGCTTTGTTGCACTGAGAAGAGCTTCTTTGCTTGCACTTGTGTACGGAACTCCAGTCTTCATAGGTTCAAATTTTGTTGAGCCCACCTCAGGCTGTGCAGGTGCAGGTGCAGGTGCAGGTGCAGGTGCAGGTATGGATGTGGGCATGGACGTGGACGTGGACGGGGACGGGGTTATAACCAACGCTGTTAAAAACACCAAAATTGTTAGTGCCGTACCGAAAACCCAAAAGCTTCTACGTTTCGGAGTTACTCCTGTCTTTCTATTTCTAAATAGGGCAGGAGCGACCCCGCCCAAAATTGTTAGAGCGAAGACAGCAAAGCTCGTAATAAAAAGAATCCCACCTAAAAGCCCCATATAGATATGTACTCCATGTACTTACATCACTTAAAAAAACGCGCCACCCGCTCACCCAGCGACCTTGAAATATCGTCACCATGCTCAAGCCAAATCTCGCGTAGTAAATACCACGAAGCCACCACAAAAATAACGACACCTACAGAAACAACTCCCAACTCCAAGAGTTGAATAGGCGTAATACTGCCACTGTTTTTTCCTGAGTGTGTTAACAGCATTCCCCAAACAAAAAACACGGCGAAACAGAACAGACTCAATTTTTTGCGGTTTTCCTCGTCTTGTATTTCTCGGCGACAGTGATTGCATATGCTGACACCAGGTGCAACGAACCTGATCTCACATCTAGAACAGTGCTTTATAGACAGTTCCGCAATCTGTTCTGATGTTAGTTTTAGAGTGGCTTTCTCGTAATAGTCGCGCCCTGCGACCCTGTTGTTGTGCCCATCTATATGCATCTCCCCACCTCACTCCTTTGTATAGAAATCTCGCCCCGCTACACGATGACCTGTTCCCGATACAGTTTGTGTATTTGTGGGTTGTCCGGCTTGCCCTGATCCTTCTGGTATGTCATCGGTCAACAAGGCCGCGAGTAATCGCTTCCTCCTAGTTACCTCAAGAGCTCGATACCCCTCCAGCAAAATTTCTTCATCCGGCGCTAGCTTCGTGGGAATAGTCGAAGCCCGTACTCCACTGAGCACATACAGAGCATCCACTCCAACGACCATCAGTTTTGCTACCAGGTCGGCGGAGCATTTTTGCCTACCCGACACAACGTCCTTCAGCCGCTGAGGGCTGGACTCATTAGCCGCACGTGAGGCAGCAGCCAAGCTAAGGCCGCATCTATCAATTTCTTCACGCAAACGAACGTGTATCAAATCCACCAGATCACTTGACACGGTGTATATATCCCACCAAAATAATTCAAACAAACAGCAATCATCTTTGCATCACAGGAGCCACCACCATGGCCACCCATGCCAAAGCCCTAACCGCCGACCAGGTGAAAGAAAACTTCCGTCGTGTCGGCAAAACCATTACTCAATGGGCTACCGAAAACGGCTACACCCGCAATGAGGTGTACCGCGTCCTCAATGGCCAGGCCAAAGCCAATTACGGCAAGGCCCATGATATTGCGGTGAAGCTTGGTCTCAAGCCGACCGCTGCGTTGGCAGCATAATGGCTACCTCACAGCAGTTCCGTACCGACCGACTGGTGCTTGCGGCGCCGCAGATCGTCTTGCATTCCGTGCTTCGGCCAACTGATCGGTCAACCATGCCAGCGTCTTGGTTGCCTCAGCCTCTATGGGTTGTCCAGGCCACCGAACCGACAGCAGCGCCTGATCTATGCCCTCAGGTGAAACGAGCCCTTGAACTTCAAGAGCGGCAGCAAGGCGTAACCAGCCCTGTGCCAATGCATTCACCTGTGCCTCAAGTCTCTCAATACGGTCGGTCATTTCTCATGTCCATGTTGGGGAATGTACCCGAAAACATTGCACCCGGCGCAATCACTTTGCATAGCTGCAAAAGTTCAGATTGTTTGGAGTGCGTTTCAGAAAGGTCTTTCCAATGAGCCGCCGTCGTTGGAAAAGCATTCAACCGACCTCGTTGCGCCATGCGCTGGAGCTGTGCAAGGACTTCGCCAAGGACGCACATAACAAAGGTGTCGAGCGTATCGCTGATGAGATGGGCGTCGCGGATCACTGGTCGGTTTACAAGTGGCTGCAGACAGGCCGTATGCCGGCCAACCTGATCCGCCCCTATGAGCGAGCTTGCGGTTGCGATTACGTCACCCGCTGGATCGCCGCCAGTGCAGGTCGTTTGACCATTGACGTGCCCACCGGCCGGCACTGCACCGCCCAGGATACGCAGGCGCTACAGGAACTTCTCACCACAGCAGCCGGCAGATTGCTCGCGTTCTACTCGAAGAGCTGCGAAGCCGAAGAAACCCTTGCAGCCATCCAGGCCGCAATGGAGGGGCTTGCATGGCACCGAGGCAATGTCAGCCAAACCCAGCAACCACAGCTTGAACTGGAGGGGCAGCCATGAGCCGCACCGTCTCAGCCGCCGCACGGGTGTTGCGCGTACTCAAGGCCTTGAAGGGCCACACCGTGACCGGGCTTAGCAACACCGAGCTGGCCCAACTGACTCAGGACAGCCCCAGCAACATCACCCGAGCCATGCAGACCCTGATTGAAGAAGGTCTTGCGGTGAAGCTGGACAACGGTCGCTTCGCTCATTCCGTGGGCGTGCTGCAGATCGCCCAGGCCCATGCCGAGCATATGGCTCGGCTGACCAACCGCATGCAGGAAATCAACCAGCGTATCGCCGCTGGATCGATGAACTAAGGAGAACACCATGGCCCGCACCAAAAACCAACCCGTAGAGACAGTCGATCTTCCAGCTCTGAACGGTGAAATGCTCACAGCTAACCAGAATGCTATGGCAACCATTCTGTCTTCGCATAGTGAAGAACGAGACCTTGTAAACCAGCTTCTGGGTCAGGCTCAGATGGCTGACGCCTTTGCGAAGTTTTCGGTCACCGTGACCACTTCCAAACTTGCCTATGTGAAGGAAAACAAGCTCTACAGAGGTTTGAAGGGGGCGAAAACTGGTCACGGTGACCAATTTTTGTCAGGCACCTGGGATGAATTTTGTGACTTGCTTGGGCGATCACGTGAGCAAGTTGATCGGGATATTTCTAATCTCCGTGCTTTCGGGGAAGACGCACTCGACTCGATGTCCCGTATGGGCATCGGCTACCGCGAAATGCGCCAATACCGCCGCCTGCCGGAAGACCAAAAAACAGCTCTGATCGAAGTCGCCAAGACCGGCGACAAGGATGCCTTCGTTGATCTCGCAGAAGAAATCATCGCCAAGCACACCAAGGAAAAAGAAGAGCTGACTCAGCGCCTGGACGAAACCAACGCCGACTACGAAGCGCAAAGCGAAGTCATGGCGAAGAAGACCGCCGAGCTGGACAAGACCAAGCAAGAGCTGGAGAAGACCCGCAAGCGCATCCAGTCCATGCCGGTGAATGAAGTCGCGAAAGAGCTTCGCCAGGAAGTCGCAGCAGTCGCCTATGAGGCGGAAGCGAACATCCTCGGTTCACTGCGCGAAGGCTTCGCCAAGCTGGAAGAGCATGCTGCCGAGAGCGGCGAAGACCATCGCACGTTCAAGGCTGCCTTGATTCACCAGCTCGAAGTCACCCTTGCAGCGGTCCGCAGCGAGTTCCACTTGCCCGAGCATGTAGACGGTGCCGATGCCCCGGCCTGGTTGAACACGGCCGAGGCTTAACCTATGAACCCGGTACAGGTCCAGCAACTAGCCCAGATCGCCCAGCGAGCGGACAACGCCCCGCACGGTCAGCGTACTGCTGTCTACCAGGCAGGCGCGGCTGAGCTGGGTGTTTCCATCCAAACACTTCAGCGCAAGCTGAAGGAGGTCAGAGTGGCCACGCCGCGTAAGCGTCGAAGCGATGCGGGTAACAGCGCCTTACCCCTGGATGAAGCCCGATTGATTTCGGCCATGCTGCTGGAATCGATCCGTGCCAACAACAAACAGCTGTCCACCATTGAACGTGCTGTGGAACGTCTGCGCAGCAATGGGCTGATCATGGCTGGCCGGGTCGATGAAGTGACTGGCTTGTTTCGGCCGCTGACTTACGGCGCCATCAGTCGTGCCCTGAAAGGCTACAAGCTGCATCCCGAGCAGTTACTGCAGGACGCCCCAGCGGTATCGCTGGCCAGCAATCACCCAAACCACGTTTGGCAGGTGGACGCCTCGATCTCGACGCAGTTCTACCTGGCTGACAGCGGTGCCCAGGTGATGAACAAAGCCGAGTTCTATGACGGCAAGCCCGGCAACCTGAAGAAGATCGAACGCCAGCGTCTATGGCGCTATGTGATCACCGACCACACCAGCGGCACCTTGTATCTGGAGTACGTGCTGGGCGCTGAGTCGGCGGATAACCTGTGCGCCGTGTTGATCAATGCAATGCAGAAGCGCCACGAATCGGACCCATTCCACGGCGTGCCCTGGATGTTGATGACTGACCCCGGCGCGGCGATGACCAGCAGTATTTTCCGCAACTTGTGCCGGGCCATGTCTATTGACCTGATCATTAACCAGGTCGGCAATGCCAGGGCCAAGGGCCAGGTCGAGCAAGCGCACAACATTGTTGAGCGTGAGTTTGAGAGCGCACTGAAGTTCCAGGCCGCCAACAGCCTGGAGCAAATCAACACCTGGGCCGGAAAGTGGATGCGTTACTACAACGCGACTGCGATTCACACCCGCACCCGGCGTACCCGATACGGCGTGTGGCAGTTGATCACGCGGGACCAACTGCGCCTGGCGCCAAGCGTCGAGGTCTGCCGTGAGTTGGCGGTCAGCACGCCGGAGTACCGCACTGTCAGCAACCTGTTACGGGTTTCTTTCCGGGGCGCTCAGTTCGATGTCAGCTCTGTACCTGGTGTGATGGTCGCTGAAAAGCTGCTGATCACTCGCAACTGCTGGCGAGACAAGGACACCGCTATCGCTGTGCTGGTTGGTGAGGACGGCCGCGAACAGTTTCACGTTATCGACCGGATCGGAATCGATCAGTTCGGCTTCGCGGAGACCTCAGCAACCATTGGCGAGCAGTACAAGCGCCATGCCGAAACGCCTGCCCAGGTCTCGCGCAAAGTCCTGGAACAGATCGCTACCGGCACCACCAGCGAAGCCGAAGCCGAAGCAGCTCGCAAGGCCAAGGCCGTGCCGTTCGGTGGCCTGATCGACCCTCACAAACACGTCAGCGACACCGTGTTGCCGGCTTATATGCCGCGTCGCGGCACCAGCCTCAATGTCAACGCCCCAACCGTCGAGGTTGCTCCGCTCGGTCATGTCGAAGCCGCAAAGCTTCTGCGCCCGCGCCTGGGCAACCTCTGGACGGCAGAAACGTTTGGCTGGCTACAACAGCGTTACCCGGAAGGAGTTCCAGAAGAGCAGCTCGACGCCGTTGAGGCTGAGCTGAAACGACCAGTTGAGGTCATGCGCAAACCGTTCAGCCTGGTTTTGGCTGCGGTTGGAGGTGAGTGATGTTGAAGCTGAAGCAAATTCTACAAGGAGTGGGCCGCCCTCAATCAGCCCTGGCCGAGTCGCTGAGTCTCAGCGATGCCACGGTAGCCCAGCTACTGAACCACAGTCAGTGGCCTCGCAGCCTGGACTGTAACGAACTGCAGGGGCGCATTCGTGTGTTCCTGACCGAGGCCGGCGCCAACGATGCCGATATCGCCAACGCCTTTGAAGAAGTGGATCTGCCGTGCGCCAACACGGCAGATCCGGCCCTTTCGCAAGAGCCGTCCGGGGAGGACGAACAAATGTTACTGCCAAAGCAGACCCTACAGCCAGAAACTCGCAAGGCCTTCAGCCTGTTCCGTGATCCCTTCGATGAGCTGCACTGCGCTCAGGATATGTGGGTCAGCCCTGACATTCGCTATGTCCGCGAGATCATGTATCAGACGGCGCGTCACGGCGGCTTCCTCGCGGTCGTGGGTGAATCAGGCGCAGGCAAAAGCACGCTTCGCCGCGACCTGGTGAACCGCATCGCCGAGGGTGGTGATCAGGTGGTCATCATTGAGCCCTATGTCCTGGCATCCGAAGACAACGACACCAAGGGCAAATCCCTGAAAAGCACCCACATTGCCGAGTCGATGATGGCTGCGGTCGCGCCGCTTGCAAAACCCAAGAGCAGCCCCGAGGCGCGTTTCGCCCAGTTGCACAAGGCACTGAAAGAGTCCCACGCGGCTGGCTATCGCCATTGCCTGGTGATCGAAGAGGCCCACAGCCTGCCGATCCCAACGCTCAAACACCTCAAGCGCATCCTTGAGCTGGAGGTCGGTTTCACCAAGCTGGTCAGCATCATCATGATCGGCCAGCCCGAACTGGACGTGAAGCTCAGCGAACGCAACGCTGATGTGCGCGAGGTCGTACAGCGCTGCGAGCGGGTCACCCTGGCACCAATCGAAGGCAATCGCCTGGAAGAATTCCTGAAGTTTCGTTTTGACCGTGCGGGCAAAGTGCTGGGTGAAGTCATTGACGCCAGCGGTATCCAGGCGATTGCTGAACGCCTGTCTCAGCCAAGCCGGCGCGGCGGTCGCGACGAGAACGTTTCGCTGCTATACCCGCTGGCCATCGGCAACTTGGTGATCGCGGCAATGAATCTGGCCGCCCAGCTGGGCGTGCCGATAATCACCGCCGACGTTGTGAAGGGGGTGTGATATGGCCGCTCTGTATCTGGTCGGGGGGCAAGTGGCACTGCCGCCAAGCATCCTGGCTGAGGACTTCCCCGCGAAGCTGTCGGCCTTCAACGACCTGACCCGCGATTTCCGCCAGGCCGACATTGAGATCAAGCACCTGGTGCTGGCCGACAACAAAATCTTTATCGAACCGTCCAGCGTCGAGCTGCTTACACGGCGGTTTGGGCATGAGCTGCGGCGCATGTGCAGCTCGTCTAAAGGGCGCTTCACCTGCCACACCGTGACGGTACGCGGCGTCGATGTTGCCTGGTACTCGTTGGTGAAGGAGCAGGAGACATGATTTCGGCAAGTACAAAAACCTGGGTATCGCAGCAATCACAGTTGTTCTGATTGGTGCAGCCACCGCCCTGGAGCTGAATAACAAGCCGAGTGCAGGTCTGTGGTTTCTGATTGTACTTCTTGCTGTCTTCACAGACTGGGAGAAGCAAGCAGCTCCAAGACCCGTACAGCACGTTTCTGCAGCTCCATCTCCAGCTCTAACTAAAGAGGAAAGGCCCCATGACTGATATCAACATTCCTGCGGGTTTTGTCCGCAATGCCATCGGCCACCTGGTGCCGGTTGACCAAGTGCGCGAGCAGGACAAGCTGCGCGATCAGGTAGCGGGTGAACTTGCCGAAGCAGCCAAACAGCTGAACCTGGCACTGAAGAACTTCAAGAAAAAATCGCTCGGTGATATCGCCGACCTGATCAGCATCGCGGGCGAACGCTATGGCGTCCAGATGGGCGGCAAGAAAGGCAACGTGACCATCGCCACCTATGACGGCAAGTACAAGGTCGTGCGTTCCCACGCAGATCGGCTGACCTTCACCGAGGAAATGGAAGTGGCCAAGGTCATGGTGTACGACTGCATCAAGACCTGGAGCAAGGGCGCGGACAACCATTTGCTGGCCATCGTAGACCGTACCTTCAGCCCAAACCGCAATGGCCAGATCAAGACCTCTGATGTCCTTGATCTGCTGCGTTTAGAGATCGATGACGACACCTGGAAAGCAGCGATGAAAGCTGTGAAGGACTCGATCCTGGTATCTGGCAGTGCCGTCTACATCCGCGTTTACGAGCGGGTGAATGGTACTGATGAGTACCGGGCCATTCCTCTTGATTTGGCGGTGGTGTGACATGGCGAACCTCAAGCAATACACGCTGAAAGACACTTGGAAAGAATGGGAAATCACCCTTGAGGTCGACCACGACATCCTGACCGAAGAGCGGGCTACCGTGATCAACTCTTTCTGGACTAGTGCTGTTGATCGTCTCAGTGAAGCAGATGACGACGTAGTGCGTGCCGTTATCAAGCTTGCCGCCGAGGGGTGGGTTTATGACCTGCTGGAGGCCGGTGGCATGCGGGTTGACGATGGGCGGCAGTCACAGATATGGACAGAGGATCGCCACAACAAAGAGGGATGGGGCGGAACCGTTCAGGGGTCAGCTTTCGGCTGGTGTGGCATTCGCCTGGTCAGCGCCGAGATTGAAGTCGATCTCGATCTTGAGTTCCAGGAGGATTGATATGAGCAAGACACTGATCGAGTTTCAGGATCATCACCAGGACTTCCTGGTGTGGACTGTCGACGAAGACGGCATCGTCACCGAAAGCTGGCCATATCAGAGCGACATATGGGGCGGTTTTAAAGTCACCAATCTGGCCGAGCTGAAGACTGGTAGCGACGTTGAATATCTGTGGAAAGGACGTACCGGCTGGGTCAAGTATCCGGTGCGTTCGGTTCATCCACTTACTCCGGTTGAAGTGTCCGTACTCCAGGACGGCACCGGCTACGTCACCAGCACTGTGCGCGGCAAGCGCGTGTCGTGTACTCATGGCTATGAATACCCCGTGAAGCGCTTGGCTGAGAAGCTGTTCCCTGGCCGACGCAGCAACATCGACCGCCTTGAATGTGTGCCGACTGGCCGCCTGCATAGCAAGTGGCGAATCACGCCGGAGGGGGTGTGACGTGAGCGAGAAAGAGAAATTTGACACCCTCGTTGTAGAGGGCATGGGTAACGATATCCCACGGGAGATTGGCGGGCTTCGGGTTGCTGCATGGTCGTCGGGGAATGCGATCAACGACAGGAGTGAGCTGGAGGACTTCATTCGGGAACTGTCCTACGGCGATATCGAAGATCCTCAGCAAGCCGCTATCGATCTGATGGAACGCGGGGGATGGGCATGAACGCCGCGCCGACCAATCCGACCCGCCTGCGTTATATCAAGATGATCCATGTTGCGCGGCGTGAGCTGCGCATGGATGACGATACATATCGCCTGATGCTGGCTGGAATGACGGGGTTGGACGGCGCGACGTCCACCGCTGACTTGAGCGTTCCAAACCTGCAACGGGTTTTGGAACAGCTCAAGCAAAAGGGCTTTAACCCTCGTCCAAACAAGGCTGGTAAGCGGCCACAGGCCAACGATGAGCAGTCCAAGAAAATCCGTTCGCTATGGCTGACGCTGCATGACCTGGGCGCGGTTCGCGACCCGTCCGAGGCCGCCCTGGCCAGCTTCGTGAAAAGCATGACCAAGGTGTCTGCGCTGCAATGGCTCAGCGTTGCCCAAGCAAGTCGGGTGATTGAAAACCTGAAGCAGTGGCAGTACCGCGTGATCAATAAGGAGGTCGTATGAAAGCGCCCTGTAGCGCTCCGGGTGAACTTCTTCAGACCCTGGCCGACCATGTGGCCCAGTCTGCCAAGGAGACTCTGGGTGTCGGCCCTGAACTCGCTGAAGCGCATGGCAATGAAGTGGCAATGTTGATGGCTACTGTGTGGGGCGGGCAGATGCTCTACATGCCCAAAGGCATCCACCTGCAAGCATCGAAGTTGCATCAGCAACTCTTCGATGAGTTTACCGGGCGTAATCAGCGAGAGCTTGCCAGGAAGTACAACCTCTCGTTGGCGTTCGTCTACAAGGTCGTTAAGAGGATGCGGCTGGCAATAGTTGCCCGCGACCAGGGTGATCTGTTCGCATCATTTGAAGTGGCCGACGAAGAGTAGTCACCAGCAGAAAAGAGCGCTGCTTTTCCACCTAGCGCCCCGATCACCAGGTACTGGCCGGGGCCAAACCTAATTGCACCTGCTGCAACTCAATTACAAACCCCATACCACCCTGTACCATCAAATCCCGGATTGTCTCGGGTTTACCTCACACCCACCCCTGTATTTATCTCAGTCCTAAACAGCCAGCCCAACCAGGGAGCGAGTACGGAACCCCCCCTCCCCGTCGTCAGCGTCGCGGAAGTCGTCGTCCAGTCTCTCGCCGATTGGGACGAATTCTCGGGCAGGCTTCAAGCTCCGGAGTCAGTCGATCTACGGCCACGGGTCTCCGGGCATATCGACCGAGTGCTGTTTCGAGACGGCTCGCTCGTCAAGAAAGGCGAGCTGTTGTTCCAGATCGACCCCAGGCCCTTGCAGGCGGAGGTCAATCGCCTCGACGCACAACTTCAGCAGGCCCGCGCCAAACAGACCCGCGCCGCCAGTGAAGCCCAGCGCGGCGAGAAGCTGAGGGCCAACCAGGCGATTTCCGCCGAGCTGGCTGACGCACGCAAGACTGCGTACCAGGAAGCCAGTTCCGCCGTTGCGGCGATCCGCGCCCAACTCGACGCCGCGCGCCTGAATCTGAGCTTCACTCGCATCACGGCGCCCATCGACGGCCGCATCGGTCGCGCGCAGGTGACCGCCGGGAACCTGGTCAATGAGGGGGCCACACTGCTCACCACGCTGGTGGGCACGAAGGAGCTCTATGCGTACTTCGATATCGACGAAGCCACCTACCTGAAGCAGATTCGCCGCATACGAAGCGAAAAGGCCTTCTCCCCTTCCCTTGTGCCGGTGCATTTGGCACTGAGTACCGACGAACGACCCGCGTATGAAGGTCGCCTGGACTTCCTCGACAACCAAGTCAATCCGCGTACCGGTACCCTGCAGGCACGTGCTGTCATCGACAACGGCGAAAACGAGCTGACCCCAGGGCTCTACGTTCGCCTGCAATTACCCGCCAGCGACCGCTACCCCGCCACCCTGGTCCGAGACGAAGCGATTGGCACCGACCTGGGCAATCGCTTCGTACTGGTGCTGGGCAAAGATGCGGTGGTGAGCTATCGCGCCGTCCAGCTTGGCCCCAAGGTCGAAGGCCTGCGCGTGATCCGCAACGGCCTGAAGGCAGGAGACCGCATCGTGGTCAATGGCCTGCAGCATGCCCGTCCCGGTGCCAGGGTTACACCGGAACTGGTGACCATGGCGACCGCTGAGGTGCTGGCCCGTTTGACGCGGCTGAATGCCTCTACCGAACCGACGCCTGTCGCACAACAAGGCCCGGAGCGGAGGACATCGCCATGAACATCTCGCAGTTCTTTGTGCGACGCCCAATCTTCGCCATCGTCCTGTCG
The DNA here is from genome assembly GCF_017351415.1 of Pseudomonas sp. FW305-25. NCBI lineage: Bacteria > Pseudomonadati > Pseudomonadota > Gammaproteobacteria > Pseudomonadales > Pseudomonadaceae > Pseudomonas > Pseudomonas sp. FW305-25. Next base: position 29,330 of record NZ_JACNDE010000022.1, on the reverse strand, counting down.
CTGCTCATTCTGATCGGCGGAATCGTCTCTCTGTTCCAGTTGCCGGTCAGCGAGTATCCGGAAGTCGTGCCGCCCACTATTGTGGTGCGGGCACAATTTCCGGGCGCGAACCCCGACGTGCTCGGCAAGACCGTAGCCTCACCGCTGGAGCAGGCCATCACCGGCGTGGAGAACATGCTCTACATGTCCTCCCAGTCGACCTCGGACGGCTCGATGACCCTGACCCTGACCTTCGCACTGGGCACGGACCTCAATGCCGCGCTGGTCCAGGTGCAAAGCAGGGTCACCCGCGCGACCACCCAGCTGCCTCCCGATGTCCAGCGGCTGGGCGTGACGGTGGACAAGACGTCGCCGGCGCTGGCCCAGGTCGTTCACCTGTATTCGCCGAGCGGCCAGTACGACCCGACCTATCTTGCCAACTACCTGACCATTCACGTCATCGACGAGCTGTACAAGATCGAGGGGGTCAGCGACATCCGCCTGCTGGGGATGGGCGATTATTCCCTGCGGGTCTGGCTGGATCCGGACAAGGTGGCTTCCTACAACCTGGCCGCGACGGATGTGATACGCGCTATCCGCGAGCAGAACCGGGAGGTCGCCGTCGGCTCGCTCGGCGCACCGCCAAACGCGAGCGACAACGCCTTCCAGTTGCTCATTAACGCCCGAGGCAGGCTGGTCGACGAGGACGAGTTCGAGCGCATCATCGTGCATGTCGGCGAGCGCGGCGAAATCGTCCGCCTGCGCGACGTCGCACGCATCGAACTGGGCTCGAGCCAGTACGCCCTGCGCGCGCACCTTGACGGTCGCCCTTCCACCGCCTTGCAGATTTTCCAGGACGCGGATGCTAACGCCATCGAGCTGTCCGACCGGATTCGCAAGCGGATGAGCGAGCTCGCTCAAGACTTCCCACCGGGCGTCGAACACTCGATTGGCTACGACCCCACCATCTTCGTGCGCAGCTCCATCACCGCGGTGGTGTATACGCTGCTGGAGGCCGTCGCGCTCGTTGTGCTGGTGGTCATCCTCTTTCTGCAGACATGGCGCGCGTCGATCATTCCGCTAGCCGCAGTGCCAGTGTCCCTGATCGGCACGCTCGCGGTCATGCAACTGCTGGGCTTTTCCATCAACGCGCTATCGCTGTTCGGCCTGGTGCTGGCTATCGGTATCGTGGTCGACGACGCCATCGTCGTGGTGGAGAACGTCGAGCGCAACATCGACATGGGCAAGTCGCCGGTAGAAGCGACCCGCCAGGCCATGAAGGAAGTGACCGGCCCGGTCATCGCCACCGCCCTGGTTCTATGCGCGGTGTTCATTCCGAGCGCTTTCATCTCCGGCCTCACCGGGCAGTTCTACCGGCAATTCGCGCTCACCATCGCGATATCGACGGTGATCTCGGCGTTCAACTCGTTGACCTTGTCGCCCGCCCTGGCCGCGATACTGCTCAAAGGCAAGGACGCACCCAAGGATCGTCTGTCGAAGCTGATCGACCGACTGTTCGGGGGCTGGCTGTTCGCTCCGTTCAACCGACTGTTCCAGCGGGCAAGTGCGGGTTATGTCAGCCTCGCCACGCGACTGCTGCGAGCGGGCGCCATCGTCCTGATGTTGTATGTCGGCCTGCTGGGACTGGCCTATCTGGGGCTGGAGAAAACCCCCACAGGCTTCATCCCTCAGCAGGACAAACAGTACCTGGTCGCCTTTGCCCAGTTGCCCGAAGGCGCCAGCCTGGACCGTACCGAGGCCGTCATCCTGAAGATGTCCGAGCTTGCCCTGAAACATCCGGGGGTGGCCAATACCGTGAGTTTCAGCGGCCTGTCCATCAACGGCTTCGTCAACAGCACAAGCGCGGGGCTCATGTTCATCCCGCTCAAATCCTTCGATGAACGCAAGGACGCCTCGATGTCCGACACCGCCATCGCCCAGGCCTTGGCCGCTGAATATGGCCGGATCCAGGAGGCCTTCGTGATGGTGGTTCCCCCACCGCCAGTGGAAAGCCTGGGCTCTATCGGGGGCTTCCGGGTGCAGATCGAGGACCGCGGCAGCCTGGGGCATGAAGCGCTCTACCAGCAGATTCAGTCGCTGGTGGACAAAGCCAGGGCGCGACCCGAACTGGCCGGCGTCTTCTCCAGCTACCAGGTGAACGTCCCGCAGATCGACGCGGATATCGATCGGGACAAGGCAAAGGTCCATGGGGTGGCGATCGACGAAATCTTCGACACCCTGCAGGTCTACCTGGGCTCGATGTACGCCAACGACTTCAACCGCTTCGGGCGGACCTACCACGTCAATGTCCAGGCCGAGCAGGCATACCGCGTGGCGCCGGAGCAGATCGGCAGGCTGAAAGTACGCAACCGGCAGGGCGACCTCATTCCGTTGTCATCCTTCGTCCGGATACGGGAGTCGTCCGGTCCCGACCGAGTGATGCATTACAACGGTTTCCTGTCCGCCGAGATCAACGGCAGTCCGGCTCCGGGGTACAGCTCCGGCCAGGCCCAGGCAGCCATGGAGCGGCTGTTGCAGCAGGAACTGCCCAACGACATGGCCTATGAGTGGACCGAACTGACCTACCAGCAGATTCTCGCCGGCAATACCGCCCTGTTGGTTTTCCCCTTGTGCGTGCTGCTGGCGTTCCTGGTGCTGGCCGCGCAGTACGAGAGCTGGAGCCTGCCGCTGGCGGTGGTGCTCATCGTCCCTATGACCCTGCTGTCGGCCATTGCCGGGGTGCTGCTCACCGGCGGGGACAACAACATCTTCACCCAGATCAGCCTGATCGTATTGGCAGGGCTCGCGTGCAAGAACGCCATCCTGCTGGTGGAGTTTGCCCGGGAGAAACAGCAGCAGGGCCTGGATTGCGTCAGCGCAGTGCTAAAGGCCTGCCATCTGCGGTTACGCCCGATTCTGATGACGTCCATCGCCTTCATCATGGGCGTGGTGCCTTTGGTGTTGTCCTCCGGTGCCGGCGCCGAGATGCGCCGGGCCATGGGAGTCGCGGTGTTCTCGGGGATGGTCGGTGTCACCTTCTTCGGCCTGCTCCTGACTCCGGTCTTCTATGTATGGCTGCGTCGCCTGGTGGAAAGACGCGCCCAACGGCGCGCGACCATGAAGAAGATGCTTTGGGAGGACAAGGCATGAGTCGCCTGCTATCGGCTCTTGGCGGAGGCTGGCAGCCCAGCTGAAGCAGCATTTTTTGTCGAAGGAGAAGTAGCGTTATGAAAGCTCTTGCAGTTGCCTGTGTACTGGCAGGCCTGGTCAATGCTCTGCCCGCATCGGCGGCAGATAGCCCCATTTCCGCGAATGGAGAAACCTCAGTGGTCACCAGAAAAAACTATCCCTCCCTGCCCGAACCGGCCGGTCCCTACTCCGTTTCGGTTCGTCACAACGGCACCCTGTACCTGTCCGGCATGACAGCCTTCGGTACGCCAGCCCAGGGCAAGGACATCGCCAGGCAGGCCGAAGCCATATTCGAACAGGTCAAGCGCGTCACCCAGGCTGAGGGGATCGCCATGCGCGACCTCATCAAGGTGACCATCTTCGTGACCTCGATGGACGAAGTCGGCGCATTGCGTGAAGTCCTGTCGAAAAACTATGGCGGTGCCTACCCGGCCAGCTCGCTGGTAAGGGTGGCCGGATTGTTCTCGCCAGAGGTCAATATCGAGGTCGAGGCGGTATTCGCAGTACCTGGCTGAGTTCGGTCATCGAACCTGTGGCTGGCCCTCATCGGAGAAGAAGAGGCGCCATCCGGTGAGGAACCGTTCGCGGCGTGTTTGCTTGCGCTTGCCGGCGTATTCGAAATCGGAAAAAATCACCCGGCTCATCGCGCACTCGGGGTAGGTGGCGAGGCCGTATTTCAGCAGGCTTGGGGAAGGGCAAAAAAAGCCACTCATCTGAGTGGCTTTTTTCTTGATCCTGGAGCGGGAAGCGAGACTCGCATCTGGCGTCCTACCCATTGAAATTTAAAGAGTTTATTTTCTTGCCAAAGCAGGAAAAGACTCAACTCCGGACTTGTTTTTGGGGTGTATCAAGGGCCAAGAAGGAGTGATTCCAAGCTACGCTATTGGATTCTACCCATAGTCAATCGGATGAACTATCATCAAGCCGGCGCGCCTGTTTTCACAAGATGTAGTGGCTCGACCGCTGGTTGATGCCCCGCCTGTAATAGACTTGGCGCTCGCCTGGCATCCGGAGAATCACCCGGTGACATTAACAGCATTCCTGAAAGCATTTCTCTTTCGCGGCGTCAAAGCCAGAAACACCACAGGTAACAGCCAGGACGAGAAGTAAGCACCTCAATTCAGAATTCATCTTAATTTTCTGATTACTTCGGACTTTCCAACTTGTGTCGCCATCACATCGCTCAACACGTGGCTGAAATACTGCTGTTGGTAAGTGTAGGTTAGTTGTACCTTCTGGTACTCCATCAACTTGGAGTCGATTGAGGGTCGATCTGACAGTCAGAACTGAAGAACCTGGCAACTGTCAGATCAGACCCGCACTTCTACACAATGCGTTAAATCGTAAGCACCGAACGAAATTTCGCTTTGCTCATATTCAGGAAGACTTCCTCTGCGTCTTCAAGCGGATAGGTTTCAATCATTGCTCGCACCCCCTTGAGCGCCGCAAATGCCATAGTTTCCTCGCTGTCTTTGGCATTGCCACTATACCAACCAGCGATACTACGCCGACCAAATACCAGTAAGTCAGGGGAAACACCCAGAGGCTGATGGTCGGTCGCTACAAACACAAGACGACCATTAGGCTTGAGACCCAAGGTCAGATCCACCTGTGCTGCGCCTGATCCTACCGTTGAGAGCACTACTGTCGCTCCACCTAAACGTGCCAGGGCCTCCCCTGCACTCCCCTCAGTACTGTCGATGTATTCGTCAGCTCCAAGCTTGCGGGCCAGGGCTTCCTTGGCGCGACCACGGCTCACCGCTACCGTGCGGAACCCCATTTTATTCGCAAACTGAACGGCAAGATGGCCTAACCCTCCCACGCCATGAATCGCAACTGTATCGCCCGGACGAGCGCCAGAATGACGTAACGCGTTGAATGTTGTAATACCCGCACACATCAGCGGAGCAGCCTCCGCAAAAGACAGCACATTGGGAATCCGCGCTAGAGCATCTTGCGGTACCACCATATATTCGGCATACCCTCCATCGTAACTCGCCCCCACGATCATACGGTCGGTGCAGTTGGTGAAGTCGCCCTGACGGCAATACTCACAGTTAGAACAACTCCCCCCGTGCCAGCCAACTCCCACACGGTCTCCAGGTTTCCAGGTCGTCACCTCGGCGCCTACCGAGTCGATCTCACCGGCCACTTCATGCCCAGGTACTCGGGGATAAGTCACACCCAGCATGCCCATTCGAGCAATATTTTCCCCAGCACAGACGCCACACGCATGTACTTTGACCCTAACCTGTCGTGGACCAGGTACGGGGACGGGAACCTGGGACACGACGAAAGTTCCACCTACCTCTACGGCCTGTACCGCCTTCATTAGCATTGTCTCAGTCATTACACACCTCCCAATTAGAGGGCAATAGAAACCGGATGCGGTTTCGTTTGCCCGATTCAGTTGCTTGAGCCGCCATTCATCAGAATTTCTTCACCGGTAATGAAGAATGATTGGTCGCTGGCGAGAAATTCCGCGATATCAGCGACATCTTGTGCCTTTGCGAGCCTCCCAATCGGGATCGTCTCGAGCAAACTCTTTTTGTAAGGATCGTCGTCACCGACTCCGGTGAAGATGCCGGCGCCATCGATCGGGCCAGGGACAAGTGAATTGACGGTGACTTTGCGATGACCGATTTCCTGGGCTAACACCCGCACGAGATATTTCGGCGCGGATTTGCTAGTCCCGTAAAGACCAAGTCCTGGTTGCGGGCGCGATGTCGAGCTGGAGGCAATATTGATGATTCGGCCGCCATCAGCGATGTGGCGAGCTGCAGCCTGCATGACGAAGTAGGGACCCTTGGTGTTAACGCGAAAGAGTAGATCAAAGTCCTCCTCGGTCACGTCGACCACCTGAATGTTGACCTTTTCTATGCCCGCGTTGGCCACGACAATATCGATTTTTCCGAATGTCCTGAGCCCGGCCTGAAACAACGCTTCAATTTCAACAACGTTGGACACATCTGCTTGTACGCTGATCGCCTTGACACCTTCAGCTATCGCCGCAGCCACTACTTCATCAGCAGGTGCTTTGTCTCTCGAGTAATTGATCACGACATTGGCACCGCGTTCGGCCAGGCGTAGCGCAATGGCGCGCCCGAGCCCCTTGGACGATCCCGTGACTATTGCAACTTTTCCTTGCAAACTCATGACTGCATACTCCTGTTAATTAACTGCGTTGAATAAAACTGGAGGCGTGGGGTATGTGAGTGAATTCGACGAAGTCGTCGATCACGGTCATCCTGTTTACAGCCAGATAGTCCTCTATGTCTGAAGATTAAGTGTAATTAATCGGGCTTCAATGGAAAGCCCATAAAATCCAGACAAACAATCCAGGAAACACGTCCAATCCCTTGCGGATACTGCTTGTACAGCTTGGCAACCGTTTCTGACTTCGAGGCGTCAAGTTCTATGACCTCAACTTGATAGGCTGGTTGATAGATCGCTTTATTCGAAGTGGCAAACCTCTCCGTGTTTGTTCGTCTCTGAACATCAGAATCAGCAAGTGTCTATCAGTCTGGATAACGGCCACGGCGACTGACACATATATAGATGAGACGACCACATCGGTCCGGCCACCCTCCAGGACTTCAACTTCGATACAAATATTGCGCCCTTGCATAGCGCCTCCGACATTGGCGAAGTACGGGAGGTCAAGCTGATGACCGGCCATAGTTATAACGTGGAGGTGGCCAGTAACTTCATTCCGCCCAATCTGATCAAGGCCGAGGCAAAGTCCGCGCCGCGAGTGGCGGATGCTGAACGAACATGAGCGGATCAGAGCGAATCCGGAGACTCAAGAGATGACAGCATCAACACCTCAAACCATTCGATGAACGCATTGAGCCGACGCGAGCGTTGGCGTCGATGTGGGTACAGCAGCGAGACAGGCATCGACGCGGCCCGAAACTCGGGCATGACTTCCACCAGTTGCCTGGAATCGAGCAGGTGTTGCACATCGAACCGAGGGATCTGAATCAACCCCATTCCCGCCATGCAGCAGGCGATATAGCTCTCGGCGTTATTGACGATCACCCAGCTGGGTACTGCCACCTCATGGGTCTTGCCATCGCTTACATACTCCCAAGGTAGCTCACGACCGTTATTCGGCGAGGCATACCCTACCGAGAAATGCCCATGTGCCAGGTCTCCCGGCTCCTTCGGGGTGCCATGCTGGCGAAGATAATCAACAGAGGCACAGTTGATCAGCGCGATATGCCCGATCGTCCGGGCGAACAGACTGCTGTCGAGCAGATGACCAACGCGGACGACGCAGTCGACCCCTTCCTGCACCAGATCGATAGCGCGATCTGTGGAGCCCAAGGCGAGCTGCAGCTCTGGATAGCTGCGCTTGAGAGTCGGCAGGGCCGGTGCGATCAGCCTTCGGGCAATACGGCTGGGAACATTGATGTTCAAGCGTCCAGAGACCTGGTGTTGATGCAGCTGAAACAGCCGCTGGATGTCGTCAGCATCCGCCAGTAGCCGTCGTACCCGCTCCAGCAACTGAGTGCCATCGGCGGTCAATTGCACCCGTCGTGTCGTTCGATGCAATAGCCGTACGCCCAGATCTGTCTCCAACTCCTGAATAGCGGCAGATACCGAAGCCCGCGGCAATTCGAGCATGTGGGCCGCCTTGATGAAGCTGCCCATTTCGGAAACCTGGATGAAAATACGGTACTGGATAAGCTTGTCCATAATAATGCCTAACCGGCGAAGCCCCCCTCCTCCAGAAAACGCTTTTCCTCAGGCGTACTCTCGCGTCCGAGCAGCCGATTGCGATGGGGGAAACGAGCAAATCGGCGGATGACATCCCGATGCCCTTCGGCATGGGCGAGCCAGGGTTGCCCCAATCGAGTATTGAGCAGGACCGAAAAATCCTGGTCGACGAGGTCCTCGGAATGGGCAAAGGGCAGGCAGAAGAACAGCCTCAGGTCAGCATCGACCGCCTCCATATGCCCCGCTGCCTGCGCCAGGCGGGCGACATGTCGGGCCAGGGTGTCCGTTGCGTACATGTCCGCGGTGCCACGAAAGGCGTTGCGCGGAAACTGGTCGAGCAGGATCAGCAGCGCCAGCGCGCCCTCGGGGGTATCCAGCCAAGCGTCGCGTTCACCGCGAACCACCGACCGATGCAGATCGAGAAAACGCTCGCGAAAGCGTCGGTCGAACGCTGGGTCCTTGGCGAACCACTGACTGGCGCCCGCCTCCCGCCAGAACCGGACGACGGCAGTTGCCTGCGTGTCGATGATAGAGGCCATGATCATCGGTCCTTGGCGACCGCATTGCCCAGGATCATGGACTTGCCGGCATAAATACCACCCGCTACTTCCAGCGCCAGGCGCTCGGCGTCCTTGCGGCGTAGATCGGCGGCAATCTCCTCGGCCCCATCGGGTGTCGCGCCCAGCACCTTCGATGCCTCTTGCCCAAAGGTCATGGCCGACTCGAAGGTGACGCGGATCTGGTAATCCACATCGGCGTTGATCAGTTCGATAGCGTGCTCCCGGTCGAGTGCGCGTGCCAGCACACGGGCATGGGGGAACCGGGTCTTGGCATACTCAACGATTCGCGTGGCGGCCTTGCGGTCGTCGACGCATACCAGGATGGCGCGGGCGTGGTGCGCCCCGGCGGCATGCAATATGTCGGGGTAGGTGCCGTCGCCGTAGTACACCTTGAAGCCGAAATCCTTGGCGTCGCGTATAACCTGAGGCTGGTTGTCGATGATGGAGATATCGGCGCCCATCGCCAGCACATGCTGACTCACGATCTGCCCAAAACGGCCAAAGCCGATGATCAGCACGCTGCCGGCCAGATTCTCCGGCGCCTGCGTGCCTTCCAGGGAGGCTCCGTGCTTGGGTCCCCAACGCCGGTAGACGATGACCACCAACGGCGTCAGTGCCATGGAGAGCACGACCACGGCAGTCATGTTGGCGTTGACCTGCGGGGCTATCACCCCACTGGCCAAGGCGGCGCCAAAGAGCACAAAGGCGAACTCACCGCCCTGGGCCATCAGCACGGCCCGGTCCATGGCATCGGCGTGGGAACTCCTCGTCAGCCGCGCCAGGCTGTAGATACACAGTGACTTGACGGCCATCATCGCCAGCACGCCGGCGACGATGAGCGGCCAATTGCGTGCGACCACCGTCAAGTCCAGCGACATCCCGACGCCCAGGAAGAACAGCCCCAGCAGCAAACCACGGAAGGGTTCGATATCCGCCTCGAGCTGGTGACGGAAAGTCGACTCCGACAACAGCACCCCGGCGAGGAAGGCCCCCATGGCCATGGACAGACCGCCCAGTTGCATCAACAGTGCCGCGCCCAGCACCACCAGCAATGCGGCCGCGGTCATTACCTCGCGCGCCCTGGAGTTGGCCAGGATGTAAAACAACGGGTTGAGCAGCCAGGTCCCCACGGCGACCAGCGCCGCGAGTGAACCGGCCGCGATGCCGATACTGGCCCAGCGCGAGTCGGCAACCGGCGCAGAAGGATCGAGAGGGGCGATAAACGCCACCAGCGCCAACAGCGGTACGATCAACAGGTCTTCGAAAAGCAGTATCGCCACGATTTTCTGCCCGCGTGCTGCGGCAATGTCGCCACGCTCGCCCAACAACTGCATGACGATGGCGGTGGACGTAAGCACAAAGCCCATCGCGCTGACGAAAGACACCGCCAGCGGAAAACCGAACGCCAACCCTACCCCGGTCAGCAACACACCGCAGGTCAGTGTCTGCAGACTGCCCAGGCCGAAGATGTCGCGCCGCATGCTCCACAGATGAGAGGGGCGCATTTCCAGCCCGATGACAAAGAGAAACATCACCACCCCTAACTCGGCGGTGTGCAAGATGGTCTGCGGGTCGTTGAACAGGCCCAGCCCGAAGGGACCGATCACCAGCCCCGCCGCCAGATAGCCCAGTACGGAGCCCAAGCCCAGGCGTTTGAACAGGGGCACTGCCACCACCGCCGCCCCCAGCAAGGTCACGACCTTGACCAGATCACCCGCGCTGCCCTCTACCGACATAAATGAATCTCCCGTATCCAAGGCATGTCAGGCACGGGCGAACTGCCAGAGAGCAATGCCCGCGGCCAGGGTAGGCATGGCGAAGACCAGTAACAGGATAGGCAACTCTTGGCGCACGCTATAACCCGCGTAGGTGACACCCACCCACATATTGATGCCTGCCATCAGAAGCCAGAAAGGGACAAAGGCCTTGGTCGCTAGAGCCATGCCCAGGCTGTCCCCGCCCCAAAGCCAGCCGAACAGAATAAACACCAACAGAAGGAGCAGACCTCCCGCCATGACCATCAGTACATGCATGTCCAACCTCCTGGTTCGCGCAACGTCAGGCTGGGCAAAACGCCCTGCCCCGACAAGCCTCGCGCAATAAGCAAAAAACGCTGTTGCGCCTCGCGGGCACAGGCGAAAATACCGATGTTGAGAAGCCACAAACCGCCCATGCATCGGGTGCGCTGTCCTGCATGGGCAATCGAAAGGGAGCCGCGGCGCTTCGCGTAGAATCGCCCCCCTGCAAGACTGTGCCCTACCGCAGGAACCGCGACGACAGCCCCATAGGCGTACAGCTCTGTTGCAGTCAAGCGAAACCATCTGGTTCAGGTCGCGTGCAAGCAGACCACCCAAGACCCTGGCCTCACTACCGGCGAGAAATACAATTGCTCCAGTGACAGAATGGCGACCATGGGAAATATCCGCCCTGCCTGCTGGATAGCGTTGAAGTCTAGGTAAGAGGGACTGACAGATAAACTCGCCCAATCTGGATAGACAATCCCAAAATTCCGCCCAGTTCAAACTGCCTTTTTCATAAAAGACAACAACTTGATGTCAGCCATCATGTCATCGAGCATTTTTCTGTTTGGCTATCGGCCACCGTGCCCACCACTGCGCACAGTAATCAGCGGTGACATGCTGTACTCGCCGATCCAGACTCCATTTTGGCAATGGAGGACGCTTTCGGGATGACAACCAAGCTACGCCCTTCCTCGTATAATCCGCATTCTCGAATTCGACCCTCCTTGCACAAGGTGATCTGATGACGAACGAAGAGCTGCAGGCGATCGGTGACTACGTAATGCCGGAGATACCGGCCACCCGTTCCGATCTGGCGTTGATCTTTGGCACGCGGCACGGCGTCGAAGAGTTCTGTGCGGAGATCGCTACCCTGTGGCACGCTCAGATGTTTCTGCGGGCTATCGTCTCGGGCGGCCAAACTGGAGAATTCTCCACCATCGAGGCGCACGTCATCGCGAGCCGGCTGATGGAACTCGGCATTCCGGAGACCGCCCTCCTCATAGAGCCCACAGCCACGAACACCGGCGAGAACGTTCGCTTTGCGCGTGCGCTGGCGCAATCGCAACTTGCTCCCGAAGAGCGGCGCAGCGTCCTTGTCGTCGGCAAGGTTTGCTCGGCACGGCGATACCTGATGACGCTGCGGCGCCACTGGCCCGCACCCTCGATAAGTGCGCGGTGGATCAATTATTTCTGCGTCGACAAATCCAGTTGGCATCAAGACCCTGAGTTCTACGCGCGAGTGCTGGGTGAGTATCGAAAGATTCCTGGCTACATCGACAGCGGACTCCTGCGGGAGCTTGAAGAGCTTGGGCCGTATCCAGCAATTCCTGGTTCAAGCCTGGATCGCATCGATCCAGCGAAATCGAATCCGCCGACAACAGAGCCGGGGTCCGTCATCTGACAGAAATACTTGTCGACATCTTGGCATCACCGACTGGCGTGCAGGCAGCACGATGCCCTGAAAAGACGCAGCTCGCGGCGGAGAACACCCTCGCAACTTCCTGCAAGATAGGAAGGTCAAGTTGGTAGTGACAATAAGGCCGTGCCAGTGATGGACCTCTTGCACGCCTGGATGATCGCCCAGAGCCAGTTCGTACACGGCGGCTCGATTATTAGCAAAGCGCTGGATTACAGTCTCAAATGCTACGAACTTATTAAAATCGTTTAACCCATTACCCTTCATGTCGATCCAGCGGGCAAGTGATCTTGCCAAGTCGCTACCCTCATAGATGGGAGCCGGTTTAAGTGTGGGGGACCGGATGTTCGGAGGCATACTTTCATTGTTCAGAAATCAAGGATTGTCTATCCATAAATGACTAGCTTATTTTTAAATTCGAACGTTTTAAAGTAAGCGATATCTCCTGCCTTCAGGGGCAGGCCATGTAGCAGGCTACTCGATCAAAAGTGAAATTGTTTTCATCGACGGGTGAACAGAAAGCAGGTGGATTGATTCCTCGCGACTTGGCACAACAGGGAAGCACACTAGTGATTCACTGCAACAGCGCATCGAGTAAAAGCGATCCAGGTACGACTATTTGTTGAGTATCAAAGCCTTGGATGCCGAAGTGGTATCCCAGGCAAAACCTGCTCTATCGTCACCTCATGCTTTGGCGCTTTGTAGGCACTTCTATTGTCTTACAGTTACCTGGTCATCACCCGTTGATTCCGAGTTGCAGGCACATGCTTGGCTTTAATACCACCACGTTACCCGCTCGAGAAACCAGGCCGTAGGGTGCCTACTTCTACTATATCCGCGCCACTCTTGCCACCGGCATCATCGCTACAGCCGTAGGTGAGATTGCTCCATATTTTTCCGTCCAATAAAGAGGGAATATCATGGCTAAGATTAAAGTTAATGGAGATTGGCGAGAAGTTGATGCCTCGAATGGTCGTCCTCTTTTATGGGCATTACGTGAAGACTTGCAACTCACGGGAACCAAGTTTGGTTGCGGTGCGGCGCTGTGCGGTGCCTGCACCGTGCATCTCGATGGCATACCCGTTAGATCCTGCGTGACGCCTGCCGAAGTTGTGACAGGCAGGTCCATCACCACCATCGAAGCGATGGGGAGCTCTAATATTGGCAAGCGTGTGCAGAAGGCATGGACGGACCTCAATGTTCCCCAATGCGGTTACTGTCAATCGGGTCAAGTAATGGCCGCGGTGGCATTACTTACACAAATACCGAAGCCCACCGACACTGATATTGATCAGGCCATGTCAGGCAACATCTGTCGATGTGGGATGTACCCGCGTATTCGGGCAGCCATTCACCAGATTGCGGAGAGCCTGGCATGAAGCGCATTCTGGATACCTTTGAAACGAAGCACTCTGCCTCAGTCACAGGCCTTAGTCGGCGACATTTTCTTCAATTAAGCGCAATTGCCGGTGGCGGGATCATGGTGGGTTTTCATTTACCCGAAGTGATGGCAGGTACCCCTGTACAGATGCCCCATAAAACCGTGCAGCCTAATGCTTTTGTACGTATCACTGCTGACAACTGGATCACGGTAATTGTGGGTCATACCGAAATGGGGCAAGGCGTCACAACCATAATCCCAATGCTGGTTGCCGAGGAAATGGACGCTGATTGGCAACGTGTGCGTTGGGAGCAGGCACCCACGGCACCCGCCTATCAGAACCCTCTAATGCATCAGCAACTTACAGGTGGCAGCCTGACGACAATCGCCCAATACGAGCCTCAGCGTAAAGCCGGTGCCGCTGTCCGCGAAGTGATGCTAGCTGCCGCCGCAAAGCGCTGGCACGTCGATGTGTCATCACTGCGTACCGACACCGGCCGCGTGATCCACGACGCGAGCGATCGTAGTGCCACTTACGGTGAGCTAGCAGTCGATGCCGTGGGTATTGAGCCGCCAGCAAATCCAAAGCTCAAGGACCCGAAGAACTTCAAGATCATCGGCCAACCACTCCGCCGTATCGACGCCATGACCAAGGTCGACGGTTCGGGCAAGTTTGGCATGGATGTCTATGTACCTGGCATGCTCATCGCGGTGCTCGCGCGCGCGCCGCTTTTCGGTGGCAAAATCTCACACGTCGACGCCACAGTGGCCAAGGCTATGCCCAATGTCGTCGGTGTCTATGAAACGCCGCAGGGGGTCGCTGTGGTGGCCAAGGATTTCTGGTCGGCAAAGCGAGCTCGTGATGCCCTCGTTCTGATGTATAGCGATGTGAATGGCGAGCGCGTTTCGACGGATGAACAGCGCATTATGTATCGTCATCTGATGTCACTTGAAGGAACGGTGGCACGTAGCACTGGCGATATAGAATTGGCACAACGGAGCGCCGCGAAAACATTCACCGCCGACTACTGGTTTCCTTACCTCACTCACGCGCCGATGGAGCCACTCAATGCCACCATCGATTATCGCGGAGGAAACACTGCTGAAGTATGGATGAGCACGCAATGGCCCGAAGGTGACCAACATGCGGCGGCCTCGGTACTTGGGCTGAAACCGGAGCAGGTAAAACTCAATACCCTGTTGACCGGAGGTGGATTTGGTCGACGCTCTTCGCTCGGTTTCGACGTCATCATCGCGGCCGCGCACATCGCCAAGGCAGTTCGTCGGCCGGTCAAGATGATCTGGACACGCGATCAAGATATCCAGGGCGGTTATTATCGTCCCAGTGCCTACCATCGGCTCAGTGCGACTCTTGACTCTCAGGGCACTATTACCTCTTGGACCAACCGTATCGCCGTGCAGTCGATCGGTACGGGCACAGTGATGGAACGCTTCATTGTCAAAAACGGCATTGACTCGCTCTCGGTTGAAGGCGCTGAAGATATTCCTTACGCCATCCCGAATCTGCGAGTCGACTTGCACACGCCACGCTTCCAGGTTCCCGTATTGTGGATGCGCTCAGTGGGGCACTCGCATACAGCCTTCTCCGTTGAGCACTTTCTTGAAGAGATTGCGCATGGGATAGGCAAGGATCCTTACCAAATGCGTCGTGAACTGCTGCAAGAAAAGCCGCGTCACCTTGCCACACTCGATGCAGTGGCCAAGTTGGCCAATTGGTCGACGCAACCGAAAGCAGGCGTATTCCGAGGCATTGTGGTGCACGAGTCATACGGTAGTTTTGTAGGGACCGTGGTCGAGGCTAGCGTCGCGACTGATCAAACGCTTACCGTGCATAAGGTGTACTCCGTCATTGACTGCGGCGTGGCGGTTAATCCCGACCTGGTCAAGGCGCAGATGGAGTCGAGCATTGCTTTTGGTCTCTCATCAGCGCTGTACGGCGAAATTACCCTGAACAAAGGCGAGGTACAGCAGGGCAACTACGATGACTATCCAGTCGTCCGCATGAGTCAGATGCCGCAGATCGAAACGATGGTAGTAGAAAGCGCCGAGTCTCCCGGTGGCGCTGGGGAGCCTGGCGTTGCTGGCGTGGCTCCAGCGCTGGCCAACGCAATCCTATGGGCGACCGGGCAGCCAGTACGATCGCTACCGCTACGCCATTCCTTTCGTGTTGTCTAAGGTAACCTGACATGTACATCACAAGAGCGACGATTCTGCGGCTGTCTGCCGCGCTGAGTATTATGTCATTCGACGCACAGGCTCAGGAGCCCAACGCTTATCAATTGTTCGATCCAGTCGTGAGCGTCTTACAAAGCCCCCGCTGTATGAACTGCCATCAGAGTGCACGGCCGACCCAAAAAGATTCGATGATTGCTCATATCCAGAATGTAGTGCGTGGCACGGCAGGTCTGGGAGCACCGACGATGCAATGTATTGCCTGCCATCAAGAGAAGAACACTGCCGACGGCAAGGTGCCAGGTGCTCGCGGGTGGCATATGCCACCGTTGCCTATGGTCTGGGAGGGGCTGACCAGTGCGCAGATATGCCATCAAATGCAGGACCCCAAACGCAATGGCAATCGTAAAACACCCGAAGAAGTCATCGAACATATGAGAACCGATCCGCTGGTGCTATGGGCTTGGGATCCCGGTGCAGGTCGATCCACGCCAAGCATCACACACGATCAGTTTATCGAGCGATTGGAGCTCTGGGCCAAGGCTGGGATGCCATGCCCGGACGAACAAGCAGCGGCACGCTGAGCGTGCCACCACTAACGAGTCCGCAGCTTCCCCTGGGTCAAGTTTTTTGACGGGGACTTAGCCTCCAAAAAGCCAACGCCCCCTGCCCAGTGGGATCAGTGTAGAACGTAGTGTTTCTAGTCCAATGGGCCGCGGAGCGCCGGGGAGGCGGTTTTTTAGGATTTCGATATCCCGGTCTTTCTGCTTGAGCAGGGCCTGGAGCCGCTGAATTCCCCGCTGGTCAGCCGTGATGGCTTTGACCCCTACCTGACGGAACGTCTGCGATAGGGCCGGGGGTATCGGTAGTGGACCGTCGTCGACGGCACCGGATGCCACCGTTGGCTATTCAACGTCGGAAAAGCTCATTTGGCTCATGCACTGCTGATGAGCCCTTGCATTCCAGCTCGTCAGATGCCCCCAAATCATGCATTTGCAAGTGTGATGGCATAATATGCCAACATTCAAACATGATTGTTTTTCCTGATCTGGAGCCAACCATGGCGACTCGAAACGTAGTTCTCACCCCTCACCAGGAACAGGTTATCCAGGACCTGGTGCAGTCCGGCCGTTATCAGAATGCCAGCGAAGTGATGCGAGAAGGCTTGCGGCTATTGGAACAGCGCATCGCCGAAGACACCGCCAAAATCGAGGCCCTGCGTCAGGCGACCTCGATCGGCATCATGGATCTTGAGCACGGGCGCTTCACGCAGTTGAACGAAGGGGATCTGGAGCACTACCTCGAGGGTTTGAGCCTGGAGGCAACCCTGCCCGCGCGTGAGAAACACTGAGCATGCCGCAGTATCGGATTTCCAACGCTGCGCGCGCCGACATTGTCGACATCCTCAGATTCTCTCAGGTGCAATTCGGCGATCAAGCACGCCAACGCTACCAAGCGTTGATCCTCACCGCGCTGCAAGCTATCGCCGGCATGCCCTATTGCACTGGCAGCCACGACCGCGATGAGATTGCACCGGGCCTTCGCAGCTATCACCTCATCTACTCGCGCCAGCAGGCCAAACACCCCCATGGAACGGTCAAAAGCCCGCGCCATATCGTGTTTTATCGTGCGGCAAACGATGACGTGATTGAGGTCGTCAGACTCCTTCATGACGCCATGGAGGTGCAGTTGCACTTGCCTAATGACTGATCACCGACCTGGCCCAACGGCTTAACTGGCCGTGAACAGCGAAGGTAAGGCGCCCGCCTCTACATCGCAACCTGGGCGCCCTCGCTGCCAGCCGACTTGGCGGCCAATTGAAGCGGGAGGTTCTGGGTCCAACCGGACTATCGAGACCCACGACCAAAAACGCGATGTTCAACTTTGCATACCACTTTCAATGCTGAACAACCGCTTCTTAGGCCGTTTTCCGCGACTAGGCGCCTGGTATTACGCTCCAGCTGTCGATGGACACGCAGATCGATGCTCCTAGCGACCAGCGCCCTGGCAACATCACGCAGAGCACGAGCATCTCGTAAGCTAATTTCAGGATAGGTACCGAGAGAAATACGGGGTTGCTTATCCGCCCAGGAAAAGCGGAAGTGCCAGCACTTTGTGCCTTTCGTATTCACGAAAAGAGCGAGGCCGTTGTAATCAGGGAGGATGTAGTCCTTTGCACGGGGTTTGGCGTGTCGGACCGCGGTATCGGTGAGGGCCATCGTACAATCTCCACCTCATTTGGGTGAAGGAGATTTGTACGGTTTCCGGTGAGGTGAGTCCCCTGAAAAAGTGATCTACCCAGCGCCGGATTAATGTACTAAAAAATCGTGGCTAGTCATGGTATCGAGTAGAACTTACCGGAAACAAAAAAAGAGGCCGAAGCCTCTTTTTTCAGTTTCTGCAGACTTCAATAGAAGCCTGTAGAACAATATTTGGAGCGGGAAACGAGACTCGCATCTGGTGTCCGACCCATTGAAATCTAAGGGTTTTCTCTTCTTGCCGAAACAGGAAGAGACTCAATTCTGGACTTGTTTTCAGGGAGCATCAAGCGCAGCAAAGCATAGAAGAAGTGAGTACCGGGAACGGTTCGAACAATCAAGTATCGGGCTGTTGCTTCTGTTCGGTAGTGCCTGTTGCGGAAGAACCGTTGTTTTTGGTCTGGGCTGTCAAGGTTTTCTGCGCGGCTTCAGTGTGGACGTGGGCCTGCGCATGGCTGGCCTGGAACGCCTCCCAACGGGCGCGGGCCCGGTCAGAGCCGTCTTCGGCAACGGCGGCGATAGAAGTAACGGACAATAAGCAGGCAATGACAAGGGTGGAGCGTTTCATCGAATCAATCTCCTGAGGTGATAAAGGGAAGAGCCGCTTGGGCTAAATGAAAGTTATGGGTGGCGCTTTAGGAAGTGTCGTTATCAACTGACCGTTAAGTGTTTATAAAGAAAACACGCCATCAGTTTTCGTTCGTGCAATGTCCTTGAACCTGATAGTCCAGAACATGCTCCCGCCCCTGATGGTCCAGATAATCCAGACCCGCGGGAACCACACCGCACTGGTCCGGGATGTCAGTCATGGATATGATTTTTGCTACATCCATATGAACATAGAAGCCGGTCTTGTCGTGAATGACCGGAGAGGCCTCGGTAGTGTCGGCAAACGCTGAACCGGTGGTGAGCAAGGCAGCAAATCCAAGCATAAACAATTTCATGAAGGTATCTCTCTAGTGGCAGGTTGCTTGTTAACTGGTAATGAACTCACAGCAACTAGCAAGTAACGCGGTATGGGCCGGTGAATGACTCAAATTCATCCTCCCACTCTCTTCCGATATGCACGATGACATTTTTTGCATGTGCGCCATGCCCTAACGGCATGGCTCAAGTCCCCCCAGCCCAGAGAGAGCGTCAAAGCCACCCACACGGCCGCATCGTGCCAACGCATACCAAAAAGGCATGCGACATATCAAAAACAAGCAATAGTGCATATGTCAGCAGTAGGTGACGATATGTCACACCTCATTGGTGCTGCCTGGCACCACTCGGTGACCTGCACATTCCACTTCAGCCCGCTTGGAGCCTCACTGTGAAAAAAATCTTGCGAATCGCCACCGCTCTCGGCTTGGCGGCACTCTCCACCGGCGCATTCGCCGCTACGACCAATTGCGACACATCGCATTCCATGGGCATCCAACTGCTCGGCTCCGGTGGTCCCATCTCTGACGACGCCCGCGCTTCGTCGGGGGAGATTGTCTGGATCGATGGCAAGTCACGGCTGCTCATCGACGCTGGCGGCGGTACGTACCTGCGTTTTGGTCAGGCCCATGCCCGGCTGGAAGACCTGCACTTCATCGGCATTTCGCACTTCCACACGGACCATAGCGCCGACTTGCCCGCCATCTTGAAGGGCGCATATTTCATGGCCTCGGGCAACAAGACCGCACTGGTCGGTCCGGACGGGTCTGACGCTTTTCCAAGCATGACGCAGTTCTTCCACGACATGTTCGGCGCCAAGACTGGCTCGTTTGCCTACCTCGAGGGGCTGCATGACGGCAGCGATGGGTTGAACCTAAAGGTCAGCCCGATCATCGATGTGGATCGCCACGCCGAGAAAGCGTCCCTCGTTTATCAAGACGCCGAGGTCAAGGTATATGCCTACGGCATTCCGCATGGCGATGTACCGACCCTGGCGTTCCGCATCGAGGGCAAGCGCGGCACGATCGTGATCTCCGCGGATCAGAACGGCAGCCGTGCCGGATTCATCGACTTTGCCAAGGGCGCTGACATCCTGGTCATGCCGGCGGCCATCGACGACGACGCCGACGCCACCTCTAAATTCCTCCATGCAACGCCGACGGTCGTCGGCAAGATCGCCGCAGCCATCAACCCCAAGATGCTCGTTCTCAATCACTTCATGGGCAAGTCCCTGAAGAACAAGGACAGCAACGTTGCAATCATCAAGCGCTACTACCACGGCCCGGTCTACGCAGGCCGTGATCTGTCGCGCTTCGAAATGCCATGACCCGGGAGCATCCAATGAAACACACACTCGCACTCTCCATCGCCGTTGCCTCGCTTGCCTCGTTCGCCGTCATCAGCCAGCCGGCTCACGCCAGTGAAACCCCGCCACCGGCCATCGCCAAGACCACCAAGAGTGGCGGCAAGTGTGCCAGCGGCAAGTGCGGCACCGAGAAGATCTACAGCAAGGCCAAGATCAGTCAGGACCCACAGGATCGCCTGGTCCGTACACGGGACGGTAAATGTGGTCTGACCGCCCAAGGATACGACGTCGCCGAAACGACCCAGAAGAAACTCGCCGAAGGGGTCTGTGGCCAATGATCACCCAAGGACGAGGGCTTGGGCTCCGGCGCGAGTTTGCCTTGCCTCTCGCCAACGACCCCGTTCGGACTGACTTCGACTTTCTAGAAGTCGTACCGGACAACTGGATGGGGTTGGGTGGAGAGAGCACGGAGCAATTCGACGCCATCGCGGATAAATATCCAATGGTGGCACACAGCTTGAGCCTGTCCATCGGCGACGCTCAGCCACTGGATATGGACTACTTGAGCGCAGTGAAGACTTTCTTAGACACCTACGACATTGCGATCTACAGCGATCACGTGAGCATGTCGCGCGATAGCCGCGGCTACCTGTACGAGCTGATTCCTGTGCATCGCACGCAGGCGAGCCTGCAGCTAATGGTCGACAAGGTCAAGGCGGTGCAGGACTACCTGTCCCGGCGTATCACGTTGGAGAACATCTCCTACTACTACGATGAGGAGGGGCAGATGGCCGAAAGCGAATTCATCGCTCGCCTGGTCGACGCCTCGGGCTGTGGGCTGCTATTGGATGTCAATAATGCATATGTCAACGCGCGTAACCACGGATCCGATCCGCGCGCATTCATCGATGCATTACCGGCGGACGCGGTGACCTACTTTCACATGGCCGGCCATCTCGATAATGGTCCTCAAGAGCGAGTCTTGGACACCCACGGCGCCGATGTCTCGGCCACCGTGCTGGGCTTGGGGATTTATGCGGTCCATCGGTTCGGCGAGCGGCCCATTGTGCTGGAGCGCGACAACAATATACCCAGCCTCGACGAGCTATGTGAGGAACTGCGCGGCATCCATCAGGCCATGACGGGCTCGACGGGGAATCTGCAATGAACTTTCACATCGCCCCGGATGTCGCCAGCGAAGCTGAGCGCCGGTGCCAGGCTGTGCGTCGCGGCGATCTTGGTCCGTATGGCGAGTTGGTCCGTGCGAACGCGCAAGAGCTAGTCACCACGATGTTCCCACGGTTTGCCCAACATCGCGGTGCCGAGCGCCTGCGCCAGGATATCGACGCATTCTACAAATGCTTTGGCGCAACGCGGGCCGAATTCATTCACCTCGCGACCGAGTTTGTCCGCTTCATGCAGCCGCGCCTGCCTCCAGGTATCGAGCGCCCCCTCATCGAGTACGAATGGATGTTGTTTGACGTTGAGGTCGATAAAACCCCGGTTCCCCGTCCCCATGGAGAGGGCGCTCGTCGCCCGACCCGCATTCGCCTCAACCCCACCGTGCGATGGCTGGCCACTCCGTTTGACCTGTACGCGGACGACCGACTTGCGGAGCAAGCGCTGCTATACCACGACGCACCTTGTGCCTATGCCGTCTTTCGCACCTTCGACCATAGGGTCGTGACGCAACGGCTTTCAAACCACGACATCGCAGAACTGACCACCTTCACGGGAGGTGAGCGACTCGTATCCCCGATGGAATCAGCCCACTGGTTCACGCACGCACTTCAGCGCGAACTCATCACCTCACACCACGAATAGTAAGGCATCGCCATGGCTAAACTGATCGCACTCCTCAATCGCGGCCTCGAAAAGTCCAAGAAGCTGGATTTCGTAGCGCTACTTTCCATCCGCCTGTACCTGCTGCCCACCCTCTACGAGGGTGCCCACGCCAAAGTCACCGGTTTCAGTGGCCTGGTCGAGTGGTTCTCTACCCCGGTGGCCCAAGGCGGTCTCGGCATGCCCTTGCCCACTCTGATGGCCACGCTTGCTACGGGCACCGAAGTGGCGGGACTCATCTGCATCGCCCTAGGTCTGTTCACCCGTATCGTCACCGTTCCGTTGGCGATCTTGATGACCGTCGCCGGCTTGTCCGTGCACTGGTCGCACGGCTGGGCCGCGATTGCCGACAAGACCACGGAAGCAAGCATGCGCCTCAGTGGTCTCATGACCTGGCTGCAGCATTCCTTCCCGGGCCGCTTCAACTATGTGACGGAACTGGGGGATCCAATCATCCTCAACAACGGTATCGAGTTCACGGTGACCTATGCGGTCATGATCATGGTGCTGTTCTTCTATGGCGCAGGTCGCTATGTCAGCGCCGACCATTGGCTGGCCAAGGTCTTCCCGCGCTGGCCGAAGTGACCGGGTGCCTGGCACAGCGACCCGATCCCATTCAGGGTCGCTATGCCAGCCACAGGGTCAATGTCGCCGGGCATGTCCTTCAACGACCGACGACGGGTAACAGCTAAACCCGAGCGGTGTTCTGATAGCTTTTGGGCAGAGCTCACCGCTCTGCCCTTTTTTTGCCCGTCGTTTGCCGTTACTGCTCGAGCAAGGAAAGCAATTCGCGCTCGGCCGGCCCGTCAGGTACGGCCGCGCGACGCACAATGCTCAAGGTGCGGCGAAGCGTGAGCGGCGCGCAGGGTAAAGGGATGAGTACGTCGTTGGCCAATTCGTCCGCGATACTGATGGCGGGCAGCCAGGCAATGCCGCCGCCATGAATGGCAGCCTGCTTGATGGCCTCGGTGTTGCCAAACTCCATGATCGATCCTTGTTGCACGTCCAGATCCTCGAGTACTGCCGCAATCAATTCCCGCGTACCCGATCCCACTTCGCGCATCAGTAAAGGCTCGTCATCGAGATCCCGGGGTTTGATGGCGGTAGCATCGGCCAACCGATGCCATGCGGCCACTACCGGCAACAAATCGTCCTCGCGAAAATGGGTCGCGGTCAAACCGTTTATATGCAAAGGACCTTCAATGAACCCCAGCGAGTAGCGCATGTCCGCAACGGCCTGAGAAACCTGTTCCGTGTTACTCACGAAGAGACTGACCTTCACACCTGGATTGTTACGGCGAAAACGTGCAAGAACGCGCGGCAATACATAGGTACCGATGGTGTTGCTCGCCGCTATGGATAAGTGCCCAATCCTGGCGCTTGCGAGTTCCTTCATCGCCAGGTCAGCCGTTCTGGCAATATCAAAGAGGCGATCGGCATATTCGGCAAGAACTTCGCCGGCGTGCGTCAAACGCATGCCACGCGGTTGGCGTTCAAAGAGGGTCAAACCGAAGCACTCCTCCAGTTTGCGCAATTCGCGAGACAACGCCGGTTGCGAGATGTGCAACGCTTTTGCAGAGGCGGTAATGCTGCCGGTTTTGGCAATCGTGTGAAAGACTAAGAGGTGATGAAGGTTCATATAAGCGAAGAATGAATGGCTATGAGCAAATGCTAGCGGGTACTCAGTCCATCCAGGATCTGGACGATACAGTCAGCGCCAGCCGTAAACCGAAGTGACATGACAGTGCTGGGCCGGCACCGTGGCTAAGCACGTCAAATAACCGCACGATATTAGCCTATCCGCTACTCCCTGCACATCGCCCCTCCATAAGTATATCCAGCCAGGGTAGAAACACCGCCCTACTCCACCCGATCCGCACACGCAACTGCCCGAGCGTCGAAATGGTTGATGCCTCTAGTCCTCATCTATCGCCCTCGGCAAGACCGAGGAACGTGAAGCACAGATCTCCGATACCAGTGTCTAACCGCTATTATTTGATCCAGGGGTCAGTCTGAAGAACGGAAAACATATCCACCTTTCACCATCGCCGACCAACGTCTGGTTAATGATCGGGATCATAGGATGAAGACGTGCTGATGTAATACCAACCTTACTGTCACTCTTACGGTAGAAGCGGGTCGGATCGCCATAATCACGGCACAGATCCGGATGGTTTGGCATTTTTCGTACAGAGTCTAGAGCACTTTGATGCTTGAGCTAAAATTGAAAGCCAATCCAGCCTTACCCAACGGATAATCTTCAAACAACATTATTTCTTATATCTTTTGAAAAGCATGAAGCCTACCTTATGAACCTATTTACATGCAAACCCCCTACTTCTGCAGGAGCAAGCTATGCTCGACCTATCACTACCGACCACTATAATAAAAAGCTCCCCCGCCTAGTTTCCCATTACCTCAAAACCAACAATCAACATACTGCACAAGCTGATCTGGCCAAGATTCTAAAATCCTGCTCTAATCACGCACTGACATTCGGAAAATGCACAAGTCTTGAGGTACTGAAGCACGATTGCAAAAACCTCATTAAATACTTGAACCAACAAACAGATACAGCCAATCAGCAAAAGGCTATTACCCTACACAACGAACTAGCTATGTCGCTCAAAGGCATAGACAATCGTATCCAATCGGAGTCGGAATACCTTCAAGAAGAAAAAGCCCATAACACCACAATGAGCGACACGGCAAAAAAACTACATCAAATGCGTGAACGCCTACTCGAAAAACCGACAATACTCAATACTCAAGCAGCCAAACCTGACGATTAATTTTGGACACTTTTTAAAACCATTAAGCAACCAGCCTTTTCATAGCTATGAGTGATCGATATCGGTTGTAGCTATGGAATCTGGTTCATCCGCACTTCAGCCCCCCCCCACATACACCACCAGTCAGGCTACGACCCGCATTC
This sequence comes from Pseudomonas sp. FW305-25, assembly GCF_017351415.1. Classification (NCBI taxonomy): domain Bacteria; kingdom Pseudomonadati; phylum Pseudomonadota; class Gammaproteobacteria; order Pseudomonadales; family Pseudomonadaceae; genus Pseudomonas; species Pseudomonas sp. FW305-25. The sequence continues at coordinate 4,603 of NZ_JACNDE010000022.1, read as the reverse complement.
AGCACCTTGGCCAACGGCGCAGAAACCATCGGCAGTAAGCAGCGATACTATACCGCCCAACTAGTTGCTCGACCAGAACAAAAAATCTTTGAAGTACAAAACCAGAGAGCACTGGCCTTCTTTTATATCTAAGCCCCCCCCTACAAAATCGCCATACAGGCTACGACTCGCCAGAGACTGTATGGCTATGGACTTACAACACAGAACTTAAGCTAATGGACTAACGTGTAGAGCACCAGCGCCCTGAAAGCTTAATTGAATCAGTATGATACAAATGCCTGCGCGATACGGAATTAAAATCGTGAGATGGGAGCCCTGCTGCCCTCGCCTTCATATCGGCCAAATAATCTCTAATAGCTTCAGACAATGCATACCTCAGATCCATATAGGAGCAAGTACCTAGCTCACCAGCAAGTTTCGTACCTATTTCCCTGGCAGCATAATCACAAGCCTGTTCTAATGCAGGATTTTTATTTGACACTTCAAGCCCCGCCCTGCCACACATAATCTTTAGCTGCTGAGTCAATAAACCTGGACCTCCCACATAGGCGACTTTCTCCATCCCTCCTTGCTTACGAACAACGTCAACAATAAACCTTTTAAAATCCCTCTCCACTCCCCCTCTCTCTTTAACGCACAACATATTAGAATCAACAAAAGCATGGACCCAGTAAGTGCATTGATTAATCAGTAAGTTATATCGCTCCTCTACTGGTAATTGCCTAACCCAAACTTCAGTTTTTTGCTGCACCCGCTTGAACTGATTACGCTCCCAGCTCCCCAGGGGTAATACTACGCGCCGGACGGAAGAGCACACTCTACTCACCCGCGAAAAGGCGGGCTCGATATTCAAACTGCTTTTCGATGTACAACTATTACCTGCACCCTTTAAGCTTATCGCCACCGGTGCCTGTTTAATACTATTGGGCGCAGCACCTGCACTTTTCTTCCCGGCACACCCCATAAACAAACCAGATATATCCATCCAACCATCCTCACTGACACTTTAGCCACATTAACAACATTAAAACCATTTGCTATCAGACTTACTGCAAGCAACCAGCCTCCTAGATAACTTCCAGGCAGCCCCCCCCCAAAAAAACACACAAAATTAAATTAACCCCCATTGAATTTTTACTTCAAGACAGCTCTTAACTTAGTCAGGCACATAATCTCTCGAAGCAAAAATCATAAATACCATAAAAAGCTCACAGCCAAGCCTTTTGAAACGACTGGCAACAGCTAAAACATAAAGCCGAACAACCTGAACATGCACCCTCACACATTATCAAGCCAAACCCCACCACCAAAAGAGCCCTTTTTGAAAGACGTACAAAATAAAAATATGCTTATTGATTTCATGAAACCAATATCCTGCTAATACATACACCCAAACACAGGAACTGCACTTTCAGCATTAACCGATAGTTATTCGCAGCACATAAAACCAATGGAGTCCCACAATGAAACCCGATAACCAGCCTGCAACCCCCGGGACCACCCCGCGAAAAAAACACGCCAAGCCAAAGTGCAATGGGCCGACAACATCGTCACACTAGGCGGTGATGCCCCGATACTCGCTCAGTCAATGACCAACACCGATACCGTTGATGCCATGGCTACCGCAGCCCAGATCAAAACCCTGGCAGATGCAGGGTCCGAACTGGTCCGGATAACGGTCAATACACCCGAGGCCGCCGCTGCGGTTCCGATCATTCGCGAGCAGCTCGACCGCATGGGTGTACCTGTACCTCTTGTGGGCGATTTCCATTACAACGGCCACACACCATTGCGCGACTACCCCGCCTGCGCAGAGGCCCTGTCCAAGTATCGAATCAATCCCGGCAACGTCGGCATGGGCGCCAATCACGATCTGCAGTTCAGCCAAATGATCGAGACGGCTTGCAACTACGACAAACCGATACGCATCGGCGTGAACTGGGGGAGCCTCGATCAGGCGCTGCTGGCACGGATCATGGACGAGAACGCGACACGCAGCGAACCATGTCGGCGACACCCTGCGTATCTCGCTGACACCAGAGCCAGGCGCGGCACGGGAAAATGAGGTGATCGTGGCTCAAGAAATCCTGCAGACCATGGGCTTGCGCAACTTCACCCCAATGGTCATTGCCTGCCCCGGGTGCGGGCGCACCTCCAGCACACTGTTTCAAGAACTGGCATCCCGCATCCTGGGATACCTGCGCACACAGATGCCGAAGTGGAAAACCCAGTATCCCGGCGTCGAAGAAATGAACGTCGCGGTGATGGGCTGCATTGTCAATGACCCTGGCGAGAGCAAGCATGCCAACATCGGTATTTCACTACCTGGCTCAGGCGAATCACCTGCCGCACCGGTGTACGTCGATGGCATTAAAGTCAGAACGCTACGTGGCGAATATATAGCAGAAGAGTTTCAGGCGATGGTGCAATCTTATGTAGAGCAGCGCTATTCAAATAGTCTGCTCGTGCGAAATATTTGATTGGATTTTCTGACTTTTTCGAGTTGCTCTAGATCTGCATGAAAAAACAAGGGGCCAAGAAATCAGCCCCTCGCTTTGACCCAGTACATAAACGCCGCGATTACATAACATAATAGCTGACGCAGCACCTTCATCTCACTGACTAATCACACGGGCTCACTCAGTTGGCTCGCGGCATGCACCAGTTGCTCCAACTGATGGTGCACCATGGCACGATCCATCTGCATCAGATGCTGACGATTCCATAACACTTTACCTTGGCTGACCGGATCAAGCCCCAGTACCGGCTTGCATGGATCCTGGCTGAACAGGTTCTGCTCATCGACTGAAACCTGTTCCGAGGGCGTCACACTGACAAACATCAGCAGGTAATCGGCAGGATGCTCGGTCAGATGGCAGACATGGGTATCGAGCTGCAGACTGGTCACCGACTCTATAATTTCTGGCTCCGGTAGTGACAACGAAAGACAGAGCTCCCGGATAGCGGCCTGGTATTGTGAAGTCATTTTATTCACCGAGTAATAAATAGAAGCCCGACGCAATAACTCCATCTTTGTGGCGCGGGCGAAGCCCCTTCACGAGTCAGCTTCATCCCCGTCGTTACCTTCTGGAGTAATGCGCTAGGGAAATTGAATGGGGAAAATGTGTTTCAGCGGCAATATGCTGATTACACACTTCACATCCTTTGATCATTCAAGCCCCTCCCGCCCATGCAGCAGCAAGGAGGCCGCCCAGTTCAGATCACCCCGCAAGCCACACGGTCACCGCCACCACCCAGCGGCTTGGGCATATCCGAATGGTTATCGGAGCCGGTGTGGATCATCAACGCACGGCCTTTGATTTCTGCAAGGCTTTTCAGGCGCGGCGCCAACACCGGATAGTCGGATATCCCATCGGCAGTCACGTAGAGCGCAGGCAGATCGCCCAAGTGCCCGTCACCATAAGGGCCCAGATGCTTTCCGGTTTTTTGCGGATCAAAGTGACCGCCAGCTGCCAATGCGGCAATTTTTACCCCATCCTTTGTTCCCGCTGCGCAGCTACCGTTTTCATGCACATGGAAACCATGCACGCCGGCCGGAAGGGCCTTTAAGTCTGGAGTGAACAATAAGCCGTAGGGGGTCTCGCTGACCCTGACAGTTCCAATCGCCTGCGGCGCCCCATCCGCACTCACCAAGTTCATGGGGACATTGAGGGAGGCTGCGTGAGCCGTCCCCATCACGATGGTGCCGACCAAACCAAAATATGCAGAGAATTTCATAGGGGGTCCTAGATTTTTTCGATGAGCGTTTTGAAGATTGGAATGCATTTAGAGTGCAGGGGGACTAAGTGCTGCTCCTGGTCATGTTTTCATGGGTTGCCCCGCTTATCCAAACCGTGGATGGCATTCAAAAAATGCACCCATCGCGGAAATAATCATATGGCCTCCTCTTTGCAGGAGGATGCCTCATATGCTGCTTCGAAGAACCCAGCCACGCATTCAAAAAAAGCTCATCATCTTTTTGGAGCCTTACCCGGCCAGCCCCAAGACACCCGAAGGTTTTTTCACAGAGGGCAACGACCAAAGCTTGATTGATTTGGGCACTTGAATAACCAACACAATGCGCCTCTCACGCCTCTCCTTGCATAGCGGATGAAACCGTTGGGCGCTTTTTGAAAATTAGTAGCCTGGGGAGAGATTAACATTGGCTACCCAGAACAACCTGATGAAAAATAGTTCATGGGCTATCTTAATTATCACTACATGATCCTAGCAACCAAGACAACACAAGGTTAATTATGCATAAAATCTCTTACAACCCTAGCACCTTTAAATACCAAATTGGTCACAACAACCATACCCCTTCCCCACAAACAAAAGAACGAGTCAAACAAATCAACCAAGTATTAGAATCTGAAAAAGGCAAAGAAATATTTAGCATAAACATAGAAAGACAACTACTGACAGTTCGCAACACAGACACCGCCAGACACAGCCATTTTGTCATGGCCCCTCCTCATCCTGAGTCACTTGTTATTCAATCCCTAGGGTTTCGTTGCGATAAGTGGCAGCTGCCAGTTAAAGCCCCAATGAAATCTATGGTCACCCCCATTTTTGCAATGCTGATTAACGGGTGAAGTGGTTG
>NZ_JACNDE010000021.1:0-110156 GCF_017351415.1 Pseudomonas sp. FW305-25 | reverse complement strand
CTGCAGCAACTGGTGGATGCCCATGTCGAGCAGCCTCTGGTCGGCCCGCCGGTGGTGAATGTGCTGGCCCTGAACATGGCGCTGGAAAAGCTCGCCCTGTAGCCAACTGCTACAAGTTTGTATGTCGATGATTTGAGTCCAGAGAGAACAATGCATGAGTGATTCCGGCCGCGCCGATGCACTGTTAGCCGATCTGTCCCATGACGGCCGCGGCCGGCTCAAGGTCTTCCTTGGCGCCGCCCCGGGCGTCGGCAAGACCTACGCCATGTTGCAGGCGGCGCACACGCAATTGCGTCAGGGGGTGACGGTCCTGGCCGGGGTGGTGGAAACCCATGGCCGGGCGGAAACCGAAGCCTTGCTCGGTGGCTTGCCGCAACAGCCGCTGGTGCGTTCCGAATACCGCGGGGTCATGCTCGAAGAGATGGACCTCGACGGCCTGCTCAAGGCCAGGCATGGTCGGTGCTCATGGTGAGCCCATCGCGGTGGGCGAGGTAATTGAGGGATGTGGCACCTGTATCACCTTGTGCCTGCCGTTGCAGACTCAACCGGAATTGGAGAGTTAAGCCTGAACTCGCCTGCATTACTCTCGTGCTATCTCTTTGTGTTGATGTGAACTCATGAACCAGACCGCGACCATTTTGATCATCGATGACGAACCGCAGATCCGCAAATTCCTGCGCATCAGCCTCACCTCCCAGGGCTACAAGGTGCTTGAAGCCGGCACCGGCAACGAGGGCCTGGTCCAGGCGGCGCTGAACAAGCCCGACCTGCTGGTGCTCGATCTTGGCCTGCCGGACATGGACGGCCAGCAAGTGCTGCGCGAATTTTGCAAGTGGTCGACAGTGTCGGTGCTGGTGCTCTCAGTGCGCGCGAGCGAAGGACAGAAGGTCCAAGCCCTGGATGGCGGCGCCAACGACTATATGACCAAGCCGTTTGGTATCCAGGAGTTTCTGGCCCGAGTGCGCGCCTTGTTGCGTCAGATGCCGGTGGGTGAGGCTCAGGAAGCGGTACTCAGTTTCGGCCCGCTCATTGTGAACCTGGCTTATCGCCGGGTGCTACTGGACGGTATAGAGGTGGCGCTGACACGCAAGGAGTATGCGGTGTTGGCGCAACTGGCGCGGCATCCGGGGCGGGTGATCACCCAGCAGCAATTGCTCAATGATATCTGGGGGCCGACGCACACCGAGGACAGCCACTATCTGCGGATAGTGGTGTCGCACTTGCGGCAGAAACTGGTGGATGATCCAACTCAGCCACGATTCATCGTCACCGAGGCAGGAGTGGGGTACCGGTTGTTGAGTGAGGGCAACTGTTGCCGCTGACCGAAAACTGGCCTAGGGATTCTCCGATCAAGTTCAGCACAGGGCCCGTCTGCTGTGCTGAAATAGCCCACCCTTTCGGTCATGAGCAGCAGCCAGTCCCATGAGTCAGATGAGCTTTTCCGATTTCGAGTATGCCGGCAAACGCAAGCAGACCCGCCGCGAGCGCTTTCTGGCCGAGATGGAGCAAGTCGTTCCCTGGAGCGGGCTGGTGGCACTGATCGAACCTCATTACCCAAAGGCTGGCGGTGGCCGCAAGCCGTATCCATTGGAGACCATGCTGCGCATTCATCTGCTGCAGAACTGGTTTTCGCTGAGTGATCCGGCCATGGAAGAGGCGCTCTACGAAATCACCTCGATGCGCCAGTTCGCCCGGCTGACGCTCAGCGCTCCGATCCCCGAAGACACGACGATTATGAATTTCCGGCACCTGCTGGAGAAGCACCAACTGGCAGCGGGCATCCTGGACGTCATCAATCGCTACTTGAAGGACAAAGGTCTGTCGCTTCGCCAAGGCACCATCGTTGATGCCACGATCATTCATGCTCCCAGTTCGACCAAGAACAAGGAAGGCAAGCGTGACCCTGAAATGCACCAGACCAAGAAAGGGAATCAGTACTTTTTTGGCATGAAAGCCCACATCGGTGCCGACGTGGAGTCGGGCCTGGTACATCACATCCATGGCACCGCGGCCCATGTTGCAGACGTGACGCAGGTGGCCGAACTGCTACACGGTGATGAGAACGCGGTCTACGCCGACGCGGGTTACACCGGGGTGGAAAAGCGCGAGGAACATGAAGGCCGCAAGGTGATCTGGCAGATTGCTGCACGTCGCAGCACGTACACGAAGCTGAGCAAGCGCAGCCTGATCTACAAGGCCAAACGTGAAATTGAACGGGTGAAGGCACAGACCCGAGCCAAGGTCGAACACCCGTTTCGGGTGATCAAGCGCCAGTTCGGCCACGTGAAGAACCGGTTCCGTGGTTTGGTGAAAAACACCGCCCATCTCACCACGCTGTTTGCCCTGTCGAACCTGTGGATGGTGCGCAAAAAATTGATGGGTATGAGTGAATTGCGTCTTGGATGAACGAGGTGGGCTGAAAAGCCTGCCGACGGCTGCTTGAGCAATGCTTATCAGGCCGATATGACCGGAAAACACCCTTGGTGGTTAGCATCTACACGTCAGAAGCTAACTTGATCGGAGGGTCCCTAGCCTCGATTAATGGAGTGCACCGGGAACTTAAGCTTTTTCGACTTTAAGGAAAGGATTGTCGGGAGGTACAGATATAGTGTCGAACAATAGTGTTGGTTTTTCTAATAGATAACCTTTGAGTTTTGCTTTCTTTCGAGGACCTTCGACCTGACAGATCCAGATGTTCAAACCATCACTCCGTTTTCTATGGATCTTCAGTTTCTCAAATTGCCTCTGCACCCAACGCCATTCTTCAATATCTTGGTCTGACTCCTGAAAAATACCAGGAAACTCCTGAGCAAAACGTTGAAAAATACCAGGTGTGACCAAAAAGACAGTGCCGCCGACAATGTGTACCTTGGCCTTGCTGTCATTGATGATCAGCTTGTGACTCTGGATACCTTCCTTGATCCAGTTCAGGAATACTTGACCAGAAGTATTTAACGAGGGATTTGATATTTCGAGGGCACTTGCGAACGATGCAGGACTGGCCTCAGGCCTCTCTAGCTCGAACATATCTAGCAGCGCGCTAAGGTAATCAGCATCCTCCATCACCATGGGGTCTGGCTGCGATTGACTTTGGCGCGATTCTGCAAAGACAGTCTTGGATGGTGATGCCGACGCGTCGGTTTGGTGGTCATCAAGCACCACATTTACTGTTCCACTAAAAGCTTCTGGGCGGTTTTCGCTCCCCCAAATCAACGCTGGTTGAAGGCGCAAAAAAGTAAAGCTCTGCTGCCAGTTTCCCTGCGTCACGAGCGCCGTCCAGATGGCTTTGCCTTCCGGGGTTGACTCGACTAATCCATGCGATTGCAGTTCGTCGAACACGGCAATGTTGGAGGAGGGGATGCCATCAATCGATTGCGACAGCAGATAGGCTCGCAGCTTGTCCGTGAATGTTTTGCTGACGAGCCAGAGAGCATCTTGAGTCAACCATCCCGCGGCACCTGGCTGGTTGAGTTTCAGTTCGTGCTGAACCAAATGACGCAGTCCGCTGATCAAGTGGTGTTGCAGCGAATGAATCGGTGCTTGTAGCGCCTTGTTCGGGTTGCCACCAATGTTCTGCGCGGTGGATACACGGTCGGCTTGAATTACCAACTCGCCCAGCACGCCGGCACGTTCGTACTGACCGGCCAGGACATACAGCAAGTTGGCCCAGAGCAACGGAAAACCACTGAGCCAATCGAGTATCGGGCGGTCGATAATCTGGGTGTAGAGCAAACCGGCAGCGGCGCCGTGCAGGTGGTAGTCCCGACCCTTGATGTAACGAAAACGGTATGGCTGATCCAGCGGGCCCTGCCATGGATGCCAAAGACAACCATCTTGGCGTTCGACCTGCAGGTCCACGGCGATCTTGCCGATGTCATGGAGCAGGGCGCCATAGGCGATACCGGCGGACCAGGCGTCGGTCTGGGCGGCCTGATCTTCTGGGGCGGCACCGGTGGGGAGCAGATACGACTGGCGCAGCTTCAGACTACAGGCGACCAGCTCAAGACCATGGTCGAGCATGCCACCGAGATACGCATGGTGGTGTGTCTCGCTGGCCGGGAGTTGCTGGACCTGTTCGGCGTAGCGATGGATCGGATTTAAATAGAGTTGGATGAACTGCGCGTGGGAGAGGGCGGTGTATTGCCAGATGCGATCGAGCAACTGACGGCGGTGCTCCGCGGCTAACAAGCTGTGGGCCGACTCGATGGGCAGGTAACCTTCGGCGCCGTTCACGATCGGTGGTGGAGGGGGCTTCTGCCTTTTGCGACGAAACAGGCTGAGCATCGTGACCTCCGGGAAGTGGCTGGGTCAGTGGCCTTTTAGCCTTTTCGGATAGGGCTCTTACCCTTGACTCCCCATTCCCTTCTAACCTTTACCCGTCCTTTTGGCACCTGTCCCTTTGTGCGGCAATCGGAATATGGATTTTGCTAGGCATCGTTTTGTTGAGGGCTGGTACGAAAAAGAAAAGTGTCGCTACACTGCGGTGCCTATTTTTTGGGTCTTGCCATGAACCTCACTGACGCCACGCTCGTGCTACTACTCGCGGCACGTATCCATGGGACCGACGAAGCTGTCAGAGCCTCGGCGAAGAGCGTGGTCAAGAAGTTGCCGCGCAGTAAGCGCGATCTGATCTACAAGGTGATCGATAGCCGAAGTCCACTCGAGCTGGTGGATTTTCTGGCGCAGAACCTGGATGCGGAATGACAGGCTACGGGTGTGCGCCCCTCTCTCTGATTCTTTGCATCAGAGCTCCGCGGTATGGGGATTTTTCTGGGTGTAGAAAAATGGGCCCAACTCGCGTTGGGCCCCAGTGATGCGATTGCAGCGGTGAGGTAGCGATCAAACTCCATCGCTCATGCATCGTGAGTCATCCATTATCATCTGCTTCAGTTGCTACTCCAGGTTGAGCACATACTCCGAGGCGTTTCGGGCGTGACCACTGGCACGGAAGATCGCGCGTTTGTCTGCCTTGAGCAGGCCGAGCCAGGAGTCGATGTAGCCCTCGTGGCGCAACTCTCCCTGAATGCCGGCGTAAGCACATAAAAACGCAGCGCCCATTTCGGCAATCAACTCCTCGAACGCATAGCCTGGCGAGCCGAACGGACACGAGGACGTCACGCCTTCGCGCTGCAACCGAGTGTGATGCCCGGTCCAGTGCGTCAGCTCGTGCAGTGCGGTGGCGTAGTACCCACTTTCATCGTGAAATTGCGCTTTTGTCGGCAATTGGATGAGATCCCTGGTCGGATGGTAAAAGGCTTCGTCTGCAGATCGATGAACGATGTGTGCACCCGAGCTTAACAGCAGATTTTCCGCAGCGCTGTTGGCCTGGAAGGGATCACTCGGTTCCGTCTCGAGCAGGGTTTCATCGAGCATTTCGAGTCCCTCTGTTTGCTCGATGTTGAACAGAAAATGCGTCTTGAGAATACCGAAGTGAGCGACCTTGGGCTGGCCGTTTTCATCGAGTACGGGTTGGCCTGACTCGGTCTGCTCCTCGCGCTCCATCGGCTTGTAGAGCACCGCCAGGGTGCTGTGCTCACCCTTATGGATGTGCCCGCCAGCTTTTTTGGCTTGGTTGAAGGTCAGCCAACGATCTTGTGTGAACCCCTGCAACCTGGCCTCGGCCCAGAGCAGCGGTAAATTGATGCCTGAATACGGACGTCGCGTGATGGCGTTGATGGGGTAGGGTTGATGGCCGATGTCAGCGGAGCCACTTGAGGACCAGGGTTTGATCCAGGGAGCAACGCCTTGGTCTAACGCGGTAACGATCTTGTCAGTCACGTCTTGGTAGATATCGCGCATGGCATTTTCCTCGAGAGAAAACGGAGGAACGCCTTGCCCGTCGGGGAGGGTTCCCCGGTTGGGTGATGGGCTGGATTGATGCAGGTCTTGCATGCCGTCCGAATGTGGAGGTGGGCGCCGCTGATGGCGCTTAGCGCTGGTGTTCTCCTGCTAGCGCTATCAGCAAGGCGCCAGGCTGACCCGGTTCTTGGAGTAGGCTCAGACTCAATTGCAGCAACGGGGCGTGGTCTAAGTGATCGGTTGGTTCAATGTGGATTACCTCGAACAGCACGTAGGGCTTGTGTGGATAGGCCAAGTGGGCTTCGAAGGCTGCGCGCAATACGTGGCTCAACCGATCGACCTGCAGCTTCTCAGCGTGATCGGATTGCTCGAGCAGTACTGCGCGTTGCCACGCGCCAGGGGTGAACACGATGGGTAACCGAAGGGTGTTCAGTGCTTCCAGTGTCAGTGAGTCGGGCATGGTATGTCTCCGTTGAAAACGCGAAGAAACCTGTCCCGTGCGGGGGAAGATTTCCCCGCAGTGGGTTGAAGTCAAAAGGGCTTACCTCACGAGCAGAGCTCGAAAGACGCTCAGGAGAGCAGTAGGCGTTCATCACCGTAGATACGGTCACCGTGCGAGCCACCGAACGCTAATCGCACTTGGGCATAGCCATCACCGCAGTGATGTAGCCTTGAAGGCTCTGGCTACCTGGGAATGTGCTGTCGATAACAGCGATCCGTACCTTGTATTTAGCCGGACGATTTATCTGGGTCAATCACTGTAGATACGCTGTTTCACGGGGCTTTTCTTCTGGCTTCCAATGAGGAATTTTCGACCGGGGAAACTGATAAGCGGTCAGGCATGGGCCGTTTTCAGTAGTAGGCTATTACTCTTGGCTCAACCATGAAAACGCTCAGAAGAGGGCGAGACCGTGCCGACTCAGCAACCTGTTCAGAGTTCATGTGCCTACCGTTGGGCGTACGCCTGCGGTATGTCGGTGAAGCGTGGTTACCGTAGTTTGAAAACGTTTGAATCCCACGTGGTTGAGCGTGCGGAGATGACAGGTATGCCCGCAGGTAAATTACTCGTTCGCGGGAGTTTTCTGATTGCCAAACTGGCAATGATCGGAGGGCTGCTCTTTATCGGTTTCTGGCTCGTCGCTTCTGTTGTGGTGGTGATCGCTGTGATTGCCCTTCTGCAGTCCAAGGCTGTCATCGACACGGATTTTGAAGAGGGCAATCCAGGTCCTGACTACCTTGGGGCTAACTCCTATCTTGGCAACTACGATGACAATGGCCATTACATAGGTCATTTCAAATCATCTGATGACGTCAGATAAGCTTCTTCGTAGCACCCATCAACTGATCCGTTCCTTTGCCCGCTGCACCATGCGCGGCTTTGCTTGCACCACCTAGCATCCCCTCAAGGCTGTTGCCGATCGAGTAGCCAGCCCAGCTCATGGCGACCAAAAACAGTCCAGGCAGCACCAAGAACATCGCCCCCATCACATACTCGATCACCTGCGCGGTGACCGTCCCATCCATAAGCCCGGATGTGGGCAGCGACAACAGCACCTGATTGGACGCCGAAACCTGGTTGTACAAGGTGTCGAGCATGCTGGAGTCGACCCAGCGAGCCAGTTCCCACCAGAAGCTCAGCATATGTAAGGTGAACAGCGTGAACGTCACCGTCATGACGGTCTTCAACTGGTAGGTACTGACCAACAGGATCAGCGGCAAGCTGATGATGACGCCCATGATCAGGAAGGCCTGCACCATTGGCAGAGCGGCGCGTAGTGCATTTATTGCCAGGAAGTTGCTGAAGGAACCGAGGGCCAACCCGGTATTGGTGGCCAGGTTATTGAGCCCCTGATTGATCGAACCGCCACGAGCGCTGGAGCCGTAGTCCTGATACACCTGTCCGGGCGACATGGACATCGATTGCTGGCGTGGGCTGACCAGTTCGCGCAAGGTGGCATCCTCGATCTCGTTGCTCGAACGCCCAGTCAACCAACCTTTCAGCTGAGTCAGCAGCGAAGGATCGACCTGCTCGATCAAGCGCTCGCGTAGCCCGACTCCACTGTCGCTCCACCACTGCTTGCAGGTGGGGTAGCCCGCGCCATTCTCCAGCCGCGGCAAGGAAACATCGCGGTTGTCATCATACGGCCAGCTGACTCTCGGTGTGTGTGTGCGATCCGTATCGTAGTAGCCCGGTGTGTCGAGAAAATAGCTTGAGCCGATCCAGGAGGCGTCGTGACTTTGTACCTTGTCCAACTGCGGACGGTTGGTGAATAGCCGAGAGCGGGAATGGCCGTAGCAGTCGCGAGTGAAGTCGGCAACTTCCTGCAGTAGTACCTGGCTGTCGATACGCGAACTGTCGATCTCCATGCGCATTTGTCGGATATCCGGTGCGCAAGGGATGGAGGCGGTGGCCGCCGCGGTTACCCCTTTGCTCAAGGCATGCACCAGAAACCACCAGATCGGTACGTTGGCGGAGCGTTCGCCGATGGTATTGAAGGTCGTCCCCCAGGCGGTTTCCGCTGGCTTGGCCACACTCACGCCGCAGCGCTGACTCGCCGCATCATCGAACGCCATTGACGAGAGGCTCAACGGAAAGACCGGTGCGCAGCCGAACAATACGACGATGTAGGCCAGCCACAACCGGTTCTCGATCCGTGGCACCGAGAACAATCCCTTGTTTCCCTCATCCGCGCCTTGCTGACGGGCCGACAGCCATTCCTGGAGGATAATCGCGCCGAAGGGCGCGGCAAACAGCCCGGTGTCGGACAGGACGCTCCAGAGTCCGTTGTTAATGATCCAGGCCAGCAGGGAGAGGTAAAATTCCAGGTAGCTGTTGGTGCTCAGGAGCATGGTGGTGACCTCACAGTCGGGTGAGTTCGACGTAGGTAAAGAGCACGAGCCCTAATGTCCCGATGCGTTTCACGCGCAGTCGATCCTGTGGTCGATGTTGGTAGCACCGAAGCAGATCCCTCCAGAGCGCAAAGAGAGCGCCGTAGAGCAGGACGCGCCACCACCGCAGATAGGGCCGTGCGGATTCGAACGACTGCTGCCAGGCATCGAGGCTGCCCAGCACAGTGCTGCCGAGCCAGGCGACCAGTGCGGCGGTGAGGGTCATCACTGCGGCAATCCCCAGACTCGCAAGCAAAGTGAATAGCGGTGAGCGTTTCATGGCTCACTTACGTCTGGCGTCAGCATCATTGAGTCGACCGGGCTCGGGGTCGCCTTGCTCGACGGTGCGCGAAGCATCGGCACCACCGGCATGCCGGTCGAGCACCAGGCTGGCGGTATTGGTGGCCAGCATCTGCCGGGCCTGCAGTTCGGTCTGCAGCAGGCGTATTTCGCGCTCCAGAGCGTCGATGTTTTTCGTCAAGGCCGTCTGTGCCGGTTCGGCGGAGGCGATGTTGGGTTCGTGACTGCCCGCCAGCAGAGTGCGCAGTAGCAGCAACGCTTTGTCCAGCACACTGGACAAGGCCGTCTCACTGGCCAAGCGCCGTGCCAACAGATCCTGGTCGGGGTCGTCACGCAGGGCTTCGATCACACCACGGGTCACCGGCAACATTGGGCTGGAGGTTTTAGCCAGATTGTCAGAAGTAGGCCGCAGCGAGCCGGACAACAACTCTTGCAGTGCTTTGAGATGTTCGCTGTAGGCCTCCTGGATCAGTGGCGTCAGTCCGCTGCCAGCTGTCGCACGCAGGGTTTCGCAGGTGTCGCAGATCGCGACTTCGCTCTCGCCTAACACGCGAACGGCCCATTCGGATTCCTCATGGGGCGAGGTCCAGGTTTGGCAAATGGCCCCACCCAAGCAGTCGCTACTACTGACTGATGTAATGTCATCCACTGACCGGTTATGCAGCAGGTTATAGCCCGCGCGCACCACGTCGGCGGTCACTCGAATGGGTGTCTGCCCACTACCTCCAGCCTTCTGGCCGCCGACCCAGGACACCCCATTGTTGCCGTTATGGATCTCGGTATTTTTCACCGCCGCTACCGCATCACCGCCAGTTTGCTCCAGATTGCCCTGCATTTCTTGGTTCTTGGCCAGCGCGCCCCAGCCGGCTTGACCGACCTTGTCGGCCATTTTTTCGGCCATGGCTTGGCAGGTCAGCTTGGAGCGGTCGAAGTCAATGCGGCCCTGCATCACTCCATTACTGAGCAACTCATAAAGGCCGGGATTGGCGCGCTGGATGATCAACGCTGGCAGTGACATCACCGCTTGGGTCGCGTTTTGCACAATGCTGCCCATGATCTGCTGGAAACCTTCGGTGACGCCGTTCAGTTGGTTTTGCAGGGTATTGGTGAGGCTCATGTTTCCGCACATCATGTTTGCTCGCCAGGAGCCGCCGACACCGAGGCCGCTGGGGCGGTAGAGCGAACTCGGTGAGCCCACCGCGGAACCGCCACCGATGGTGTACATCACTCGGTCGTCGAGCACTTCACCTTGAGTGCCGAGGTGGTAATCGCCTTCGGCAGCGTGGGCATGCGTGGCCATGGCGAGCAGCCCGTAGAGCAATAGACTTACCAGACCAAACCATGATTGCGCACGAAGCCGACTCATGACGCACCGCCTTCGAAGTCGATGCTGAACAGGAAGGTCTGTCCCTTACGTTTGCAGCAGCTATAGGGACGCCACAGCGACCAGGCGTAGCCGCCATCCGCGCTCTGTACCGGATCGCTGGGGAAGAGGGCGCACGTGGGCTGCACCTGGGGGTAGAGCAACTGCCATTTGTGGGTTGAGGCATCGTTTTCAACGATCGGGCCAGGCGGCCAGTAGCCGTCGCGTTTGGCGGGCGTGAGTGGTAAGTACACATGCGGCTGCCAGTTTCGGGTAATCACATCGCCGGCCCGTTGCGCCATGACTGCAGCCGCTTTGAAATCGTCGGGCTGTACCAGAAAGCCCTGCCGGGGATAAACGTTGCCCCATATGTTTCCAGAAGCCTGACGTCCGATTTCACGGATCCCCGGCATGAGCGATTCGGGGTAAAGACTTTCCGGAATGCCATGGCGCCAGGCTAGTGAGTCCAGGGTACTCAGGTAGTAGGGCATGAACGCAGTTGCACCGCTGGCGCAGGCATAGCCGGATTTCGAAGCCAGTTGCGTTGCGGCCCAACCACCGGGGTGGCCGATACCGTCGACGTTCTTGAAACGGGGTAGGTTGTCGCGGCGGGTGTTCAGGGTGATCAGGTTGCCGCCACCTTCTGCACCGCTGATGGGGGAAGAGAGGGTGGCCATCTCGGTCCATGGGTTATTGCCGGTGGTAGCGTAGCTCGAGACCACGAGTTCGGGAATGAAATGACGAACTTTGGTCGAGGTTTTGACTGTGCAGCCGAAGGGCGTGCAGAGGAGCCAGAAACAAATACCGACGATCCTGTATGCGAGACAATTTGGAGAAATCACAGAAGACGTGATGCTGCCGGTATCCAGCGCCAAGCTTGGTCCGCACGCCAGCAGGATGCTCAGCGTCAAAGGTCGTAGCTTCTGGGGGGCAATTGACGGGCATACGACAGGCATGATCCAGGCTCTTTGAACTGATGGCCTGGACAGGATCAATGACGTAAGAGGGGGTGGCAGTGATAAAGCCGAACGTGGTGTTGTCGGTTTACAAGGGTTTACAGGACGATGAAATGGCTACTCGATGTCCAGCACACGGCGAAGGGCGTCAGGCTCGATGAGTAGCTGATCCGCGGTGATCTCGAAAATATTGGCGAGTTTGCACAGGACCAATAGCGACGGGTTGCCTACCCCTCGTTCGATTTGACTGACGTAGGTACGATCCACCTCGGCCATGAGCGCCAACTGCTCTTGGGTAAGGTTCTTCACGCGCCGTATCAAGCGGATGTTCTCCGCCAATTGCAGGCGAAGCTGTTCGTAGTCTTGAGTCATGCGCGCAAATTGCGCTTTGAGGGACTCTCAATCCACGGGATATAGTCTACATTGGTAGTGATCTAGGCCATTTGATGTTCATGCCTGTTATCGAGCATTCATTTGGTGTCGTTAAGATTTTCGAGGCTGGACTCTGCGTCTAACAATAAATCAGAAATCTAGGGTATGTATGGACGAAAACTACATTTCAATTCCTGCGGCGGATGGTTGCCCAAGTCTTCTGACACCTTGGGGCAACGAATTTGCCCCGATGATCGAACGTGGCGTGCAATGCGCCCAGGCTTGGCTTGATACGCCCGGCGAGATTCCTCTGTGGTGGGAGCTGGCGCAAACCCGCAAGACTTTTCCTGTTGGTGACTGCCAAGATGCTTTTGAAGCCGGATTCCTGTTGAGGATTCAGCAGCGGCTTCGAGGTGCAGCGCGATAACCTGTCGCTCGCTTTAGAGCGCGAGACCTGAATAGATTTCCCTATGCAGGTTCTATTCCTCGCACTCTATCGATCCGTTCAGCTACCCGGTAAGCCGCTTCCAACTCTGAGCAACCGTTCTCCTGCATCAGTGTCCAGCGCTCGGCTTTTTCCTCGGGTTCCGTCATGGCTAGGGCGAGATAGAGACTGGGCGGCACGGCCCTAAACAGCGTCTCGAGCTTCTTCGATAGCACGACCCCTTCGGTGTATTTACCGGGTTCCTTGCTGGCGGACAGCAACAGGGCTTTCTGCGCCGGTGAAAGTTTCTTGAAGCGAGCGATTTCTTCAATTTCCGCAGGCGGCATGTTCAAACAAATCCACCATTCGATCATGTTGAGCATGGTCTGCGCAGCCGTGGGGAAGTCGGCAAGGTTTTGCGTCGCCAGCCAGAACCAGGCGCCGAGCTTGCGCCACATCTTTGTGCCCTTGACCACGAATGGCGCCAGCAGCGGGTTTTTGGTGATGATATGGCCTTCGTCGGTGACCATGATGATTGGCCTCCCCAGGTACTGGTCGCGTTCGGCGAGGTTGTTCACGGTGTTTATCAGGCTGATGTAGCTGATAGACATCTGTGCCTCGTAGCCTTCGCGAGCGTAAGTGGCGAGATCGACAATGGTCACATCGCTCTCGGGCCAAGGCGTACCCTCGCGATCGAACAGTTCGCCCTCGAAACCCTGGCTAAACAAGTCGATGGACTCGCCCATTTCCTGGGCACGCTCACGACGCTTCTCTGGCAAGTGCGGGTCGGCGGCGACGCGCAGCAAGGCGTCGCGCACGTCGCGGGTCAGCACCTGACGGCCCGCCGTGACGCAGGTCTGCGCCGCATCCAGGATGCACTCGCGGATCAAGCTGCGATCGGCTCGACTCAGGCGGGCTTCTTCCTTGGCCTCGCCGCCGGTGATCATCAGTCGGGCAGTGATTTCTAGTTCACCGAGAACATCGCGCTGGTCTCCGCGATTGGCTACAGCCTCATCGTCCAGCTCATCAATCGACAGACTCGCCACTTGATCCGGTTGCTCGACCAGGCGCCAGGCATCGGCGAACGGGGCGAGACTGACCGAGGCGCCAGGTTTCAATTGGACCTTTTTGACCGACAGGCCCTGTGTCGCGAAGTAGTCGCCTTGCAAGCCGAATGAGTTACCGGCTTCGACGATAAACAGGCGAGGGCGGTACACGGCCATGACCTGCATCAGCAGGGTGACCAGGGTCGCCGACTTGCCGGCACCGGTCGGGCCGAACAACAGCAGATGACCGTTCATGGCCCGGTCCAGGCGTGACAATGGGTCGAAGCTCAATGGCGAGCCGCCACGATTGAACAAGGTTATGCCCGGATGTCCCGTGCCGGTACTGCGGCCCCAGACCGGAACCAGATTCGCCAGATGCTGGGCGAACATCAGTCGCGTGTACCAGTTGCGCGTGTCGCGGGCCGGGTCGTAAGCCATCGGCAACCAACGCAGGTAACTGTTGCAGGCAGCGACTTCATCGCCTTCGCGTACCGGTTGCAGCCCCGCGCCCAACAGCGCGTTGGCCAGGCTGACCGATCGCTGGTGCAGTTGCTGTTCATCGTGACCGCGCATGTAAAACGCCAGGGTGCCGCGGTACAGCTTGTGCTGGCGGCCGATGATCGCGCGAGCCTCTTCGACATCCTGACGGGTCTGGGTCGAGGCCAGGTTTTCACCGATGGCTTTGCGCGCCAGGCGGTTCAATTGATCCTCAAGTACATCCTGCGGTTTGACCACCAAGGTCAGACTCATCACCGTACTTTCGGGTAACTGGTCGAACAGGGCATTCACCGCGTCGCCCTTGCGGGTTTCTCCGGTGAGTTGGCCAATCAAGGGCGCCCGGCGCAGTTTGTCCACCACCATCACCCGGTGGGGTTGATCGTCAAAAAACCAGAGTCCGCGCTGCACATCCGAACGCGGTTCGTTGAAGAACAACCGCTCGGCAAAGTCATGATCGAAGGGCAGTTCCAGCGACTCATTATCGCCCGACTCCGGATAGGCCACGTGGCGGTAGAACTCCTCGGGCGCTTCATCGGTGAGCCTGGGTGCCGGATTGAACCAGGGCAATAACCAGGCATACAGACCTCGGCCATCGACTCGTGCCGATTGCACCCCGCAAGCTTGCAACGAAGCCGCGACCCGCTCGCAAGCCTGATGCAAGGATTGCACCGGTGTGAGCCCTGTCTCATCAGCGTCAGACTCAAGCCAGCGATAGACCACCAGGCGCACCCGTCGGTTATTGCCACGCCAGGGAAGGCGGGTAACCACCTTATCCTCAAACAGACCGCCGGGCTTGGCGATAGCCTTTAGATGGCGGCGAGTAAGCTCCAGGTACGCTTGGGTGAAAGCCGTGCCTCGTGCGCTGTCTCGAATATAGCCAGTGAGCCGGTCCAGGTAGGGGTAGAAATTGTTGTCGTCCTGGCAGAAAAACTGCGCCACCCAAGGCGCTTGATCCAGCTCGTCAAAGCTATCCTGCAGGGCATCCTCAAGGGCATCGCGGGCCGCCATCAACCAATCGGGTTCGCGCCCTTCAGTGCCGATGGGCAGCAACTCGAATACCGCACCCACCGAGCGATTGTCGTCGAGCAGAAAACACTGCTCGGTGTCGAGGTACTCGACCCACGGTAGGTGATCGGTGAAGCTGGGGTTGTGCGCGTACAGTGCGGCTTCATCGGCCAAGGTGGCGCGAGGGCGTAACGGGTTGCGCCAGGCTTTCCACGCAGGAGCGCCGGTTCGCATCACAAGTCTTCCTGCCGTTCACCCGGAAATGCGTACTGCACACGTTGATAGAACGGAAAGACGGTCGAGTAACCCGGGATCGGTGCCTGTTCGGTGCCACTCAAATGCGGATACACGTACAGCACCAGATCGGGATTGGGCAGGCGCGGGAACAAATTGTGGATCTCGTTCGTCGTTGTGCGCGTGTACGGTTCTTGGAGAGAGGCGGAGAAATCTGCCTGGGCCAGCGGACGGCGTAACTGCTGCCGAGCATCCAGCAGTTGCTGCTGAGTGCCTTGCGAACCGGTACCGTTCCAGATGTCCAGCATGGTTTGCTCGCCATGGGGCAAAAGCGTCTCCTTGTCGGTGGAACACCCCATCAGGACCCAGCAGAGCAAGCTAATCCAGGTCAGGCAGAGAAGCATGGTCTTTTTCATGGCGAACGCTCCGGCCCTTGGGCTCGTAGTCGATGGTGATCTCATGGTCGAGGTGCAGTGCGACTTGGGCGGCAGGTGGCACGTACACGGCAGCAAAGGCCTCGCCATACAGTTTGTTGACCCACTCGCGGATGTCGCTGACCCCACCACTGAGGATTGAGTTCAGTGCGCTGTTGCCCGTGCTACTGGTGACCCCGAGTGTACTGCCGCCCGAACTGATCACGCTGCTGTTGTTCTGCTCATCGCCGAGCAGAGCGGCGACGCCCGCACCCGCCGCGGTGATCAGGCTCTGGCTGCCGAGGTACTGCTGGGCATTCGAGCGGCGCTCGCCGGCAATGCAAGGAATGCCATACGGATCGGACAAGTAGCCGAGTCCACCGCGGATCTTGTCGGTGTTTGAGCTCTGGGTGGTGGAGGCATTGCGGCTGGCTATCGCCTTCGGCTGAGGTACCGTGCGGATGGTGCCATCGGTAAACACAAAGGTGATCGACTCGACTTGCCCGCGCACGCAGGACAGGGTCCAGTCACCGGACGCTGTGCCGCTCATTACGGCCCCGGCTACGTCTGGCAGGTCGATGCCGTTGGCGGTCAGGTTCTCCGGACCGACCAGCACCTTGAAGGGATAGGGATCATTCACTGTGCCGTCCACCGGGACTCGGCCGATCAGCGCAGTCATGGCGACTGAGCCCATCAGCGTGGCGTTTTCAGGGATGGTGTAGATCGGCTTCGCACCTTCGGTACGATCAGCGGATCGTGTCAGGTCACGCTCACCCTGGGTGACGGTACGCAGCTGTTTCTGGCTGCGATCAATGGCGTTATTTTTTGCGCCTTCCAGTGAGTTGAAGGCGGTCGGCAGACTCAGTACGGAGGAGGTCTTTGGTTTGCCTCGGGAGTCGGTGGATGGAGCATCCGAGGGTTCAATCCACTGCAGCGCATCATTGGCAGAGTGCCGCCCTTCGAACTGGGTACTGTCGCCCGGCTCAAGCCCCAATCCGATCGGCATATCCTTGCCTTTGCTGGTTAGCCCCGACAACTGCTCCTGTAACTGCGTCAGTAGACCGTGAGCCTGGCGACTGTCTTGTTCTGCTTTGAGCCGGGCCTCGTTGGCTTGTCGGCGGCCTTCGTCAACCTGCTGGGTCACGCTGCCAAGCGCCGTCTGGATACGCGAATCGACGCTGTTTTCCCGTTCGTGCAGGCGGTTGTTCTCCGCCTGCAGTGAATCGTTGTGTTTCTTCAACCCGAGCATGTCGCTGCGCATGGCCTTCACCTGGCCGACCAGGGTGGCGACCGTGTCGCGCGGGGTATCGCCAGCAATGCCAAGCGACTTGGCTTGCTCGGCGGATAACTGAAGGTTGTCCTGATCAACCGGGTTCGCTGGAGAAGGAGCGCTACCACCCGCGACCCAGCTTTTCAGGATGATCACCACCACGGCCAGCAGCGCAGCCGGTACCAGCCATTTGAGCAAGGCGTTAGCCTTCATCGTCAGCACCTCGCGTAATGGGCGGGAGCAGCATGGCGTGTTCGAGGCCGGCACCGCGGGTGACGAGGTAGGCAATTGTGGTGTCTTCAGCGCTGCCGATAGGCCCGAGGAAAGCATGCTGGAAGGCCGCGGCGAACAGCTTGGCCTGAAGCCGGCGCGGATCGAGTTGCACCGTCTCTAAACCACGATTGCGCAACTTCACCGCCGTCACCCAGTAATCACCGAGTCGCCAGGCGGCGATGGGTGTGCTGGACACGTTTTCGGTGGGCAGCAGGGTTGGCAGTTCGGTGCGCGGCTTGAGCGGGACGCGGCGTACACCGGGCAGGGACTCCATGGTGCGCAGCGGCGCGTACAGACTTTGCGCGGCGTAGCGGGTCAATGCGACTGGGATTGGCGTACGATCTGGAGCCGGGACGGTGCTAGATTCCTTCTCGGCAGACTGAACCTGAACATTTTTAACAATACGCACGGGCTCCAGCGTTTGATCACCAGGCGTGGAAGCAATATCAAGCAGGATGATCTCGCCCGTCGCGACCGATTGCAGTTGCAGTCGGGTCGGGGCAATGGCTTCCGACGCGCGCAGGTACAGCGTGCCGCCAGTTGATTGTACGCGCAGCTTACCTGTCAGGGTTGAGGGCATGCCGACTCGAACATTTTCATCGACAAAGACCACTCGTTCCTGATTGATTACCAGCGGAACCGCGAGGGGTAGGCGTTCCCAGTGCATAAGCTCGACGGCCTGCGCTGCAGCTCCCCATAGCATCAGTGCGACGGTGAGTCCCAGGGTAGAAATCCGCTTCATGGCTCACCTCCAGGCAGGGAGATTTTTTGCGGTGTGCCCTGATAACAATCCAGCGCCAGCCCCCACTTATTGCGCTCGGGATCCAGGTCAAAACGCACAACGCGCAATGGATAACGCACCACCACCCGTTTCACCGGTTCGGCGGCGTAATATTCATCGGCATTGAGGTCGAGCTTGACCAGCCAGCTGTCGCGATCGAGTTGCTTCACTCTGAGTTCCGGATCTTCGCTGTAACCTCGACCCAGAATTTCGTAGACGCCACGCACCCGCTGGCGCAGTTCGCCGGCAGCCTTGCGGTACTCGTAGTCGCCGTCGAGGAAGGCCTTGCAGGCGGGTGTTAGGTAGGACTGCAAGCCATAAATAGCGCGGCGATAATCCTGCTCGCCATCCGATGGCCAGCGGTTGAGCTGACCAAAGATGTACAGGGCAAAGGCATACACATTTTCTGAGGGAATATCCCACCATTTACGTGTGCTGCCCGAGCGCAGATCCGGTGGGACATGCACGGTCAGATCGGTCGGTGCCGAGCGCCAACCGTACCAGAGCCCGGCACAGACCAGGGCAAGGATCATTACCGCCAGACGCAGGCTGAAGATATGCGCCTGTTGGGCGTCCACCTTGTTCCGAAAACGACTCATGGTTGCCACCGGGACAGGGCAGGGCGCAGTCGACGCGAACGGCGAACCGTCCAGGCACCAGAGTGAAGGATCAAACTGCCGCGACCCAGGCGCCAACGCATGGCGAGCATCCATTCGAGCCTGCGGTACAACCAGGTCTCGGGACGGGCCCGTTTGGCCCGGCGCAGTAGAGAGCCACCGACCAACACCACCACCGTCATGCCTGCGATCATGCCGGTCGGCGCCACCGCAATGGAGGCGGTGGCAATCGCCAGGGGAACACCTAGCACCATGCCGATGACTGCGCCAGTGCCAAGCGCTACCCACATCTCATCATTGGTCAACCCGCGCAATACGGCGGGATCACGATTGAGTCGCTCCGGCAGAAAGACCAAGGTGCCGTCGGCAAGGCGTTCGATAGCGTCGTTCATATCGACCTCACAGAATTGCGGCAGCCTTGGTCAGGAACCAGATAATGATCACCACCAGCAGGGCGCCGATTCCGACCACCGCGCCAAGGTCTTTCCAGGTCTTGCGTTGGTTCTGCACATCGGCATAGACGGTCAGGGAATGCCAGGCCACCCCTAAAAAAGCGAGCAGGGCGATCAGCAAGCCGAGCAGGATGCCGCCGTCGTAGGCGTAGTTTTTGATCGTCTCGATCAACCCAGAACCTTCACCACGTGAGGGAGCTTCCATGGTCGGGAGTTCGGCAAGAGCCAGGCTTGGACCGAGTACCAACAGCAGACCGATCAGGCGCTGGCTTGCACGATCACGCAGGTTATTTTTCAGGGGGGCAAGGCACTTGAGCATGACGGTGATCTCCGGTGTTAAGACAGGGTGAAGAACAGCAAAACCAGCAAGGTGAGCAGCACGCGCGCGGCGCTGCCGCCAAAGGCTCCAAAGCGCACACTGCCGGTGGCCCAACCCCGGTAAACCGCCCACATCACCCAGGCGCACCAAAGCAAAGCCAGAACGAGAACCAGGGATAGCCAGAGTGTCGAACTGCTCTGCGGTGAGAAACCGGATGCGTTTTGGAACGCTGAGGTTTGGGCGTCAGTCATGCTCATGGCGAAGGCTCCGCGGGCGAAGTGTCGAGGGGGTAATCACCGACCAGTTCACTGGGATCGCGGGGTTGAGCGCGGGAAGGGGACAGGTAACCCTGTACTCCGTGGCGGATGCGCTGAATGTCCTGGGTCAGTCGTGGATAGTCGAAGCGATAGCGCTCGACTGATTCAGCCGTGCTGGCTGTCTCAGCTCGCGCCGTAAGACGGTCGATAGTGTCGAGCTGTTGGATGACCAGGCTAAGTTGGTCTTGCTCATAGAGCGATGAGGCAAAGGTGCTGCCGTGAACGATGGTTAGTAAAAGAAGTAAAAAACAGCGAAAGGCAGTAGTCGACATGTTATTGGCCCATGAGGAGATGGAGCCAGAGTCATGGGAGAGATTGAATTATTCAGTAGTAAACGCGAGATGGGATCTATCGTTTTTGGGGGCACGTGAACCAGCCCTCCTGTCCTTTTAATAATGCAATGTGCTACTCATCAGACAATGAGTCGATTTGCCCACTGTTTAAAGGGAGTATGGATGACGAAGAGCGAATCATCGCTTAATATAGAAACGTACATTCCTCATCTCCTTAACCTGAAGGAAGCTTCACATGTCTCGTTTGGCTGAATTTCGTAAGCTTGAGCAACAACTGGCTGAACAGCTCGCAGAGCTCGAGTCGATGAAAAGCGACTCCGGTTTGAAAAAAGAAATGGAATTTGAGAGCAAACTACGGGCGTTGCTTAGTGAGTACGGCTTCAGTTTGAAGAACATCATTAGCATCCTGGATCCACAGGCTAATCGTGTCTCGAAACCAATAGCTGCACCTGTAAAGGTAGCCCGTAAAGCTCGCGAAGTGAAAATTTACAAAAATCCAAACACTGGTGAGCTGGTCGAAACCAAGGGCGGCAACCATCGCCAACTGAAAGAATGGAAAGCCGAGTTTGGTGCAGATGTTGTTGAGTCGTGGCGCGCTCAGTAAGATCGGTTTTGATGAAAGGGCCTGCAAGGGCCCTTTTTGTTGGTGAAAGTCCTGAATACAAACCTTGATCCATTCACGTACCTGTTTAATTGGTGGTCAGGTCCTTGAGTCCCTTAAGTCTGAGAAGCCTACATTTCATATGACTTCCTAACTCATAGTGGAAACCGAGAAAGGCCTCTGGCGGTTTAATCCTCACTTGCGTGGTATGTCAGTTGTAGGTCTCTGGATAACTATTGGGATATGTAAAAGAAAAAATGCTTTTCCCGAGTCAGAGATATTTCTTGAATGTAGTGGCCGTGATTTTCGTGGTGATACCGAGCATCACAGCACAAGGCAAAAATACGGCCATTGGATTGAGCGAAAAGGGCAGGGACAGGTAAATGACCCAAGGCACGATCAGCATTGGAATCACTGCTCGTTTGGCGCGGTGATAGACGAAGCTACTTTCTCGTCCTGCTCCGAATTTACGTAGGTCACGGCGGACCAGTCCATCGACAAAACCAGTGAACATGGCCAACAAAAATAGTGGTGTGGCCAGAACCAAAATGGTCAGGCGCACCACGAAGGTAAAGGTCACATACACTGCCGCCAGCACGAAATTCTCAATGCTCACGTAGAGCTGATTGGTCCAGCTCCAGAAGCTGTTGCCCTGGCTCGACACTCGCGCCTGCTGGGTAAAATCCGCAAAGCCAGTCTTGACCAGCAACCACTGATTGAGGAAATCCAGCCACTGGACAATCGTTGGACCAGGCTGTTGGAGGATGAGTGAAGATTTGAAGTGCTCGCTGAGCCAGCCTAACTCACTGGTTAGCATGGCCTGACTATGTTGCGAACCCTGATCACCCCAGAACAGAAGCAGGCCCGCGAACTCGATCAGGATCGAGAACAGCAACGAGGCGATCAGCAAACCGATAATGCGCAGGACCAGACTGATCGCCGAGATGATCAATCCCGGACGCTGGATCGGTTGTGGCGGCGTGTTCTGGGCGGAGGTCACCATCGTTCACTCCATTGTGTGCTGCAGAGTTGATGTGACTACGCCTTCTGGATCGTTTTCTGCTGAGTCGAAACCTAGGTCAGGGTAGAGCTACCCCACCTGATCCAGATCGAAGTTAATTGTTGGACCACCACCGCTGGCGCTCCACCATTGCCCCGCCTGTGCGTTGTAGGTCGCCCGCATTCGCTGAGCGAGCTCCTGGAGGTCCTTGGGCATGGCGTCGTCGTTGGAGGGTTTTGGTAAGGGCATGCGGACTTTCCAGAGCTGGCCACCGGCCTGGAAGGAAAACATTTGCCCCTTGGGCAAACTGACGATGTGAGCAGGCTCGATCAGCGGCACATTGGTGCTGCTGACACGGTCCTGTGAGGACGAGGTGAAGTCCGTGTTGGCCTCAGGATCGGAGGTGTCGGTGGCACCCGACACCAGGGTCTTGGTCAGCACGTTGACCTTGGGCAACTGTTGAGTAAGCAGCTCTGCGGTGGCAGTTTCGCGCACCCGCAGCATTTGCAGGGTGTTGAAATTGCCGATCACCTGACCGGCCTTGGCGCGGTTGCCGATACGTGCTTCGATATCGCTGAGGGTCTGGGTGTAGGCGGTTACCTGGATACCAGCGCCGCCGCCCTTGTTGATCAGTGGAATGAACTCATCACCCATCAACTCATTGAACTCATCGGCGTGCAGGTTGATCGGCAGCTTGTCACTGCGGCTGCCCGATGCGGGCAGGCCATGGTCAATACCATGTTTATAGATGTGGCCCGCGACCGAGACCAAGTCGGCGAACATGGAGTTGCCTACAGCGGCGGCCACCTCAGCGTCGGTCAGCGCATCCAGACCGACGTAGACGATGCCGCGCTTACGGATGATCTGCATCCAGTCGAAGATTGGCCGCGGGTCATCTAAATCGGTGTAGTTGGGGGCCAGTAACTGGGCAGTTTTGCCAGTGGTGAGTTTCTCCAGCAGCGGCAGTAGCGAGGCAACGATTTTGTCGAAGTAAGTACGGTCATACCGCACCGCTGAACGCAGTCCGTCCATTACCGGATCAAATACCCGCTTCACTGCCAGGTACTGCTCGATCGCCACCACGCGCTTTTCGCGTCCCACCATATGCCGGGGAATGTTCTTCTCGGTGAGCTTACCTTCAAGTTGGACGATCACTTCCCAGGCTTTCGGATCGGTCTTGGCGAAAAACTGCTGGGCGTATTCGATGAACAGTGCGTCGATGTTGACCACATGTCGTTGGATCTGCAGATAGTCCGGACGCCGGCCTAACTCGATCAAGGCGCGGGCGATGATGTTGACGAAGCGCCAGGCAAACTCACGGAAGGCCGCCGAGTTGCCCTCACCACTGAGCTGCCCTGCGATGCGTGACGCCACCTCCGAAATACGTCCGAAACGTCCCACGGCGTTGTAGCGAGCGGAGATCTCCGGCCAGCCGAGATGGAAGACATAAAACTCTTTCTCCCTACCGGCGCGTTTGGCTTCGACGTACATGCGCTTGAGCAGGTCGGCATCGCCCTTCGGGTCGAAGACGATGACCACCTCATGTTCGACGCGATGAATGTCCTGGGTGATGTACACCTCGGCGAGCCGCGTCTTACCGACACGGGTCGTGCCCAGCACCAGGGTGTGTCCGACCCGTTCGCCCAGCGGCAGACTGACCTCCGTTTCGTCGGGCTCGACTCCATGCAACAGAGGCGAGCCACCGACCGGGGGCAAAGGCCGCAATGGATTGAAGGCACTGTCCCAGGCAGTGACACGGGCCAGTGTCGAGAACGGAAACGGTGCATGTTCCAGACGCCATTCGAGTCCACGTGCCAGGCGGTAACGGGTCGGTTGGTCGACATAGTGAGCGACAGCCGGATCCTGGGCCTCGACCAAGCGCTGGGTGTGCAGTCGGGTCCAGCGAAAGCCTCGCCCCATGAACAGCCACTTGCGGCTGACCGGAATCTGCCGACTGGTCAGCTCGTAGCGGGGCAGCCGGTGGATATTGCGCCGATAACGCAGCACCTCCCAGGCTTGTCGCAGGCGGATCAGGCCGAATAGGGTATAGGCCAGCGCTGCAACCAGACCGATCTCGGGTGACAGGGCCACAGCCCAGGGCGAGTACACGCACAACACCGCAGCGGCGATGCAGATCGCTACGGTGTATAACTCCACTGCTGGCCGGAGCTTGGATTCCATCGCATGCTCGGCCATAACCTGGGCTCACTGCTCCAGTGAAGTGGCAGTGATCAAAACGGGGTAGTGCTCAATCTGCAGGCGAGTGGCGATGTCGTTGCCATTGACCGGCAGGATGGTGATGCCCGGAGCGGCTGCTCGAATCCGGGTCAGGGCTTCAGTATTGGCCACTTCGACGGCGAGGCCAGCCGCGCCCATTTCCTGCAGTTCAGCTGCGCGTTGACGCAGCCAAGTCAGCGACTGGGGATCGTCACCGACCAGAAAAAATGGCCGCAAGCCCGGCATGTTCAGGGCGCGGGGCGTGATTTGGCCGGGGCTCAAATGAGAGCTGCGGACGGGCAGTATCCAGGCTTCATCGGCAAACATGGGCAGGTCCGCATGCATGGCCCGATCAGGCTGGGTCCTGTTGTTTATTGGCGGCCAGGAAACTTGAAAATGGGGGCGGGTGAAGTCGCTAGGCTGATCCTCTGCAACGGTCAGTTCCGACTGGGCGAAAGCTGCCAAGAGCAGGGTGAAATAACATGCAATGGGGATTCGCTTCATGGTGTGCCCTGTTCGAAGGAAACCAGCAGCCGTGCAAGTTGCCGGGAAAAACCTGCGCGGTAACGCGCGGCCGACACTCCTCCCGCCGGGCGGTGATAGCGTCCGGCCGCCGATACCCAATCACCGGTGGTGGCATGATGCTTCTGCAACAGCGCGGCCGTAACGGCGAGATTTTGGTAGGGGTCGAGGGCATCGCAGGGACTGGAAAAACGTTGTCCGTGGTAACCCAGGTTGGTTTGCCCGAGACCGACATCGACCCGCCTGGCGTCATGTTGAGCGAGCGCCTGAAGCAAGGCGTGACAGGCGGCCTGGCGAGTGGCGAAACGGTAGGGGGTTCCGGCGATGTTCAGGGTCCAAGGCCAGGGCAGCAGTCGACCACGGACGCGGATACCACTCTCCTGCAGGGCAATCGCGAACAGCACCGTAGACGGGATGTCGGCGTCATGCGCTGCCAGTTGGTAGGCAGGAGGCGGAAGTTCGTCAGCCTGGACGACGAATATCGTCAGCATGAGCGCAATACCACTCAGTCGAGGCGTTGCCATTGTCCACTCACCTGTTGAAATGTGACAGGCAATGGCCCCGGAGCACCCAGGTTGAACCAGCGACCACGGTCATGGTTCAGGGTGATCTGCCGGCGTTGAACCTTGGCCGGATCGATGTTTGCTTGCCGAGCCCAGCTACGGACGCGTTCATCCTCGCCTTGGCTGCCCACCAAGTAGATATCGAACACCGTGTCGCTGCTTTGCAGACGCTGCACTTCGGCGGTGCACGCTGGGCAGTGGTCCTCCACAAACAAGGCTTGACGCGGCATGACCGCTGAGCTGGCAGGGGACGGGGATGCCATGCCCTGGATCGGCAGCAGCCCGGGAAACAGCTTGGCCCAGGCCGCGGTGTAAGCGTTTTGGTAGGCCAACTCGCGCTCAGCGCGTTTGGCTTCCAGCGCTACCTGTAATTCGGCATAGCGCTGGCGCTGTTGGTCGGTCTCGGCCTCGACTCCGAGTGCGGTCAACGGATCGAGGCTCGGGCTCCAGAAACCGCGTGGGCCGGCTTGGATCTGTTTGAAGCGCGTCCACTCCTGCTCCGTCAGCCCCCAGTTCGCCGCCTGTTCAGAGTGAGAGTGCCCCAGGGGAGCGACCTGCGTGTCGTGGTTCCGTGACTGTGTCGTGGCGGGATTGCCCATCGCAGCGCCCATGGCCAGTAGCGAAACCAGACAGACGACGTTGGGCAGTAGCGCTCTGTTCATGATCGCTTCTCAAGGAAATTGCACGGTCTGGTCTGGCTGAGCGGCCACCGCGAAGATGGCTGAGTTCGGCTCTAGCTTTTTCAGGCGCCAGGCCCCGAACTGCTCACCGCTATGTAGCAGCCGGACATCCGTTAGAGAGCGACTGTCATGAGGTGTGACCGCCAGAAAGCGCTCACCACCGCGGGACTCGACACTCAATACTGAAAACGGCGGCGAGAGCGAGATGGGTTTGGGGTGAGCGGTCTGTTTCGGCTTGGCCGTGGAAGACGTCGATTGTGGAGTTGATGGCTGGGTCTTGAGCTCAAGGATCTGCTGTTCGACGTGCTCAAGGCGTGTGCGTAGCGCTGTTATGTCCGTTGCGGTGGCGCGGGCTGCCAGACCGTCACGCAGTTCCTGTATTTCTTGCGCCCATTGATCCAGCATCGGATCGAGGGTATTGGCCTGTTGCTCACCGCTATCGACCATCTGCTTCAGGTCTTTCAGCGCGTACTGCAGCTTCTCCTGTGCGTCCTTGAGGGCGTTTGCATCACGTTGCAGGGTGTCCAGAGTGTGTAGGTGCTGAGTGTTTGTACTCTGTAGCTCGGCCACGCGTTGATACTGGTTGTACAAACCACCGCTGAGGCCGGCGACCGCCAGGCAAAGCAACCCAACAATGAGGGTTTGAAACGTCGAGGCCTTCATGGGCGTGCCTCCGACTGATGGGGCGAGACGGGTGTGATCAGCGCGACGCCGGCCTCCGTTTTTTGCTGTTCAAAGCAGACCGAACGGCTAACTTCGTCGGTCGTGAGCTGCCAGGCGGGGCCAGCCAACACCTGCAGCGCGCGGCGCAAAGGGATTGGACCAAGTCGGTAATGGGCCGCGGGCAGAGACCGGGAAAATAGCACCCTCACGGACGCGGTAACGGGGCAGAGCGAATAGCCCGAGCGCAGCAGCACGTACTGCAACGCATCCTGCACCGAAGGGCTCAGGCGGGACGGGATACTCACGTCAATGACTTGAGCGAGAAGATCGCGTTGTTCCGTGGTGGGCTCGGTGCTGACCAGCGTATAGCGGCCATAGCGAAGTTCTGCCGGATGATTTTCTTCGGCTGAATCTCTCGAGAACTGGGCCCGATTGGAGCCACTGTCGATCGTCGAGGTGGTCGGCAATGTGTTGGGGATTTGCGCGGTGCAGGCGCTCAACAAACCCAGCAGGCAGACAGGCGTGAAAAAACGCTCCATGGAAAAAGCCTCATGTCAGATTCAGTGCAGAACCTGGCATGAGGTGACGGGCCGATTCAGTGAGAAAGTTGATTCAAGATGGGTCGTGTTAACGCTGAACACGTTGCTATTCATCAAAAATGGCGAGCCCCTCCAAGACGGCAGCGTCGGGGTCGAAGATTAACAATCGCACATCCACCAATGCCGCGAGGTATAGCACCTTGATCAACGCTACTGGCGTACCGGTATCGAGTTGCTCTTGCCTCAGCGATAAGTAAGGACTGCCCTCGATCTTCAACAGGTTATCGTCGGTCCAGGGCGTGCCGATCAACTTACACCCGACGCCATTGCAGTCCGTCAAGGCAAAGGGTTCGAACAGCAGACCTGTTGGTCTGGAGTCGAAATTGCCAGCCCGGCTTTCCAAGTAGCGCAATGCTTCTTCAGTGAGGTGTGCGGTACTGATCTCCCAGGCTCGACTGTAGTGTCCTGTTTTGAAGCTCAATCGATGGACCATGGCTTGAGCCTCTTCCAGGGAGTACAGGTCACCGAGGTGATGCCGCTCGTTGTGTATTTCGCCCATCACGGCATAGATTACTTGGCGCACCAGTCCGATGGACTGACAGCATTCATCCAAATCATCCGGAATGGATTGGCCTTCGCTGATCAAGGCGAAATCGTCATTGAACAGGCAGGGGAACAGTTGCAGCTCATTGTCGGGCAGATGGGCTTGTACGTCATGCAGAGGTCGAAAGCAGGGAGGGCAGTCGTCTTCGTAGGTGATCAGTAGCAGCCGTTCGATATGCAGGTTGTCGTAGCCGCGAGCAAATGGGTTTGAGGCTGGTAGCAGGGCTGCGGCTTGGGATACGAGGTTCATGAGCATTCTCCAGGATGAAAATGAACAAGGCGTCCGAAGGCACCTGTGAGGGTTAAAGCCAGTCATATTCGGCAAGGGAGAGCGGGCGACCTTCACCCACGATGAAGTGATCCAGTACGCGCACTTCGATCAATGCCAAGGCCTCCTTCAGCCGTGCGGTCAAGAGGCGATCCGCCTGGCTGGGTTCCGTACAACCTGAGGGGTGGTTGTGAACAAAAATGGCGGCTGCAGCGTTATGCGCGAGGGAGCGCTTAACGACTTGACGGGGGTAAACGCTGGCTCCATCAATGCTGCCGTGAAAGAGCACCTCGAACGCCAACACGCGGTGCTTGGCATCGAGAAAAATCACACCGAAGACTTCATGCTCTTGTTGCGCAAGATGCAGTTTTAGGTACGAGGCTACGGTGTCAGGCGACGTCAGGTTAGGGCCACGGGCGAACAGCCGACGATCCAGAATATGCAGCGCTTCGTCGATCAGCTGGTTTTCTTGGGCAATGCGATCAGCCTCGAAATCCGAGGTTTCAATCAGTGTGAGTTGGGTGCTCATGGTGGTACCTCCGAAGGGAACAATCAGGGGTACACGCCCGAGGGGAGTGGTGTCCCCAAGGTGGATATAGAGTCGCGGGTGTTAGCAAATGGCGCGCTGTTTACAGCCGAGTGAATCGGTGGCGTTGACCGTGTAGGTGTGAACCACAACAGTCGCAGGGCAATGGGGAAAAGGCTTTTATTCCCCAGCCGGCTTCGGGATCGAAGTCGGCACTGATGGGCATTAATCGAGTCAGTCCACGATGGATACCGGCGATGCGTTTCTCGACTTCATCCGTCGTATAGTAGAGCGATAACATGCCGTAGTCCTCGTAAGCAGCTGCGAACAGGCAGTCGTCGCAAAGCCAAAAGGATTCCATGATGGTTCCCCTGTGCGGATTGAAGAAAGGCGCTCGAGGGAGCGCCTTGATGAGCAACATCGTGGACTGTTCAGGCGGACTGAACGGTACGGGTGGCAACACGGCGGGCCGTAGGGGGAGTGGATGGAGATTCAGATTCGACCTGAGCCTCTGTTGGTTTGCCGTTTTCCTCAGCATCGGCATCAGTCGATGGTGAAGATGGCTCAATGTTGGGCGCTTGCTCAGCAGGTGCTGTTGCTTCCTGCCTGGCGGACGCTTTGTACTCGAAGGTGCCGTTGACCTTGATCCAGTCGATGAACAGCAAACGACCTTTCAGGCTGGCGCCTGGCTGGCCTTGTTTAGCGCCTTTCTCGTAGAGAAACGGATCGATCCACAGGTCGCCGATACGGAACGACAGCAAGACCTTTTTCTCGGCTTTGACGGCGTCCATATAGAGACGAACCAAGCGTTCAGCTTCGCCCCCGGCGACTTTGCAGTCGAAGCGGGTGTACTCCACCGCATCGGTGGCACCGTGCAGGGCGGCGATATCGCACGCCATGAAGGGTTGGCCGCGGCGGACTTGTACTTCACGAACACGGTTGAGGTAGCCGATACCGACGGTGTGCAGGTTGAAGTAAGTGGTTGCTTCTTGGGGATGGTTGGCGTGGGCCATGGTGGTTCTCCTGTTTCAAGGGAAAACGGCGGCGCACAATCCCTGACGGGGAAGTGAGCCCCCGTCAGGGTGGGTAAGATGAGCAATGCACGACTCGCCACCGGCAAGCCTATGACGATCAGAACGATGCGTCTGGGAGAATAGCGGTGCAGCAGAGAAACGTCTGCGGTGGTGATCCGCAGGCATGGAGTAGTGGGCATTCATCACCGCTGAAGCGGTAACCGCGCGAGCTTCCGAACGCTGATCGCACTTGGGTAAACCACCACGAACGTGGCGTAGCCTTGAAGGTTCAAGCTACCTGGGCTGGGCTGTCAACGACAGCGAACCACGCCCTTTGTATAAGCCTGTCACAGGGGAGCGTCAAGACGCCGCAACCCGATTTTTTATGGCCGGAATACGCTGGCAGTCATTGGAATGAGAAAAAGAAGAGCTGGCCTGGTGGGTCACTAGGCGAGGAATAGAAAGGCCACCTTTGACGGACATACGCAGTCGAAAAGCTCCTCGCAAAGCTTGGTTTAACTGCGCCTTGATTCGTCAACCGACCCTTGTCGTGGCCTGGGTCGGAACATGCTGGCACGCATCCGCGCACAAAGGGTGCCCAGTGTTTCCTCGGCGGGCCCCGGGACTGAATACGATCGCCGAGGCGGATGACCGTTATTGCCTAGCAGAGGCAACAGTGGTCATCCGCCACCACGATCAGGTCGAGTAAAAATCGGGATTGAAATCCCACAGAAGAGAAGGCTCCGAACTCTAGGAGTCCGACCAAGCTACCCGGAGCGAATCGGTCTTGGGTCGCCGTTGGCGATTATCCTGAGGCACTACAGCAGAGAGGGTGGGACGACGTCAAGGCAGAGTGCGCCTCCTCAAAGACCCCGGCATCGGATGCGAGTGAATGCACTCACTTGTTGGCGAGATGAGCGGCTAAATGTTCGACGGTTGCCAAGATAAAGGCACGGTCGCGTTCTTTCAGTCCACTCAGCAGACCCGCGATCATCTGGCCCTGGTCATTGGGGCGATTGCTCGACGCTGTCAGCAGTTCATCCATCCGGCAGTCGAAGATATCCGCCAGTTGCATCAGCTTGACCACGGAAAGCTCCACCATACCCCGTTCCAAGCGCGAGATGGCTTCGCTGCCGATTCCTAAGCGTTCAGCCACCTCTTCCTGAGTCAGATTACGCTCGGTGCGGTGCTTCGCGATCATGCGCCCGATTTGGGCTTGGGTTGGATGTTTATGTGCCAAGTGATGAGTTCTCCAGTTCAACCCGAATGGTTGAGCAAAGACCCATTGACATGAACATCCTTAAAGGTTGAGTATCGACTTATTGAGTCGTTATTTTGACTGAAATAGCTGTATGGCGCGACGTGAGTTCTGTTCCTCCAGGAGTCAGAGTTCAGGGTAGCCAGTGTGAGTGAACGGTCTGATAGGGCCAAGCTGAGGAAAGGTTGAGCATGGAAGAGGTGAGCAAGAACGTCATGGATCTGATCTGGGATCGAACACTGGAGTTGTTCATCAGGATCCATGATTGCCCTGATAACCCCGAACACTTCGACAGCCTTGTCCATTGGCTCAACGAAGATTCTGCACACCTGCAGGCCTTCAACGAATTGGGGCAGATATGGATGGCAGCAGGCATTGCTTTGGCCCGTGAAATTGGACAGCCCTTAATCGACTTAGAGAGGGATCAGTCGCCGTTGATGATGCACTGACCACTACATTGACCCCAATGCTCATGTTGATCTCCATTGGCGCATCATGGGCGACGCGTATCTTTTCTGATTGGGGCAGTGCCCTTGCAGTCCGGGTAGTGGGAGCATGACCAGAACGGCCCTGATTTCCCCTTTCGCTTGAGCATTGAGGCGTTGCAAGTGGGACAGGCTGGGCTGGCTTCGACAGGCATAGCTAAAGTCAGTGAGCCGCAGTGTGCGACCAGTTGCGCTATCCAGTTTGCCTGCCTGGCGACGAATGCATCCAGGGTCAGACGTCAAGTGGGTGTCTGGACGCGTCGCACTGACAGGACGCCTTCGTAGCCCGCCCGTCGCCAAGAAGGGTAAACAAACGACTGAGGTTTCATGCCGATCAGCCAGTCGGCGTGGCTGCGGGCGAGAGCTGAGTGGTAGAGCAGGAAAGTCTCCTGGCCGGACTTCAGCTTAGTCGGTGAGGGCAGGCTTGAATGGGCGGAGGCTGCTGCCCCCGTTGAAGTTGGACTACAGTACGGATCTTCACGAGCAGCAAGTAACAACAGGCCAGCAACTTCGCGCAAAGGCGCATTTTTTATGCCTGAAATCGATCAGTCCGTAGGTGGTGACCCCTCTACGCTTTTTTTGGTTTCAACGAAGGTGAACTGGCCTGCTCTGTATTTTGCCCAACGTGTTTCGCAGGCGCTGCCGGGTTATTGGATCGCTCCCGCATGACCACGCTGTGCATACGGTGAGGCAGGATGCCGACTCGGCGGGCCTCTATCTTGAAGGTCACCCGCGCGTTGTCTTCGCTGTCCTCCCACTCATCGCGCACGGTGCGACCTTCGACCAGTACACGCATGCCTTTCTGGTACAGCGTGCTCCAATGTTCAGCTTCGCGGTGCCAGAGCTCAACCGGTGCCCAATAGCCGCCTCGATCTTCATAGCTACCCTCGCGTGGCACGGGGTTGTCGAAGTACACATTCAGCCGTAGCAAGCGCCGTGGCTCGTCATTGCCTGATGGAAATTCCTGGAACTCTGGCGCACTGCCGATGTTGCCTTCGCCGAGGAAAAAAGTACTCATCGTGATACCTCCACTGCGGTTGTGAACTGGCGCAGCAGCCGTTCGGCGCTGTCCATTTTGATCGCGCAGGTCGTGGCCTGGCGGTAGAGCGAATGCACCACGCTCATCTGTAGGTTCAGGGCAATGCGATCGCATTCGAAACGGTGCAATCTCTCGCGTACGGCTTGTGGCAGGACCTGGTTACGGATCTGGTACTCCCAGACTGAAACCCCCATGCGGGCGAAGTCACGGGTGCGCCAACGCAAGAAAGTGCTGCCCGCGCTGGTGTTCTGCAGCACCAATCGAATATCCAGCAGTGAGTAAGGAGGCTGTGCGGCCTGCTGCACAACAGCCTCCATCAGGAGACATAATTGCGCCTCGATTTCCCTCGCTATTTGCGCCAGGTGTTCCAACTCCCCCTTACCCTTAAAAGGCTTTAAAAGGCCTTTTAGGAAGGCCGCGTGTTCGAACGTTCGATAAGCATTCGGTGTCAATGCTTCGAAGGGTATTGGTCGAACCGGGATCATCGGACTCATGCTTCGTCCTCCGGTTTATCCACCGTTGCAGAGGGCTCTCCCAGGTCCTCTGCCAACGCATCAGCGTCATCCACTGTCCCAGCACCACGACGAATGATCGGTGGTGCGAACTGGGAGCGGCGATGACCCTCAAGGATGTCCGTGGGAGGCAAACCCCATTTTTCGATGGCCGCCAGGGCACGGGCGTTGTTCGCTGCCATGTCATCGCGTGTGACGCCGGCATGCCGATAGCGTTGCGCCTGACCGAACAGGCTGCGCAACAGATGGGCACCGTCGTCGATCCAGGCTTCCATATCGTTACGGCCGATCAACGCGGTGTGATGGGCCAATAGGGTATGACGCACCAGGGTGTCGTAGTCAGTCAGCAGGTAGACCGCCAGGAAACCCAGCTGGCTGCCGATGTACAACGGCAAGGTGACGGGATGGATGTTGAGGTTGTCGCTCATATCGATCTGTGTCGGCAAATCCTGTCTAATCCGATCCAGCTGTTGGGTCAGTTCCAGCATCCCTGCCTTGGCCTGCATCAGCTTTTCTTCGAGTTGCACGATGGCCCAGTCGGCATACGGATCATCCTGGGCTGCGGTTTGTTTGATCAGGTTGGTGACGCTGATGTAGCCGGCCATGCCCATGATCGAGTGCACACCCTCACGCGCAGTCCGGCCTTGCCAGATACGGGCTGCGTGGTGAGTGTGCAGGGTCAGGGTGATGCTGCTGCGCAATGAGCCCAGGTTGAGTTGGTAGTGATCGGCCACGGTGTTGTCCTCGTATAGGCTTGGGCGAGAACGTTGTGATAGATGAGAGGTAAGGGCAGCCGAAAAGTTGAAAGCGGTCTGTTCGGTTTGGTCTGAGAGGGCTAATTTCGGAGGCGTTACGAGTGATGCCGGTGGCATCATTTCTGTGGATATCTATAGCCATGTTGTTCGCATTACATAGATCGCGATCCCATATTGGACCTCAGTAGATTTGATGCCAGTGGCATCAAATCTACTGAGGTCCAGGACGTTTGCCACGCAGTTGGCGTAGCTCATTCAGACATGCTTGGGCGAGCGCTGAAGCGGGTTCGCGTTGCTTTCGGGGCGGGCGCGAGGGGACGGGTAGGAACGGTTCTGCAATTGGCGGCGGTTCTGCCTGACCTGCCCAAGGACGAAAATCGCCTTTCAGCGCACGCTGGATCAGGCCCATCAGATAGGCTGCTGGCTTGCGGACACTTCCTGCCGCACAGCGTGCCCCCGCCTCGTTGAGCACCGCCTGCCGATCCGCTGGCTTGAGCTTGTTCAGCGCCACGGTGACAGCCTGACGTTCGCTTGGGATCAGATGCAGTGGATTGGGCCAGTGCAAGTTATCTACCGCTGGGGTCGCGCGCGGTACAGTACAAAGACTTTCTTCTAATACAGTACAGGCGGTGTTCGGACTCCGAACGGTGCTGGAAACACTGGCATTCAAGCCTGGTTCGCAATCCGAACGAGGCTTTGCACGATTCCGAACCGGGTTATCTTCCCCCAATTCGGATTCGTGCAATACGGCATTGCTTGCCTGATCCAACCCTTGCCACATCCAGTGATCGCCCCAGCTGTCGAGCCGCGTCGGTAACCGATCCCGATCAATATTCGTGTCCTGGCTGACTTCCTCTACGACGTGCTGGGCGACAATACGCACTGCCTTCGTCGCATGGCCTAGGGCATGTCCGACCAGCTCCAGGTAATCCTGATCCAACTCCATGGCTTCGGCGGGGGTTAACGGTTCATCATGCAGGACGTACAGAGAACCTTGAAGGCGTCCGCTGACCTGATCGCGTCCACGACTCACCAAACTGAGCCAGCGCGTCAGTCTGAGCATCGTCAAGACGCGCGCGATGGTTTCACGGGAGGCAGATGCACCGTAGGGCACGCTGGACAGGTAAGGCTGCAAATCCTCATAGCGCGGCGTGACCACACCCTGGCCTTGCAGCATGAGCCGGAACACCTGCCAGGCATTACGCTCCAACGGCGTTAGCCGATTATCCAGCAGCAATCGACGTGGCACGATTTCGTGTGATTGGCCACTGAACAGAAAGCCAGCCTGCAGAGCCTGGTTGGAGGGTCGCTCAGTAGTCGGACGTGCGGGCCAGCATTCACTCAGTTGCTGGGTACATTGCTGCAGGACACGCTGCCAGCGACTGCAGGGGGGTGTGTTCATGTTCCATTGCTGTACTGGTCAATCTGCTGCCAAACGATGGTCAAGCTGATCTGTTGTTCTTCGGCCAGCATCATCATCGCGTCGAGCTGATCTTCGGTACTGTCCTGCGCGCGTAGCTGGCACCAGCGCTGCCAGAGCGCATGTTCCTGCGCTTCGCTCAAATGCTGAGGGCGGCCCTTACGGGTTTCTATCTTGAGTAGACGGCGGCGCAGGGCGGTTTCCGAATGTGCCAAGCCGAAGCACTGGTACATGATGGTGCTGCTGGCGCCCAGCTTGAGCGCCCGATTGATCAACCTCTCGTTCTGCTCGTCGCGTTCGGCTTGTTCGATCAACCGGTGCAGCACTGGCGAGTCAATCTTGACCTCAACCCAGGGGACGGTGGCATGAGCCAGGCGCGAGAGTGTGGTGGGCGGTAAGGATTGCAACAGATAGATGTCGTCTTCACTCAGTCCGAGGGCTTTGCAGCGCTGTGGGTTACCCAGGCGCAGCTCATGTAACACCTGGGTCAACATGGCTTGGTTGAGCACATTAAAGGACAGGCTCATGGCAGCTCCTTCGGTGAGTTATTTTCATGCGCAAGCGTTAAATCGATCAAGCGACGGGCCAGACGGATCAGGCGATACAGCTTGATTAGCAAGCTGTCGGGCAGTCGCTCCAGCCCCACATCCACGGCGGGACGATCTGTCAGCGGGAGTTGATAGACCCCCAACAACAGTTGGCCGAACAAGGCCGAGGGCAGTTGCTGACGATCCTCCCAGTTCACGTCGTCTTGAGCGCGCAGCAGGGCTAGGAGCAGTAGGTGAATGCCGGTCGCGCGAGGTGCTGCAAGATCAAGCCGCTCGATGTTGAGGGCGAAGCCCAAACCCAGCTGCTGATCGATGATGCTCTCGGGATGTCCGGCGTAGGTCGCCATTTCCCGCGCCAGTGTGGCAATGGCCAAACGCAGTTGTTCGGGGGTATCCAATTCAGGGGTGATGGCCCAGATCTCGCTCATCGCGCAGGCTTCGACAGTCGGCAACGCTTCTATGGAGGTCTCACGATCGATCTGTTCGCGAATCTGTTGAACACGTGACGGGCGGCTGACCGATGATTTGATATTTGTTTCAGGCGGCGTGAGCAACTCCCCTTGCGCTGTCTCAGCCTCTGGGCGGAGCTTGGAGGAGGGAGGTTTTGCCGCGGCCTTATCAATACCCGGCTGAGGGCTGTTTTTCGAGGGCGTGGTGGCGACAATGTCAGGCGTCGAGATCACCCGTTGGGTATCGCTCAGCTCCAGGGCCAGCATGCGGTAGGACTGCCCGAGCAAGCGGCTCATGCGCTCGAGCAGTTCATCCTGGAGCTGCTCAAGATCGAAGGACTCTGGGGCGGCATCGAAGTCGCTCAGGGTTTCGAGCCAGAACTCGGTGAACACAACAGTGGTGGTTGGATAGCGGTTCCAGGTTCGTTCAGCCTGGCTGCGCAGAGCGATCAGGCGTTCGACCTGGGGCTTCCCCAATCCGGCATACAGGGTTTGTGGAATAGCGGGCAGTAAGTGTTCGAGGGTGTCCAGCATCCGGCTGATGTGTGACTGCGAAATGGGATAACCCCCAGTGGCAAGGCGTCGTGCCAGCTCACGTTGTGAGAGCACAACTCCATCTGCTTCGAGCATGGTTTTGAGCTTGGCTACTGCCAGAGCACGTTCGATGAAGGTGAGTTGGCCATGCAGATCGCTTTCAGCCAGATGGCCGAGCAGGGCAGTGATCTCACTGTTCCAGGGGCGGAACAGACAGTGAATGCGAAAGAAGCGCTGGTCACGGGTTTCCTGCCACAGCTCGCCAAGAATCGCCAAGCGGGTATTACCACCGTTGCGGATGATGAAATAGGTTTCTCCCGGGCGGCGGGTAATCGGTGGTGGTTGGTCTAGTCCGCGCTCACGGATTGAGGCTTTGATATCGTTGTAAAGCGGATTACGGATGAAGCGTGGGTTGTGTTCATAGGGCCGCAACTGCTCCAGAGTGACTAGCATAGGTGTGTCAATGACTGGATCAGACAGTCGCTCCAGCTCTGGACCTCGAGAGAAACGCTCCTGATGCAGCTTGTCGGTGATCTCCTCCTGACTGAGCTTCTTCATCTAAATAACCTCAGTTAGCGCCGGTTTCGCAAATGGTCACCGACCTCGAATTTGACGATCTGGACAGTCCCCGAACCTTCGAAATGTTTAGAGAGTTCTGCGAGGAACCAGCCCATGGCCGAGCGACCACCCTGCAGGCGAAAGACTACGGTGCAGTACTCTTCGCAAGGTGGGTGCTGTGGTCGAATGGATGGTTGAATGATGATGGGAGGCTGAGCCAACATCTAGAGACTCCTCGCCAAACACAGTTGGCCTAATGTCGAGTAAATAAAACGATTTGTTGAGAATGGTCAGCTTGGCGATTCGCCTCATTGCGCTTCCGGACATCTATTCACTGCAGAGATCGCTTCGCGCCATTCTGGAAATAACTCGATGGCCAGCGCTAGCATGGTGTCCAGGGCTGATGGAGAGCGTCGATCACCTGACTGGCGTTTCTCGACTCGATGGACCGGTAGACCGAGGGATGCGGCATTGAGGTACGCCACTCGGTCTGGAACTACGGTTTCCAGGATTGAGATGTTGGTAGCCCCAGCATAGGTATCGCGCAGTCCGCGGATGATCATCCGGGTGTCTATCCGAATGGTATTCACCTGGTTCAGCAGTAATCTCAAGGGTGGTGGGGGAATGCCCAGGTGGCGGAACGGTTCGAGTTCGCTGAGCAGCTGCAAGGTGCCGCGCTGCAGTTCGCGGGCGGCGAGCATTTCTGGGGTGATGGGAGAGACGGCGAGATCGGAGGCCAGGACAGCCATCTCCAGCAACACGCTTCGTGCGCCCTGGGTGTCGATCAATAACAGGTCATAATTGGGGGGGAAATTGTTGAGCAAATTGCGCAGTCGCAATCGACCATCGGGGGCATGCAGCAGCAAGGTGCTCAATCGGCCTTGATCGTCATTGGAGAGGATCAAGTCGAGTCCCGTGATCACTGTCCTGGAAATAATCTGTGCTGATGCTGTTAGGTTGAGTGCGATGAACTCGTACGCGCCTGCGTCAGCCTTCCGGTTCAATGCGTAATAGCTGGAGAGGGTGGGTTGGCTATCCAGATCGAGCAGCAGAACGCGTAGGCCAGCATCCGCCAGCAGACCACCGAGGTTGGCGGCTACTGTGGTTTTTCCTACCCCACCTTTGGTGGAAATCACCGACACCACACGCATGGCATCAGGCCTGCTGACCTAAGCGTTCAACGATCCACTGCTCGATCTCCAGCGAGTCCCAGCCAACCGCGCGCAGGCCAATTCGCTTGGCTTGAGGGAATCTGCCTTCCTTCATCAGGTTGTAGATGTGCGCACGCTTGAAGCCGGTTTTTCTTTCAACTTCGTCGCGGCGCATGATGTGCCGTCCGACCTGTGGCTGAGGTGTTTCAGTGATGGGGGAGGATTGGCTGGACATGCTGGTCTCTCCTGGCGCCGATTGGCGCGTGGTGGGAAGTGACTTGAATTAAATGGCAGCAAAGGCGCGAAGTCATTGCACTGCAATCAGGAGGATTGCAGTGCAATGCTATGGTTCAGGTGTTTTTTTGAGGCTACGGTTGGCGGCAGCAAACTTCTCATCCAATGTTCGTTTGCTGAGACCGGGAATGTCCTTGTGGCGAGCAGTCACAGCGTCAACTATTGCAGCTTGACTCTTGAATACGGAAAGAGGCTTACCAGCAGGTGATGAGTCCAAAAAGGTGTTGAGCAAGGCACCGATGATCTTCAGATAGGTGTTCTCGCTCCGCTCGCTGAGCTGCCCCTGGACATTCGCCAGTGATTTAAGGCTTTCCTGTTCAAGTCCTAGAGTCCGAAGGTCTGCTTCGACACTTTGGAGCTGGTGCTGCAGAGTATCCCGTTCTCGCAGTAAGGCATCACGCTCGGCCTGGAGGCTAAAGTAAACACCCAGGCTGATTTTTTCTTGAGCGTTGTCGCCAGACTCGAATAGAAAGGTGGGTCGTTGATCAGGATAATAGACCTGCATCCATTGACGTAGACTTGAATGCCGAATCGTCAATAAATTGGGTTCCACGATAGTGCCTAGGGGTACCGAAATGCCGAAACAGCCATAGGGTAATTCGCCATTGCGAATAGCGTCATAAATTAGTTCGGTGTTGGACTGTAGGCATGGCCACTGAGGAAATAGGAGCTTGAGTTCCTCTGGGGAAGACCAGGTAGCCTGTAAGATTTGTGCCTCGAAACGAATGAGATTGCACCAGCGCAACGCTGCGTCGATGGGGCGATAGAAGGTTTTAGCCTGCGGATTAAAATTCTTTGAAGACATGCGCGAACGGGCCTCCATTCCTGATGGATGGGCCTCTCGCGAAGCATCTCTACATCGCCTACCTATTTGGCACTGTTGGCAGTGGCTGTTATATGGATCTTTAGGTCGATGAGATCATTCCATCTATCCATTTCCTAAGGTAATGCCATTATTTTTGTTAAGGCGTTCGCCCGAAGGTAGGTGGGCGAATCTCATCGTAGGGATCTACGGTGATTTCTTGGCTGATAATGACAGTGGATCCATGGTGAAGACCACCTGTTTTGTGATGCGTTCATACCGATAGTCGCGATTCTTCTCGTCGCTCGTTA
Organism: Pseudomonas sp. FW305-25; assembly: GCF_017351415.1. Lineage (NCBI taxonomy): Bacteria > Pseudomonadati > Pseudomonadota > Gammaproteobacteria > Pseudomonadales > Pseudomonadaceae > Pseudomonas > Pseudomonas sp. FW305-25. Next base: position 71,224 of record NZ_JACNDE010000021.1, on the reverse strand, counting down.
CCCGATAGAACACGAAATGCTTGGGCTTTTGACCGCCCGATGTGGGGCTCTGGTGTGAGGTGATAGCTGGCCAAGGCCTGTCGATCCCATTGGGCATCTTTTTCGTCGGCGGCACCCGGACAGATTGGATGTTCTGCCAGAGCCTGGACTCGTTGAGAACCGGGCACTGGCGTTTCCGGCAAAGCGGGCCGTTTGTCCTGTCCTTGGGGAGGGGGGCACCATCGCAAACGGAACAAGCGATGGCGATAGGCTCCACCGTGCACCTCTAATGTGTTCCACATTGGCACCACGGCAAATCATTATCGGTAAAATCGATAACGCATGCCGATAATACGGTGAAAAACCGATAAGGAAATAACCTAGACTGCACACATGGTCATCCACACACACATCAGGAGGATTGCTATGACGCGTAGGTATTTTGCCGCTCAAACCTCTTGGGCATTTGAGCGGACCATTGGGGTGGTGCGTCAATTTATGCTGGCGACCATGGGCTAGCAGCTTTTCACTGATCTTGACTTGACTTTCATGGACTCCCCAGGCTGCGCTCCATTTCTAAAGGGTATTGGATGTTGAACAGCGTTCTGTTTTGCACCTTGCAGTGTTTGTACACAGCTCGGTGGGTCATGTTTTTGATGGGAACAAGCAGATTTTCGGATGCGCTCTAGCGAGGCTGATTAATTTAGGGCTTTGGCTGATCCTAAATGAAAGTAGCGCTGTATCACTTCTTATAAAGGAAGGTCCACAATGTATATGTTCTTGCCGTTCTTAATTGCTCTGCTGAGCGCCATCTCTATATTTTTCGGGAAAAAGCGAACAGGGTTTTGGCTGTGGGGGCTGTTACTGATTGTCAGTCTGGTGTGGTTTAACTACCACTCAACTGATCTCCTTAACCTATCCTTTTGAAAGGTATTAGAGAATGAGTAACCATAGCTCGCGGCCCTCGATGGGGGAGAGCGCTTCTCAGCTCTCCAAGCTCAGTATTGGCGATACACTCAATATTCTTGGTCTTTTGGGCATCAGTTTGTCGCTGGTAATTGCGTTTTATTATCAGCTGTTTCAGCATGAACTGCCATGTCCGCTATGTCTGCTACAACGAGTGGGTATGATTACCATAGGTTTTGGCTTTTTAATGAATGTACGTTTTGGTGTCCGTAGCGCTCACTACGGTGTTGCGCTATTAGGGAGTCTGCTAACCGGAGCTATCGCCTCACGCCAGATGTTTCTGCATATTCTTCCAGGGGATCCGGGCTATGGGGTGACGCTTTTGGGCGTGCATTTCTACACATGGGCCGTGGTGTCTGCCCTTGCATCCATGGTGTTCATCTCGGGGCTTCTGCTGCTTAAAAGCTGGGAGCAGCCAACACCTATCAGGCAACAGGCGCACGCTCTTGGGAAGTTGGCCATGGCCGTATTTATTTTCCTGATAGCTGCAAACCTGGCATCTACAGTTCTGGAGTGTGGTACCGGAGAGTGTGAGGCTAACCCCGTGGTTTATCAGCTACTGACAAACTAGTTCTGCTCAGACATGACTTTTCTTCGGGCTGTGAGGTAATGAGCTCACAGCTCGCCGTAATCCAATGACTCGCTTCTTGTATTTCAATTCTGGTGGTTGAAGTTGGCTTCATGGTCTTTTGCTGATCGAAAGAAAACTTGAGCCGGCTTACCGTTCGTGATCCTGCATGTCATCCCGGCGGAGAAAGTATGTCGGTCATGTAGAACTCAGCAACTAACTTGAGCGCACTGTTGCAGTCATGCTTTATCTGCATATAAGAGGGTAGTTATGTTTAATCTACAGGCATTAGACTTGGCGCGAATGCAGTTCGCATTTACGGTCTCGTTCCATATTCTGTTTCCGGCGATCACGGTCGGTTTGGCCGGTTACCTGGCGGTTCTTGAGGGGTTGTGGCTGAAGACCCGCAACGATACCTACCGTGATCTGTACCACTTCTGGTCGAAGATCTTTGCCGTCAACTTCGGCATGGGCGTGGTGTCCGGTCTTGTTATGGCCTATCAGTTCGGTACCAACTGGAGCCGTTTTTCGGACTTCGCCGGCCCCATCACCGGTACTCTGCTTACCTATGAGGTACTCACAGCCTTCTTCCTTGAGGCGGGCTTTCTGGGAGTGATGCTGTTCGGCTGGAACCGGGTCGGGCGCGGACTGCATTTCTTTTCTACCGTCATGGTGTCTCTGGGAACGCTGATATCGACCTTCTGGATCTTGGCGTCCAATAGCTGGATGCAGACCCCTCAGGGTTTCGAAATCGTTAACGGCCAGGTGATTCCGACGGACTGGCTGGCGGTGATTTTCAACCCTTCGTTCCCGTATCGCCTCGCACACATGTCGATTGCGGCGTTTGTCGCCACCGCCTTCTTCGTCGGTTCGTCGGCTGCCTGGCACCTGTTGCGCGGCCGTGATAACCCGGCGATCCGCACCATGCTGTCGATGGCCATGTGGATGGCCCTGATCGTCACGCCTATTCAGGCCATGGTCGGTGATATGCACGGCCTGAATACCCTGGAACATCAACCGGCAAAAATCGCCGCGATTGAAGGTCACTGGGAAAATCATGGCAATGAACCGACTCCGTTGATCTTGTTCGGCTGGCCGGACATGAAAGCCGAGAAGACCAGGTTCGCCGTCGAAATTCCCTACCTGGGCAGCCTGATCCTGACCCATAGCCTGGACAAACAGGTACCCGCGCTGAAGTCGTTTGCCCCTGAAGACCGCCCCAACTCGACCGTTGTGTTCTGGTCGTTCCGGGTCATGGCCGGCCTCGGCATGTTGATGGTCTTCACAGGACTGTGGAGCTTGTGGTTGCGCAAGCGCGGAACGTTGTACCAGTGCCGTCCGTTTCTGTACTTGGCGATGTTCATGGGACCGTCCGGCCTGATCGCGATTCTCGCCGGCTGGTTCACCACTGAAATCGGCCGTCAGCCGTGGGTGGTGTATGGCCTGCTGCGTACTACCGATGCCTCGTCGAACCACAGTGTGGCGCAGATGAGCCTTACCCTGGGTCTGTTTGTCGTGGTGTATTTCGCGCTGTTCGGGACCGGTTTCGGCTACATGATGCGTCTGGTGCGCAAAGGTCCTAAGACCAATGAAGGCGCAGAGATCAGCCACGGAGGCCCTGGTCAGCAACGTACGCCGGCCCGTCCGCTATCGGCCGCCGACAATAACGGTGAAGGCGATCACAGCCACAGCCTGAGCAAGGGGAATTGAGTCATGGGTATTGATCTTCCATTAATTTGGGCCGTGGTCATCATCTTCGGCATCATGATGTACGTGGTCATGGACGGCTTCGACCTGGGGATTGGCATTCTTTTCCCTTTTATCAAGGACAAGAGTGACCGCGATGTCATGATGAACACCGTCGCCCCCGTCTGGGACGGTAACGAGACCTGGCTGGTGCTGGGTGGTGCAGCGCTGCTCGGTGCTTTCCCGCTGGCTTACTCGGTGGTGTTGTCGGCGTTGTATCTGCCACTGATTTTCATGCTATTCGGGCTGATCTTTCGTGGCGTGGCGTTCGAGTTTCGCTTCAAGGCCAAGGAAGACAAGCGTCATATCTGGGACAAGGCCTTCATCGGTGGTTCACTGGTCGCCACGTTCTTCCAGGGTGTAGCACTGGGCGCATTCATTGATGGCATACCAGTGGTCAACCATCAGTACGCTGGCGGCGGGCTGGACTGGTTGACACCCTTCAGCCTGTTCTGTGGCGTGGCGCTGATCGTCGCGTATGCCTTGCTGGGTTGCACCTGGTTGATCATGAAAACCGAAGGCAAGTTACAGGAGCAGATGCACGACCTGGCGCGGCCGCTGGCTCTCGTGCTGCTGGCGGCAATCGCTATCGTCAGTATCTGGACCCCAATAACCCATCCCGAGATCGCCGCACGCTGGTTCACCCAGCCGAATGTGTTCTGGTTCCTGCCGGTGCCGATCCTGGTATTGGTAACAACCTGGGGCATATTCAAGGCTGTGGCGCGTAATGCGCACTACACACCGTTCCTGCTGACCCTGGTGTTGATCTTCCTCGGCTACAGCGGCTTGGGTATCAGCCTATGGCCGAACATCGTGCCACCATCCATTTCAATTTGGGACGCCGCTTCACCACCTCAAAGCCAGGGTTTCCTCCTGGTCGGTACCTTGTTCATCATCCCATTCATCCTGGGTTACACCTTCTGGAGCTACTACGTGTTCCGCGGCAAGGTGACCCACGAAGACGGCTACCACTAGCAGAGGAGCGCCCCAATGGACAGCAAGAGAATTGTTGAACCGACCGAACATAAGCCACTACTACGGCAGCGACTGGGCTGGATGCTGGTGATTTATGCAGGCAGCGTGGCGGCGTTAGGTGTGTTTGCCATGCTGATCCGGCTATTCATGCAGGCGGCGGGGATGAAGTCGCACTGACAGGTTTTTCGATGCTGGAACAGCCTCTTCAGGATATGGATGTCCGAGGGGCTGTTTTTGCTATGGGATCAATACAAAACGATTGCACCTGCTTCACGCTCGGCGTTCCTTCCTTTGGGAGTTGTGTTTGGGGCTCACACAGCTTCGTCCTCGTTTTCGCATATACACAAAAGGCCTACGCCAATCGATGCGAATCAGATGAAGGGCGGCAGGGGGTTAACCGTGTTCCATCTTGAGCTTTAACGTTCAGTACACGTTTGTTGGATCGTGTTTTTGGTGACGGCGATCACGTTTCTTTACGCTTTGCAAATGAAAGTTGTACGTTTTTCTTGTTGGACCAGATATGATCAAAAAGTTGATATGAGCGTCAAGACTGATCGTGCATGAAAAAACTGGCATGCATAAGTCAGTGCAGGTGCTGCGACCAGGCTTAAATCAACATAGTTTGCATCGGTCTTCATAAAGGAAAGCTACATAATGTATATGTTTTTACCCTTCTTAATTGCCTTGCTGAGTGCGATTGCTATTTTTTTCGGAAAAAGGCGAGCAGGATTCTGTCTGTGGGGGCTGTTAGTAATTGTCAGTCTGGTGTGGTTTAACTACCACTCAACTGATCCCCTTACCTTATCCTTTTGAAAGGCATTGCCATGTTAAGTAACAACCGTTCGCAACCCTTGAGCGGGGACAATCCTCCCCAATCCTCCAAGCTCAATATTGGCGATACGCTCAATATTCTTGGTCTTTTAGGTATAAGTGTGTCGCTGGTAATTGCATTCTATTATCAGCTGTTTCAGCATGAATTACCGTGTCCTTTATGTCTCCTGCAACGCGTAGGCATGATTACCATAGGTTTTGGCTTTTTAATGAATGTGCGTTTTGGTATACGCAGTGCTCACTACGGTATTGCGCTATTAGGCAGCTTGCTGACTGGAGCTATCGCCTCGCGTCAGGTATTTCTGCATATCCTCCCGGGGGATCCAGGTTATGGGGTGACGCTTATGGGCCTGCATTTCTATACATGGGCTGTGGTGTCTGCCCTTGCATCCATGGTATTCATCTCGGGGCTTTTGCTGCTTAAGAGCTGGGAACAACCATCATCTGTCAAGCAGCAAACACTTTTTCTTGGAAAGTTGTCGATTGTTATATTCATACTTCTAATCGCTGCAAATCTGGTCTCTACATTGTTGGAATGTGGTTTGGGTGAGTGCGAGGCTAATCCTACCTATTATCAGCTACTGAATTTATAGTGTTGTTAAAGACACTATTTTTTCGAAGTTTTGGGGCGTTGCCTTAGAGATTGATGTATTTCAATACCCCTTTGCACTCCAGCCACTATGGCTGGAGTGCGCTCAACGGCTTGCTGCTAATAGAAAACAGACTCTAATTAGCCTGCCGGGTACGATACTATCCCATTCCCTAAAAATATTCCGGATGCCGACTTGTCGGTGCTGACTGCTTTGATTCCATAGTTGGGTATTGATCTGGCCATTGATTAACGGCAGGTAGTCATTTATGAATTCGGCCCAATTGGGGGGGGGGCTGGAGCTTCGGCATTTGTTTGGGCAGATATTCACCGCTCTCGATGAAGCGATCTGAATAATCATAGTGATCAAGTTTTGTAAGAATCTCGCCCTGGGCTTTACTTTCAAGAGTAATGCGCGAGCTTTCGGTGCACTCGTTAGTAGGAAAGGCAAAGCGGATTGCTGAAAGGCTGCGTGGAAAATGGGGCCTATGGAGCGCCGCTGGGCTTTTGGCTACGGTGCAAATACTCATTAGTTGCTGTCGCGACGTGTGCGTCCTCTGTATAGGAAGTGGTGATGAAGCCACTGGAGCGATATGGGTTTCTGGCTTTGAATCGAGCAGGAAATTGCGACAGAAAACGCAGTGGACCTCTTCGTAGTAGATACCTTCTTTCGCCAATTCGGCAAGCGCGGTTTCTAATGAAAGAAAGCTATTTTTCAGCAGTAGCCCCGGTGCCTTGCGATTGCGTACGGCCAGTACGTCTACGCCCTCTAGTTTGACGCCATAGCTAATTGCAAAATATGAATCTTTACTGTATTTGGACAATAAGTAATTACGTATTGGGTTTTCGGGTTCTCGCCGCTCAAAGGGTGTAACTTCGTTGCGCATGACACTACTCAAACCCGGATCTTGCAGGGTCTTGCCGTCCGGACCATAAAAAAACAGTGAGGTATTGGCTGGGACACGAGTATTCATGCCGGGCACATAGGCCCCGTGGCTTGTTATGATAAGCTTTTTGCTAGGGTTTCCAAGAGTTTTTTGAAAGAGATAGAAGTGCTCTCCGAGTGGAATTATATCAAGTGGGAGTGGTTTCATATTGGGTTTCCTTATTTATATGTTAACGTAAAGTTCGCTGTTGCATTTGCACTGCCTGGCTGTGGTCCGGCCGCGGAACTGCTTGTTTGGATATAACGGGCTTTAAGCGGTACATCGGTTATGCCGTCCTGCAAGCGCACAATAGGGGTGTCTACTCCTAATGTTACTGGAGTCTTACCATCGGCTTGTAGAATTTGCACAGCCAAGCCGGTCGCCGTTGAGTCGCTATTCAGGCTGAGTATGCCTTTGTCGGCGTCCAGTACAGTCGAGCCCTTCGCGCCTTCGAATCGAATATTGGCGTTGCTGGTCTGGAAGAAGTTCCATGGCTGGTCGGTTGGATAAGACCCTGACACGCAGTCGGTCAATTGAATGTTAAATCCTGCAGCGTCCGAGGTGCTCCCTTTACCGTTAAAATGACGTTTTTCTATAGTGCCCATTGATACTTTGATCTGTGTGCCGACACCCTTAGGTAGTGTGCATTCAGAGCGAGTGATGCTGCCGTCGAGAAAGAGCTGATCTATTGGTCCAGAGATGTCGCTGGCGTACAGAGAGCTAAGTAGTTGATGACTGAAGTCCTGACTGCCAGTGGTGATTTCTCCAATCTTTACTAACGTGACCCAATAAGCTGATCTGAAGAACCTGCCTCTTTGTGAGGTCGGACCGAGGGTTATAGTGTAAGGTACATACGGGTAGCTTCCGGTGATTTCCCAGTTATAGGAAGGTTCCTCAGTTCTAACAATGACGCCAATTCCCGAGATGTTGGTTCCCATTAACGAGCCTGATGCAAGAGTTGTGCCGGCAACAGGGATGTCGCTGATTATTTTATTTGCAGTTGAGAATTGAATGTTATCTCCAGGTGCTCTGCAGACAAAGGTATTTTTCCAGTCGCGTGAAACATAATATTCTCTAGTGCCGATTACTGAGCCGATCGGTGCGTCACGTGGAATATATATATTGCCAAAGTTTATTGTCGTTGTGCCTCTAGTGAAGCCAGCATCCAAGATGCATTTGGCATAAGCATTAAATGCTAAAAAACTACTGCTTAGTAGGGTTATAAGAGTGAGTTTTATTCTAAATGGCAGCATGTGAAGTCGTCTCCAAATAAAAACTGTGTAGATATAATTATTTTAAGTGGGGAAATATGCTTTTCATAAGCTTGAAAGATTTTGAATGGGCTTCGGTTGAGCCTTTCATGTTAAATGTCGATCATCCGGTAATTGCAATTAGGGTAAAAGGTCAGTGGTCTATCCGGCATATAGCATCCATCACTCGATAGCCGTCTTTGCTTGGCGTCTTGTCGATATCCACTTGGACTTCACACTGCTGCCTCTGGCCTTTGCCCCACTTCATGGTGAAAGTCTTGCCGCTGCCCACCGAAAGCAGAACTCGTCCGGCCTGCCCGACAACCCCTGCATCTATGCCTTTCTCGTTATACACAGTCGTGCCGAATGGCAGCAGCGAACCATCTAGCAAACGTATATTGAGCAGAGCTTTCTCCGATCGGCTGGCCGTAAAAGATACCTTGACCACCGCACCGCGACGCGGCACCACATTCGTCACGCCTTCGAGGATATCGACACTGCTTTCCAGTTCACTGGTGTCCACCGCTACCCGGTTTCTGCGATAAGGCGTCAAGTACGGCACTACTGCGTAGCCTTTTTTGTTGGTCAAAGTACCAGGAGCATTGAGCAGGCCGACATTTGGGGTGTCCTTGACATTCACCAGGGCGACGGTTTCCCCCAGGTTTTGGCCAAACTCAATGCCGTCACTGTGGGCCAATACAGAGCCGGAGGTGCTGATCGAGCTTTGTTTATAGCCTGGACCGGTACTGACCCCGGCACCCAGTTGAGCGAATGGAGCGAGATAGGCGATTTGTGCTGAGCCAGTGTTGCCGCGACTGCGTGCGCGGTTGGTATCGATGCTGTAGCTCAGGTTGCCATTGTTGCCACTCAAGCCCGCTCGCTGATCGAGCGTACCATCGGTATTGCGGGTAAGGCTGAAGGTGCCGGTATTGCGTTGACCCAAAGGCATCGACAGGGTGAGCACTACCTGGTTGGTCTCACCAAAACTGTCCACCAGTGTTTTGCTGGCATACGCGCCCAAGGTTATGCCTTTGTATTGGGTGTTGAAGCCTAGTTGCATCTGTTTCTGTTCATGGGAGGTGCCCCAGTAATCCTGTTGGCTGACGTTTAGATACAGGGAGCCAATGTTGCCCAGCGTTTGGTTGATGCTGGCTTCGATCCTGCTGCGTTTGGATATATTCGTGTAAGCATTGATTTGCTGTTGCTCCACCGCTTCGCCGAAGTCGCGATAGCCTTCGGTGGAGTAGCGATATCCGGCGAAACGCACAAAGGTTCCGCTATCGAATGCCTTGCCGTAGCGCAGGGTATAACTCTGCCCGTTTTTCGTAGTGTTCCTGGTAGCCACGTCTTTTGGGAGCTCGGTTTGTGCCTGAGTAACGTCCAGGGAAATTGCTCCGAGGTTACCGAGGCTTTTACCAACACCGAGTACACCGGCGCGATAGAAATCACTGCCCTGCAGGCCGCCGTAGAGGGTTAGGTCGTATGGCAGGCCATAGGCCAGCGAAGCCTCACCGAACATTGGTCGATAGCCGGCACTGGCCGAGTTGTATTGAGCAAGGGTCAAGCTGTAGCGCCAGGTCTTTTCCCGCAGCATGTTGCCAAGGGTGGCGTAAGGTTGGGTGAAACGCCGCTCACGACCATCAGCCTCGGTGATCACCACCTCCAAATCACCGCTACCACTGGCGGTGTTTAAGTCATTGATTTCGAATGCCCCTGGCGCAACATAAGTGGTGTATAGCGAATAGCCATTTTGCCTGACTTCGACTTTTGCCTGGGTCTCAGCGATACCCCGAATAATTGGCGCATACCCCTGCATCGAGTCCGGCAACATGGCCATATCCGATGCCAATTGCATCCCGCGAAACGGCACGCTGTCGAACATATCGCCGGGAGTGAAGCTTTCACCTAGCGACAATGTACCCTTGATGCTGGTGAGGTCCCGTTGTGCGTAAGTATTGCTGCGTTGCCAGAGGCTTGAACCTTGGCTGTCCTGACGGAATGAGGAACTGGAACGAAAGCGCCAGTCCCCAAGATTGAAACCGCCGTTGGCATATAGGCTGGTTTGGCTGCTGCTACCTCGCGTGTTGCTTCTGGTTTGGGCTGTAGAGAACTGGTAATTGAGTATCCCCGCATTGATACCGCGATCCCATTCTTCAGGCGAGACATAACCGGCGGCGTCCCGACGCAAAGCGATTTGCGGCACGCTGATATCCAGCGCCAGGCGGTGAGGGTCAAAACTCACTGAGGCGTCTTTGATCAGGGCTTCGAGGTCGACGCATTCAGGCAGAAATTCACCTGGCTTGATGAAGGCCTCTAGCTTGACCCCGAGTTCTTTGAGGAGTGCTGGCGACAAACATGGCCGCACATCGCCGCTTTTCGGGTCTTTGGCTAGCGTCATGTCTCGACGGTCGAAAAAACTCTGGTTCAAGCGAATCGTGACAGAGTAGGTGCCGGGAGCAATGCTGCTGTTGGCGATGGCATCCAGGTCCAGCTTGGGACTAGTGGAAGTTGCGCCAAGTGATTGCATGAAGTCCGAATCGAACTTGGCTGGTTCTCTCGCATATGCTCCCGTAGCAAGTAGTGCCGTTATGACGCTGGCACACAGGTGGGTCGGGGTAAAAGAGGGTGTCGTGAGCCTGATTACCGAAACAACGACTCGCATAACAATACTCAAAACGAAGCCCACCTTGAACGCGGTGAGCTGATTCACTGAGAAGGTCGAAATGGCGTAGTAGAAGGTGCTTTACGGAGCGGAAGTAAGCGGTACATGCAGTGGTTTGCTATAACCGCCGTAGTCGTTGATCGCGGAAAAGATCACTTCACCCTTATTGTTCTTGAAGCCAGGCAATGGGTAGCTTTGGCTTTTCATCGGGGCGACCATCTTGGGTTCGAGCACTTCGATCTTCTGCTGGCCGGCAACGACTTGCACGCCTATGAATGACACATGGAACGGTGAAGGATTATTCACCTGAAGGAAGGTTTTGCCTTGCTTATAAACCAGGCTCCAGCGCAACTCTGGAAGCGCATCCATGGACGAGCCCTGGAGCTTTGGGGGGCGATAGAAGAGTTTGATTCGCGTACGCAAAGCGACTTTCAAGGTGTTCCCGTGTTCTGTACCGGCAACGGGAATTTCCTGGGCATTGAAATAAAATACTGACTCTCGATCTTCTGGTAAGGCACCTGGTACTTTACGGATGCGTACGATTTGCTCTTTGCGTGGGTCTAGGCGGAACAGTGGTGGTGTGGCCATGAACGGTGTCGGAGTACTGTTGTCATCGGTTTCGGTGTTAACCCAGGCCTGCACCGCATAAGGCTGTCCAGTGGTATTACTGACAGTGATAGACGCATCACGCTTACTACCGTCATACACTATTCGTGTACCACCGAGCATGACGCCGGCTTGACTGAGACTGCTGAACAACGACGTACTTAGCAGCAATACCAACGCTGGCCTGCCTAAGGAAAATAGGGTGGTAAGTTTCATTTGACTATTCTCTGTCGCTCTCGGCGTAACGCCGAAGGTAATGTGATGGCAGTCTGAGTGCTGCCATCAACAAGACTTAAAGGGTTACTGGTAGTCGACGGTGAACGAAGCTTTGGCGTTGGCAGACCCTGCTGTAGCTGTGCCGGTGGCAATGTAGTTGGTGGTGAAGCGCAGAGGTTGGGTCAGATCCAAATATGGCTCGGAGGCCAGGCCCAGTTGAACGTCCTTACCGGTAGCGTCTTTAATCTGCAAGGCAACGTTGTTGGCTTCTTTGCCACCATCCTTAGTGATGCCGATCCATTGACCGCTGGAGCCGGCGCTACCGCTTAGGCTCTGGAATCTAACCACTGCCTTCTTACCGGTCACGCTGCACCCTGGTGCTGTTGTGTCGATGGTCATCGTGAATGCACCACCGCCTGCAATATCGCCAGAATTGGCCAAGGAGGTGGCGGGCACAGTGCCAAGGCCTACATCACCAGCCACACTACCGTTCAGGTCTTTGACAACCACTGGGCAAGTGTTGTCGGAAACACTCCCGATGAAATTGATTTGGCCATCAGCGGCTATGGCCGCTTCGGAGCTCGCGGCAAGAATAAGTGCGGTACATAGGGGCTTGAGAGAGTTTTTTCTCATAACGTTATCCAAATTGTGAAATGTTCTGAAATCTGTTGGGCTTTAATCGCTTGATAAATTGCATTCCGCATAGGACCGCATGTTTCAAGGAGGGGTAATTGTCGTAAGGAGCTCGAATAGATTCAGTGGGGCTTTTCTCTGTCTAGCTGAGGAATGCTCTATAGATAGTTGCAGAAATTTCCTCAACAAAAAATGGCCTGGAAAAATACTTCTTGCTTAGGGGGCAGAGTTTTAGTAGGTAAGAAAGTCTCTGGTTTGGAGTTTATGTGCTGATAAGTTATAAGTTTTTGTCGGGCCGAGTCAGGGGGTGTATATTGAAAAAGAATCGCCTCCTAGTGAGTGTCGAGATGGCGAGGTACGCTACAAGAAGCAGAGTGAATGTTCTTGCGGTATATGAAGGTGTTAACTGACTATACGGTGGAGTATTATTAAGCGTGAGCGGAGCCGTGCATGAATTAAGATGGAGAGAAAGAGATTTTTATTAGTCAATGAAGTAAGGTTTTAATTTTAGGGCTTGTCAGTTCAAAGAAAGGCTGGAAGATGTCGATCTGCCCCCCCCTTAGGAAAATCAGTAACACTTTCAATTGGGCGCCAGAGCTGTGCGTGTCAGTTGTATGGGAGCGCAAAATGAGAGATGTATTGATTGTTGATGATCATCCAGCCATACGAATGGCGGTTAGGATGGTATTGGAGCAGAATGGGTATTTGGTTGTTGGCGAAACAGATAATGGTGTTGATGCCCTCAGAATGAATCGCGAGCTAGTTCCTCAGCTGATGATTCTAGATATAGGCATTCCAAATCTGGATGGCCTGGCTGTTATTGAAAGGGTGAAAGCTCAAGGCGCAAACGTCAAAATTTTGGTATTGACCGCTCAGCCCGCAGCTATTTTTCTACCACGTTGTATCCGGGTCGGTGCTGCAGGGTTTGTTTGTAAAACCGGGGGTATGCATGAGTTGGTCGGCGCATTGGCTGCGATGAAAGCAGGGTATACTTGCTTTCCAGATCTGCCATTTGAAAATGTACTTGATAATAGTGCTAATAGTGGCGCCTGCAATAGGCTCACTGATCGAGAAATTGAAGTTCTCCGGCAGTTGGCTTCTGGAACCTCGAACAAGGAAATAGCCGAAGCCATGAGTTTGAGCAATAAAACTATCAGTAGCTATAAGTTTCGGATTATGGATAAACTAAAAGTGAATAACCTGATTGACTTGGTCGAGGTCGCAAAGCGAGATGGTATAATATGAACAACAAGCGCTTACGGAATAGCATCTTGTCGTTGTCGTTGTCGTTGTCGTGTGTTGTGAGTCATTCAAAGGCTGAGGGATTAAGTTATAAGGAGTTGCAGGTATCGGGAAGATCTTCAGCGAAGATTGAAGTTGATTTGTCAGCTAGTGATAGGCTCTGGCTAAGCCGTAAGAAGAGAATTGTTTTGGGTACTTCATACCCGGACTATCCTCCGTTGAATATGAGCGTTAATGGGGTTTTATACGAGGGGATCACCGCTGATTATGCAGTGCTCATAGCAAAGATGTTAAATGTGGATATTGTCGTTCGACAGTATCGGTCTCGTGATGCAGCAATACAAGCTCTCAAGTTGGGTGAGGTTGACATTCTAGGCGGCGCTAATAATTATGATGCCGCCTATTCTGATGTTGTGTTAAGTAATTCTTACTTAAATGACCAGCCAGTGCTATTCACTCGGGTAGGAGAGAGTCATTTGGTTGACTCCAAACTCGAGGGGAAAAGAGTCGCTATGCTGAACCACTATTTACCTCTAGAGGCTGTATGTCGTTTTTATCCAAAATCAAAATTGGAATTGTTTACTTCGACAAGCAACGCAATTGGAGCGGTAGTTTTTGGTCAGGCAGATGTTTATCTTGGTGATATTGTTAGTAGTAGTTATTTGGCAAGCAATAGCTTCTTTAAAGATATAGAGTCTGCTGGTTTTTCAAAGATGAAGGTTTCGAACTTTTCGTTTGCTTTATTGAGGGGGAGTGAAAGGCTAAAAAGACTTGTCGATCGAGCACTAAAGGCTATTCCATTAAATGAGAAGATGCTTATTATTCGGCGCTGGGATCACAATGGAGTATATTTTTTCGGCGATCAGCGGATTGAGCTTAGTGCGATTGAAAGAGAATGGCTAGGCAAGCACCCGATAGTCAATGTTGCCGTAGATGCTGGGAACGCACCATTTTTATTTAAAAAAGATGGCCTGGTTCAAGGAGTAAGCAAGGACCTACTCAACGAAGTCAGCTTCAAAACAGGAATTAAGTTCAAGTTTGTCTCAGTAGATTCGTGGGAGGATGTGTTACAAAGCCTTGAGTCGGGAAGAGTAGACTTGATCGGGGCTGAATCCTCCGATGAGAAGAGAGAGCTCAATAGGATTTTTAGTCGGCCTTATCTAGTCGATCCTTTGGTTTTGGTTTCAAATGTAAGCAATGTGAATATTAGAACATTAGAGGGGCTTCTTGGGAGGACAGTCGCATCAGTGCGGCATAGGGCAGCAGTTGAGTATGTAAAAAATAAGTACCCAGGTATAAAGTTTGTCGAAGTAGCGTCGACGGCGGAAGCCTTTTCATTGGTTGTACAAAAAAAGGTTGATGCGGCAATAGATTATAGGATGGCGGCTGACTATAAAATATCGAACTCGTACAAGGGGGAGTTGAAAGTTGTCACGGTTTTAGGGGAGGGACCAGAAAGTATTGCATTCGCTATGTCGGATAAATCTAAAATATTGGGATCGATTTTAGATAAGGTAATAGTCAGTCTACCAGCCTCTAAAATAAACTCGATTATTGATTATTGGGTTGCTGATTCTCGGAGGGATTCGGGCTTTTGGGAGAGATATAGAAAGCTGATCATAGAGCTAATTTTTTTATTCGGGTTGTTATTAGCAATCTCTATTGCTTGGGCCGTCTATTTCAGATGCCAAGTGATTAGGCGTATAGCGGTAGAGAAAGAGTTATGTGATCAGTTGAAGCTTATGCAGGATTTAATTGATGGAACGCCAAATCCTATCTATGTAAGAGACAGAGCTGGGCGGTTGGTAATATGCAATATGTCTTATCTGGAGTCATTGTCGGTTGACAGAACCAATGTAGTTGGCAGACGCCTTACAGAAGTCACGGGTGTGAATAAGGAGGAAGCAGCCAAGTATGAGGCTGATTATAAGCGCGTGATGAAAGATCAAGTGCCTCTCGTGTCCGACCGCAGTATTTACGTGCCCACAAAAGATCAGGTACTTGACATATATCAGTGGATCTTGCCATATCATGACTCCGAAGGGATTGTTAAAGGCATAATTGGTGGGTGGATAGATATAACAGACAGAAAAAAAATGGAAGAAAACTTGCGTTTCGCAAAAGATCAAGCCGACTTGGCCAGTCGTGCCAAGACTACGTTTCTAGCTACCATGAGTCATGAAATAAGAACCCCGCTTAATGCTGTAATCGGAATGTTGGAAATGTCGTTAAGGAAAGCTGATCAGGGAGAGTTTGACCGCGTGGCCCTTGAAGTCGCTTACGATTCCGCGAATGGTCTGCTGGGGTTGATTGGGGACATATTGGATGTGGTTCGCATCGAGTCTGGCCTCATGGAGTTGTGTCCCGCACGGACCAATCTAAGAGGCTTGATTGAGTCGGTAGTTGGGGTTTTTGACGGTCTGGCCCGGCAAAAAGGGATCCAGTTGCTATTCGATACTGATCCTACGCTACAGACTGATGTTCTTATCGATGCTCTTAGGTTCAAACAGATTATCTCTAATCTCCTGAGCAATGCGATCAAGTTTACTGAGCATGGCAAGGTTGAGATCCTGCTTGATGTCATACCCTCTAAAGATAAAAGCATTAATGAAATCTGTATAAAACTGACTATATGTGATACAGGCGTTGGAATCTCTGCTGAGGACCAATTGAAATTGTTCTCTGCATTTTCTCAAGTACATGGCTCGGAAAGAGCTAGGAAAGATGGAGCGGGTCTTGGGTTAATGATCAGTCGTACTCTCTGCGAAATAATGGGAGGAACGCTGATTTTAACAAGTACCTTGGGTATTGGCACAAGCGTAGAAATTTCTCTGGATTTGACGACTCTGGATCCATTGCCGATTGTAGCTGTCCCTGATGTGGACAACAAAATTGCAACCACTCAAAAGCTGAAAGTATTGATTGTTGATGACCATATGGCAAATTTGTTGCTGCTAAACCGGCAACTTGAATATCTTGGTTGTTTTGTAAGCCAGGCTGACAATGCTGAAAGAGCATTGAGTATCTGGCGGTCAAGCCACTTTGATGTTGTTATTACGGACTGCAGCATGCCGAATATGAGCGGTTATGAATTGGCTAAAGCTATTCGTGATGATGAAGTATGCCGTGCTTTAGCTCCTTGTACCATTTTTGGTTTTACAGCAAATGCGCAAACTGAAGAGAAGGAGCGTTGTTTGCTGTCTGGTATGAATGATTGTTTGTTTAAACCGATCAGTCTTTCAGATTTAAGTCAAAAACTACTGGCGGTACAAAGTATTTCGGGTTCTGATCAGGGGGAGGGAGGTGAGACAGCGGAGGTCATAAATTTAAATGGAATCAAGCACCTGTTGAGCGACGACCCAGGAATGGTGGCGAGCCTTCTGGAAAGTCTGGCTAGTTATAATGAGAAGGACTTGGCTATATTGCATGGGCTAACAGAGTCCTTCGATTATCCTTCAATAGTTTGTTTGGCCCATAAAATAAAAGGGGGGGCAACTATTGTAACTGCTACCGAGTTAATAAAATGTTGCCAGGAACTGGAAAGTGCTTGTGCGCAGAGTCAATCCTTGCCAGCTGTTGAAAAACTGATTTTGAAAATTGAAGAGCATATTGTTGCAGTTAATGAAGTACTTACCCTCACTGCGAGGCATCTAAGGGGTTGATGAATCGCGAATACTTAATTTACTGTGCCTGTTTGGTTGAGTTTTTCAATGAATATATCAAGGGGCAAAGGGCGGCTATACAAATATCCTTGCAAGTATTTGACTTTTCGCTCTTTTAGGTACTTCTGTTGCTCTGGTGTTTCTATTCCCTCTGCAACGACTGAGAGATTTATTTTTTCTGATAACTCCAAGATGCTTTCAATTATGTGCGTTGATAACGAATCCATCCCGATCATCGATACAAAACTTCTGTCTATTTTAAGATAGTCAACCTTGAATTTTCTAAGGTAGTCAAGGCTAGAGTGCCCGGTCCCAAAGTCATCTAATGCAATTTTTACTCCTGCGCTGTTAAGCCTGTCAAACAGCTCATAGGTGGTTGCGCCTGGCTCAATGATTTCGCGCTCGGTGATTTCTAACACTAGGGTAATCGAATCCTTGGGGAAGGCGTTTAAAAAAAGTTGGCAGTCATGAATCAACTCAAGATCGTGGCAGTGACGGTTGCTTATGTTGAAACCAATGTGAAAGCCTTTGCCGAGTTTCTTGCTTATAGGTGCTAATTTTTTAGTGACTTGCATCATTACTGATTGTGTCATAGGAATGATAAGACCTGAATGTTCAGCGTAAGGTATGAATAGATCTGGGTGCACTAAACCATCTCTAGAGTGATTCCAGCGCATCAGCACTTCAGCCCCTATCCAGGTCCCGTCTTCGGCACTAACGATGGGTTGCATATACGGAATGAACTCTCCAGCGCTCAATGCTCTTTTTAGTTCTTGGGAGAGCGGGGAGGCGCGCCCGAGAGTCCAGTAGATGACCCCACCAGTTGATAGGCCAAGGAAGATAAATACTGCAAACAATTCAATATAATTTTTTTCTATATATTTTAAAACTTCCCCATTTTCGAATCCTGAAGCGACACTAAAAGCATACTTCTTTGAGGTGATCTGTGTTTCTGCTACGGGGTACCTTTTGCGCTCTGCGGCAAATACATGGCCATTGGAAGACATCCATTTTGATCCCACGATCAGGACTGGATGACTGCCTTTGCTCCCATACTGAAGTACATCCTTCAAGTAGCGTCCATCAATGACGGCAAGCGCGCCTTTTTCATTTTCGCTCTTTCGGTATGTTAATACTGGGATATCAGGAGTTGCTACATTTCCAGGTGACAAAGAAAGCTGCCCGTTTACATAATCTTTTGAATTAATATGTTCGAAAAAGCTTCCAAATAGTGAGCTGCAGTAAAATTTATCATTCAATGTTACCCCAACTGTTCGAACAAAAAGTCGTTGAGTAGTTTGCTCTCTCAGCAGAAACTGAACATCGTCACAAGAGCTTCCAGCCAGACGATAAGTGTTTGATGTGGCTCCCTCGGCGTTGTCGAGCATAGAGTTGAACTGTTGAATAGCTGCTTTGGCGACCGACTCGGATTGTTGCTCTAATGTTCGATTTGCCAATGAGTAGAGGGTGACTATACCGCAAGCTATTGGAAATAGGCCTATTAAAAGCGATGTGCAGAAATTTAATACAATTTTCTTGTGGTGTTTGAAAAATAAAGAGCATTGCTCTATCCCGAGTGTCATGAGAAGTTAATAGCTATATGCTTGGATCATATGAGTGGCGCACTCATTCGGATATGAGAAATACCTCTCCCATTTGTTTTTGAGAGGTGCATGAGACAATAGAGATAGGTTTAATGGTTGTCAATCTAAACTGAGAGATTTTTCAGGGGGCATGGGGTTTAAGAGGGTTTGGCATGTAAGTTAGAGGTGTCCACTATGAAATAAACTCTTTTTTTAGCGATTTTTATCCAGACACCTCTTCGTGAAAACTATTCTCCGTAGTTTTTAAATTTGTCTTCTGGGAGTAGGTGGCCTACTTTAAGTCGTTGGACTTGTTTGTGGAGGTTTTCGGGTGGCATATAGTGGCCGCTTGAGTTATTCCATGAGATAAGTTTGCCATTTGCAAACTCTATTTCTCCGGCATAATAAACTGCTGCACCTCTGGAGATGGCCGTGTGTCCGCCATTTATGCGCTCCCCCAGCCTAACCTCCCAAGGGCGGCTAATTAGAATAGTATAGCAAAACCAGCCGTCCGCTAGAGAGTTTGAGTCGATGTGATATCGTCCATTTTCGATAGAAAGTGTTTTGTATGCTTCTTTTTTTCTAATATCACCCTTATTTTCAATTGCAGTCATTCCATCTATTACTGGTTCGGGGATGATTGTTAATAAATCATCCATGTGGCTCTCTATCGTTTGTTTGACTTTCTCGGCAGTGCTTTCTGTTTTCTTCGCACGCTGCAGAGTTTCTATGATTCTGAGTTTTGTTTCTACAAAATTCGCCATTTTTTCATTGAATAAATAGCCGTCTTTTTTATTTGTTTCTTCTTTGTAGCGAAACAAAACGTCGCTCATCCACTCTTCTGAGTCATCTTTGTTTGAAGGTCTTGTTTTGGTAGGAGACTCTTCTATAGCATCTTTGGCATGGTACATTATTTGTTCTCTATAAAGTACACTGGCTGTTCAGTGGAGGGCTGATGGAATGGTTTGCGTTTGAGTTTTTCCTAATTGCGCAGATTCAGAATTTTCGCTTTGAAAAGGCCTTGAAGTGGCAAGAGGTTTTTGTAATTGTTGTTGATAATATATTGGCATATTTGCACGTAGAGCTTGTTTTGAGTTGGTAGCAGCTGATACTCAAGAAAGAGGCAGGGTCGGATTAAGGTCGTTTATAGCCTGAGTAAAATACCACCGGCTTACTTTAGTTAGCATCAGACAAGCAACTCCATCAGTACCTTTGGACCTGCTCGGATTTGCTCAGTGGGACGAGCGATAGGTTTCTAACCGCCTGATCCCCTGAATCTGCTGGTTGCAGCGCTCCAGCGCATTGAGCAGTTGCTCATTCAGTATCAGGCTATCTCCGTAGGTCATGGTTGAAGGGATAGTCGGCCCATAGCATTCAACCAGCAGGCTGGCGGGCAGCGGAATTGGAGGCGGTGGTGTGAGTGTGTTCGGCGTGCTGGCGCAACCGCTCAACAACAGCAGCAGGAACAGGCTCCCGAGCGCAGGACTCTTTAACCAGCACGGTTTTAATAATGGATTGCACCTGTTCACTCTGTTGTTGGCGTTGTAGCTTGGCATTTTCAGTCGCCTGAGTAATTTGATCGAAGAAGCGCAGGGTTTTTAGCTGCTGCTCCAGCTGTGCTTGGGCTTCATCCCGCTGTTCTGTCAGATAAAGATTTTCTTGTTGCAGAGTGCGAACATCTGCCTGCTCACAGCGTAGCTGCAGCCATAGTCCGCCGATGACAATGGCTCCTACGCCCAGCAGGGCGCAGGACCAGTTTCGTAATAGCCAGCTCATAGCAGAAATAGCTCGCGCTCGAGCCGTCGGCGGTTAAGTAGGCCGGCAGAGGTGATTTTCTGTCGCGTCTTCGCATCAGTCAGCTTGCACCAGGCTAAAAATTGTTCCGCGGCCTGCAGAACATTTCCTTTATTCAACTCCTTCAGCAGCGTTGATTGGCTAAAGTTAGTGGTACCGATGTTATAGATCAGGGAAACCAAGGCGTCATACTGGTTCTGGGTTAACCCAATAAACTTCACTAAGCGGTTGACATCTTTTTCAAAGGTTAGCAATGAAGTTCTCAGTAAGCGTTCGGCACACTCTTCGTCAATGGCCATACCACGGTTAATAGATTGGCCATTCACCTTTCCTGTCGTGCCATAGCCAATGGTCCAGATCCCGGCACTGTCCTGGTAAGCGCTGAGCTTACAACCTTCAGAAGCCTTAATAGCAGACAGGCCATGTTTGGATAGTGTGTAGGTCATTATGCTTATGACTCCTTTGGCGTATAGCGTTGAATAATCGATAGCAGTTTCTTTTGCAGGGCTTTTAATAGGGCGATACCCAGGGTGCCGGAGATCCCGGCAATACTAAAGGTAATGGGAATGGATAGATGGTTATCCAATGCCAATAGCCCACCCAGGATCCCTGTAAAGCAGGAGACAAAGATTTGAGAAATAAGCAAAGCGCATGACGCTTTTTCATGGGTGTCTCGTATATGAATGATATAGGCCACAATGCCGCTCCAAATGGAAATGGCAAATAACCCAGCGCAGACAATGCTAATGTCATTAAATAAGGAAAGCATTTTGTCACCTCTATATTGTTGGCCTGGGAAAATGTAGAGGCGCGATGTGTGTAGTGGCAATCTATATATTGTATATAATTATTAGTTGGGTGGGCTTTAAGTGCTTCGAGCATTGGGAGGGGAGGTGGTTGAATGAGATGGATGAGCTAACTATGCTTCACCTCACGTGAGGCAAGCTTGTAGATGTCACACGTGCAGCATAGTTTGCTCAGTATTAATGTGGTTTTTCTCGGCAGGTGTCCATAAGGCTAGAAGCTTATAGTCATATGTTCATCGGTATTTTTCTCATTTTTAAAACATAAGTCATATCCATTTATCGTTCTGGTTACGTAAACACTTTCAACCCCATCGACAGGAAGCTGCTCTAAATCAACAAGAAGGGGAGCCTGTGTGATAGATATGAATATCTGGTAAGCATATATAATGCAGAAGCTCAGTGTGATGAAAAAGGCAACACGCCGGACTCTGTGTCGTTTGGATGGCTTATCGGGCGAAGGTGAGGGGAGGAGGGGGAATACGCTCTGTTCAGAGCAACTATCATCCGCCTTTATCTGCTCATCATCCTCTTTAGGCAGAATGAAGCGATAACCTTGGCGATATACGGTATGTATAGCTTCACCCAGCTCACAGTAGCGTAATGTGCGGCGTAGTTTACAGACCAGCTGTAATAGGTTGCTTTCCTCGACGCCATTCTTACGCTCAGGCCAGACTAACTGAATCAATTGTTCGCGACTTAATATGTTCCCTTCTTGTGCATGCTCCCATAGCGCTAGTAGCAGTTGCTTTTCTTTCTCTGTAATTGGGAAGACACTATCTCCATGGGAGATTTTGTTTAGATTGCTGTCTAAAGAAACATTTTTTGTCAGCCTTAACATTACGCAGTCCCTCATTGTTTAGTGTTTGTGCATCCGCTATGAGTAGGTCTGGCCTGGATAGCCTGGACGCGTTGAAAATTTATATGATTCTTGTACTAATGCAAGGAAATTATAGGGTTCAAATAATTGATTTTGTTATGTAATATTGATGATTTTTGTTTTTTTATATTTTTGATTGTGAGCTAATAATTATTATAGGTTTATCACTTTTATTTTCTGCTGGTGGGAAGCATTGTTGCTCCGAAGAGGCAGAAGTCACTGCCTTTTTATTGTAGCAACTCAACTTTTAAAGGAAGTACGATGTCTACGACCACCGATCAAATTGCTGTTCAGTACCCTATTCCAACCTATCGCTTCGCTGTCAGCGTAGGTGATGAAAAGATGTGTTTCCAGAGCGTATCGGGTCTGGATATCAGTCATGACACTATTGAATACCGTGATGGTGGCGGTAACTGGCTGCAAATGCCGGGTCAGCGTCAGCGGCCGACCATTACCCTGAAACGAGGTGTGTTCAAGGGACAATCCAAACTCTATGACTGGATTAATTCCATCTCCCTTAATCAAGTCGAGAAGAAAGATATTTCCATCAGCCTGACCGATGAAACAGGTTCGAATCTGCTGATCACCTGGAATATTTCCAATGCCTTCCCGGACAAGCTCACGGCCCCGAGCTTCGACGCGAGCAGCAACGAAGTTGCGGTGCAGGAAATGAGTCTGAAGGCTGATCGGGTGACCGTTGAGTTTCATTGATTAAGCAGGGTTTAGGGGTGTCAGGTGTTACCTGGCACTTAAGTTTAGGTGGCTCTTAAAAGGATGATGTAATGACAGATGTAAAGTATCCAGGTATTTATGTTGAAGAAAGTGCTGAGCTGTCACTGTCGGTATCGAGCGGTGCAACGGCTGTGCCGGTATTTGCCTGTGAACTTGATACGTTGAAAGGAGCTAAAAAGCTAGACTCGTGGTTGGATTTTATTGCGTGCGTTGGGGCTTTTAGTCCAAAGCATACCCTCCATGTTTCCCTGAAAAGCTATTTTGATAATGGCGGCGGGAGGTGCTACATTGTATATAAAGATGAGCTTTTGCAAGAAGTACCGAAGTTGAGTGAAGCTACAGTGTTGGTGGCCGCCGGTTTGGATATCAAAACGGAAGTTGCTCAGCTATGTCAGGCAGGTAAAGGCTTGTTTGCCATCCTGGACGGCCCAAGTGATGAACTAAAATCCGACGGTACGTCTCGGGATAATTATGATAAAAACCCCTATGCTGCCGTTTATTACCCTTGGTTGACTGCCGATTGGGCGACTGACCCTGCTACTCCCATTCCCCCCAGTGGTGCCATTGCCGGTATTTACTGTTCGGTCGATCGCAGCCGTGGCGTATGGAAAGCTCCAGCCAATGTGGTACTGCAAGGCGGTGTCAAGCCCAAGTACAAAGTAACGGATGACCTGCAGGCCACCTATAACAACGGTAAAGCCATCAATATGATCCGCGAGTTTCCTAATACCGGCACTACGGTATGGGGCGCGCGTACTCTCGAGGACTCTGACAAATGGCGTTATGTCCCGGTTCGCCGGCTGTTTAACAGCGTGGAGCGAGATATTAAAAATGCCATGAGCTTCGCTATGTTTGAACCTAATAGCCAGCCCACCTGGGAACGGGTGCGCAGCGCCATCAACAATTATCTTTACAGCCTTTGGCAACAAGGTGGCCTGGCGGGAACTAAACAGGAGGAGGCTTACTTCATTCAGATTGGTGAAGGTGTCACCATGACCGATGACGATATCAAACAAGGCAAGATGATCATCAAAATCGGCTTGGCGGCAGTGCGCCCGGCAGAGTTTATTATCCTGCAGTTCAGCCAATCGGTCGGCGAGGCCTGATAAACAGTGGTTGCCTGCCAGGGCCGCCAAATATATAAATTGATTTAGGAAACAAGCATGCCTTCTTATGCCACTCCCGGTGTTTACATCGAGGAAGACGCTTCACTGTCGCTGTCGATCAACAACAGCCCAACGGCCATTCCAGTTTTTATTGGCAAATTCCTCAAGAAAGACGGTAGTTCGCCAGCGAAGGGGAGTTGTATTAAAATCTCCAGTTGGTTGGATTTTACCTCGCAATTTTTGCTGTCACCGACAATCTCAGTAACGGCTACGGCCAAAGCTCCGCCAGCTCTTAAAGAGGGTGAATCCGCCTTGAATAAGGCTGATGCGCCATTGCGGGCGGACGCAAAAAATACCTACACTGCCGCCGTAACGTTGCCTTCTAACGGTGCTTTTGCAGTACAGCACTACTTTAATAATGGTGGTGGCGTCTGTTACGTATTGCCGCTGGTTGAGCCTGATAAGGATAAAGCAAAAGATGAACTGGCAACCCTGCCGGGTCTGATCGAACAGCAACAAGAGATTACGTTGCTGGTCTGTCCGGAAACGGATACAACCTTGGTAACATGCACAAAGCAGGATGTCTATAGCGCGCTGAATGATCTATTGCTGAACAAAGTGGATTACTTCCTGATTGCTGATAGCACCAATGGAAGTGATACTCCTTCAACGAACGCAGAAAAGACAGCTGTCTATTACCCTGACTTGCTGACTTCCTTTATTTGCAGTCGCCCTGCGGACGCCAATATTGTCTTGACTGGCTATACGGACTCTAAAGTTACAAACCTGGCTGTACTGCAAACCAATTCAGCTGATGAATATGCGGCTGCGAAAATTGTAGTTGATGCAGCGTGGGCGACAGCTAAGGTACCGACAACAGCTATCACCTTGCCACCGAGCGCGGCCGTTGCCGGTGCTTACGCGGGTACCGATGCCAGCCGAGGTGTATGGAAAGCGCCCGCCAATGTGGCCCTCAACAACGCGACACCGGTAACAGTTGTCACTGATGCTGATCAGGGCACCATGAATGACAAAGGTATTAACGTCATCCGTAACTTTACCGGTAAAGGCACGCTGATCTGGGGCGCCCGTACTCTGGATAAGACGGATGCCTGGCGCTATGTCCCCGTACGTCGTCTGTTCAACAGTGTTGAGCGCGACATTAAGCGCGCCATGCAGCTGGCGGTGTTTGAACCAAACAGCCAACCAACCTGGGAAACCGTACGTAGCGCAATTGACCATTATCTGTATGGCCTGTGGCAACAAGGAGCGTTGTCTGGCAGTAAAGCCAGCGAGGCTTACTTTGTTCATATCGGTAAAGGCGTGACCATGACCGAGGACGATATCAAACAAGGCAAGATGATCGTCAAAGTCGGTATGGCCGCAGTGCGCCCGGCAGAGTTCATTATTCTGCAATTCACCCAGAACGTTGGACAATAAAATTTATCTCTGTGACATGAAATAGCACCTGCGGGTGCTATTTCCCACAATGTATGAGGTGTGATTGTGATGGAGATGAGTTTTCCAGGTATTCAGTTTTCTGACACGCCATTTGGCCAGACGCAATCGGACGTACCCACGGCAGTACCTGTGTTTATCGGATATTGTGAGAAAGGTACGACTAATACGCTCTATCCCATCTCTAACTGGACGGATTACCAGCGACAGCTGGGCGGGGCGGATAAGCGTAGCGGTGCAGCGGTTAAAGGGGCTTTGTATTATGCATTGCAACACTATTTTGATAATGGTGGTGGCCCCTGTTTTGTTTTATGCCTCGGTACTTATAGTGCGATTGACGGTTTGTTACCCGAACAACTGATCACGGCTTTGAAGTCCGAGGCGGTGGCGCAGCTGATTGTTGCTGAGTCGAGAATTACCCTGGTGGCAATGCCGGATCTGCAGTTGCTGGGTGAAGGCGCATCAGTAGCAGTTAATTGGTCAAGCGGCTGGCAGGCGCTGCTGCAGATCTGTCAACGTCGTCGCGGTCTATTTGCTGTATTGGATGCTCCTGAGAGCGTCATCGAGACGAAAAAGTGCCTCGATACCAGTGCCAAATGGGACTCTGGTCAGTGCATGTCCGGCGCGGCCTATTGGCCTCGATTGGCGACCTCATATGTTGCAGAGGATAAGCAGCGGATCAGTGTTCCACCTTCCGCAGCAGTTGCAGCGGTGTTCCAGAAGACCGATCGCGAACAAGGTATCTGGACTGCGCCCGCTAATGCGGCACTGAGTGAAGTGGTCAAGCCCACTCAGGCCTATCAGGACGGCTTATCGCTGTTTGATCGTTCAGGTACATCGCTGAATGTGATTCGTAGCTTTCCGGGCCGTGGTGTGCGGGTATGGGGATCTCGTACCTTGTGTAATGCGAATACCGGTGCGCGAGCTCCGTGGGTTTACATTCAGCGCCGGCGATTGGTTTCTTATATTGAGTCCACGCTAAGCGATATTGCACGTTTTGTAGTGTTTGAGCCCAACAATGAAATCACTTGGTTGAAACTTAAAGGGCAGGCAACGACCTGGCTACGTGAACTATGGCAACAAGGTGCACTTTATGGTCAGCAGGAAAGTGAAGCGTTCAAATTATCCTTGGGTCTGGATGAAACCATGACTCGTGAGGATGTCAATGCAGGTCGCTTGATCATGCGTGTTTCCCTGGCGCTGCTCTCGCCTGCTGAGTTTATTGAGTTGGATCTTCAGTTCACTACCAATGAAAGTAATAGTGATCAAGGGACATTGGCGTTGAATAAAGGGGTGTTCTGATGAGTATAGTTTCCGAGTTGTTCGAACCTTCAGTCTCTCACCGTTTTATGGCGACCTTTTTCTTTGGCGGTATTGTACCCAGTCCAGTGGATATTTATTTTCAACAGATTTCCGGCTTGAGCCGAGAGTTGAATGTTAGTGCTTATCGTGAAGGGGGGGACAATAGTGGAAACCTGTACTTGCCGGAGAATATCCAGCACGGCTCGTTAGTGCTACAGCGAGGGGTGATGGCGGTGACGCCACTTACCTTGAATTTCGATTCAGTGCTCAGTGGTGCCTCGGTGAGTTATTGCAACGTTGTCGTGATGTTGATGAATCATCTTTCCTTGCCGGTATGCAGCTGGACGATCAGTAAAGCGTTACCAGTGAAATGGAGTACCAGTAACCTGGACGCTAACAGCAACAGTATTTTGCTCAATACCCTGGAGCTGCGTTATCGGGATATGCATTGGCTGGGAGTAAAAGCATGACCATCGAAATCAGAGAACTGGTAATTCAGGCTCGGGTGACTTCGCCCGAACACACCACCGCTCCCCTGGTAGCAACCTTGCCCCAGTTGGGGCACCCGGAACGGGCTCGATTGGTTGCGGAAATCACTCGAGCGGTGCTGGAAAAACTGCGCAGCGAGCGGGGGAGTCGCTAATGGGACTCTTGGATGTCGGGCTGGCAAAACTCACCATCACTGCTTTCAGCGACAGGGAGAT
Organism: Pseudomonas sp. FW305-25; assembly: GCF_017351415.1. Classification (NCBI taxonomy): domain Bacteria; kingdom Pseudomonadati; phylum Pseudomonadota; class Gammaproteobacteria; order Pseudomonadales; family Pseudomonadaceae; genus Pseudomonas; species Pseudomonas sp. FW305-25. Next base: position 44,011 of record NZ_JACNDE010000021.1, on the reverse strand, counting down.
GAAAAGCAAGGTCGGGGAAATCAAGGCGATGTATAACCCCGCCAGTATTCAATTGAGTTATCACACTGACTTTACCGAAGATTCATTCATTAACCGTGATGCAGACATCAGCAAATACCAGAAGGCTCGCCCGGGGGGCTTGAATCTGGAACTGCTGTTTGATGCCCGTTTACCGGGAAATAACGTTTCGCTGGACAGCCAACTGGCTAACTTGCGCGCGCTCTGTTGCGATGTAGACAGCAAAAATAATGCGCCGCGGTTTTTGCAGGTTAGATGGGGCAAGATGAGTTGGAATGGCAACGGTTATTTTGCCGGGCGTATGGCCAATTTAGTCTTGGGTTATACCTTATTTGATCGTGATGCCACGCCACTGCGGGCCAAAGCAACACTATCGTTGAGAGCGGATAAAAGCCTTGAGGCGCAGTCGCTGTCTTTTGATTCTTCCAAGGCGGACATGAGCATAGTCACTGTGCCGGATGTCAGCCCATTGGCGCTGATTGCCGCTGCCAGTGCAGTGGACTATCTGGCTTTGGCGGTGACCAATGGGCTGGATAATCTGGATGATACTCAACCTGGGGGAACATTAGTGGTGAACCGGGGTGGGGCATCATGAGTTCGCTTAAGGATTTCACGCTGTGGGCAAGCGGGAAACAGCTATCGGTACTAGCAGCTACCTGGGTGGAAATTCATACGGAGGTCAATCATATTCCAAGTGCCCGGCTGGTATTGAGTGTTGCAGATAACGCGCTGGCTAAAGCAGAAGCGGAAGTAGCACTGTGTAAGCCGGGCAGTGAGTTTCGTATTGCTACCCACAAGGGCTCAACCTTGTTCAGCGGTATTCTGGTGCAGCAATCAATGCGACTGCAAAAAGGCAGTTCAGAATTAACGCTGACCATTAAACATCCATTACAGCGCCTGACCGCTTCTTTGCGCAGCCAGGTTTTTATGGATACCAAAGAAGACGCCATTCTGCGCGAGTTGTGTTCGGCGCAAGGTATCACTATCAAAAAGCTGGAGGGCGTCGACGCCACTCATCAGCAGATGGTGCAGTTTGCGTGTTCCGACTGGCAATTTATGACGGCTCGCCTGCGGGCTAACCGGGTTTGGCTGGTACCTGAACGGGATAGTGTCAATGTAATGAAGCCTGCATTAGCCGGGCAAGCAGACCACACGCTGTACAAAAATGGCAAAAAAGGCCCGGGTATCGAGGAGGCCGAGTGGCAGTTTTCCTGCCAGGAGCAACCCAAGAAGTTGACCGTCTGCGCCTGGGATCTGTCGGGACAGGCAATGTCTCGCATTGCTACACCGGCTTCGCTGTCGATCGGGCGTGATGCATTCGATTCCGCAAACTTGGCTGCGCTGAACAGCAGCACCTGGTCGTTGGCCAAGAGTCAACCGCTGACAACTGAAGAGCAGGGCGCATTGGCCAACGCTCGTTGGTTGGCACAACAGGCAGCGGGTATTCAAGGGCGTTTCACCGTAGAGGGAGACACTAAATACCAATTGGGCCAAACCTTGGCGCTATCAGGGTTCGGCGGCTCTTTTGATGGTTCGGCGTTAATTACCGGGGTACAGCACCAGATCAGCAAAGAGCGTTGGCGCACCACGTTGCTGATCGGTCAGCCGCTCTTGCAGGATGTCGATGCGGGAGTGGTCCCCAGAGCCGCGGGTGTGCTGGTTGGTGTGGTGGATAGCTATCAGGAAGACCCAGGCAAGCTCAACCGGCTACGGGTCAAGATCCCTGCATTGATGCAAAACGAAAAACCACTCTGGGCGCGGTTTGCCACGCCTTATGCCAGTCAAGAGAGTGGCTTGTGTTTTTACCCGGAAGCAGGGGATGAGGTGGTTGTCGGATTCTTTGCCGATGATCCCTGTTATCCGGTGATTCTCGGAGCCATGCACAACCCGAAGAATCTCCCCCCGTTCCCACCCAGCGCGGAAAACAATCAAAAAGGGTTGGTGTTCGGCCAGGGCGACAATAAGCAACTCTTGATGTTCGATCGTCAGAAAGGCAGCGCCACTCTACAAGTGCATAAGGACACCTTGACCCTGCATCAAGGTATGCAGCTGACCAGTGAGCAGGATATCGCGCTGTCAGCGCAGAACCTGACACTGAATGCCAAGCAGCAAGTAAAGGCCGAAGGCAACAGTGGCGTACAGGTCAAGGGTGCCAAAGTGGATTTAACCAACTAACCGGCTCCCAGGGTTGTTGGCAAACTATTATCAGAGGCGAAGATGAATAATAACCTCACGCAAGTGTATGGGCGTGGCTGGGCATTTCCCCCCAGTTTTACCATGCAAGATGGCGTACGAATGGCAGAAGGCCAAGAGGCTGTGCATCAGAGTCTGCACATTCTTTTCAGTACCCAGCCGGGGGAGCGGATTATGCGCTCTGACTACGGCTGTGATCTGCAAACCTATATGTTCTCCAATATCCGTGAAGAGTTATTGGCGCAGGTAAAAACCAGCATTGCTGATGCCCTGTTGCATTATGAACCACGGGCGGCTGTCGATAATGTGCAAGTTGCTCAGAATCGACAAAGCCCAAGTTTGTTACAGGTGCAGGTAACTTACCATTTGCGCGGCAGCGATATCGTTCAGAAATTTAAAGGGCAATTGGATATCGCTGATGGCCAGGGCGTGAGGATGTTATGAGCGACACTATTATTGTCAATGGCGATCAACTGCAGTTTGATCCGATGTTCGGTAATCGCCAGGTTACGCCAGTCGGCCCTGCAATCATCAGTGGCTCCGGCCTGGCAAGTATCAACCAACAGAAAATGTGCGTGGTGGGGGATGAAAAAAAGGTGCAGATCCCCGCGCAATATCAGATTCCCGGTTATAGCCCCGGCATGGGGTTGCTGACGATCGCCGCGCTGGGCAGTGATCAGCAGGCACCTCGTTGTACCAGCGGCGCGGCATTGCTGTTAAAGGGGCAACAATTCATTGCCCGTTTCACCCCAACACAACCGGCAATCAATAGCGCCAGTGGTGTGCCGGACGTGCCTGCGCCGAGTATGGGGAAAGGACGTTTTATCCCTAAACAATCATTTGCTACCGCAGGGTAAGGGAAAAATTAGCATGTTTGATTTAAGTACCTTTCATCAGAGCAAAGCCGATGCATCGTCAGATAACGGATTTGCCCTGGATGACCGGACTGTCGAAGGTCTGCTGCAATTCCTTCAAGACTATAGCCAGCTGATTCCATTTGCTGAGAACATCAAATGGGACAAGATTTTCCTGGCACCAGCCAACGCGCAACGGTTGGCCGCGATTTATCGCCAACCCGAGCTGGCCGACGGTTCGCTCGCGCCGCAGCAGGCGCTATTGCTGGCGTTTTATCGCCTGCTGGAAACCCCCAAGGCGCTCTTGAATCGCCTTCCAGCGATGCACCGCCAGCTCTACTACCGTGGCCTGTTGGGGCTGAAACCGCGGGCAATGGTTCCTGATCAGGTGGCACTGGCCTGTCAACTGGAAAAAGGTGTTCATGAATGCCTGCTACCGGCCGGAACCCTGATGGATGGCGGCCAAGACAATCAGGGTAACCCCGTGCAGTACGCACTGGATAACCTATTGCTGGCCAATCAGGGGCAATGGAGTGACCTGCGTTGGTGCCAGCCGGGCGCCGCCGGTCAGAGGGTATCCCGAATCCTGTTTGACCAGGCCAATAAAGTCGCCTGGCCAGAGTCCGGTGTCCGTTTGTTCAACCGCACCGACGCCGAGGACCAGCCAGTGGTGACCGGGCGGGTCGTGGGATCCGAGCTGTTAGCCATGTCTGGCGGGGACCGCACTATCACTGTGGTGTTGAAAACGGCAGTGACGGATGACGATATCAAGGCCATCACTGCGGGTGCTAGCGGTGCGGGGCAGTGGCAGGCCCTGGCTGTCACCAAAGGAAATGACGACAAGTCCCTCAGCCTGAAACTGTCGGCTACGCAGGGTGCGATCACCCCTCCTGGCGGTTTGGATGGTTTTACCTCGGCCATGCCGTTGCTGAAGTTGAGCCGAATCGATGGCAAGTCCGTGCCTGAAGTGACAGCGCTTGCAGTGGCCGTATCCGGCCTCACTCAGGTGATGTACAGCAGCGATGCGGGAGTGGAAAAACTCTCCGGCACCAGTTATCCGTTCGGCAATAGCCCGGTAATGGGGAACGGATTTAACCTGGTGGCCGCGGACTGGTGCAATAAGCCGCAGGAACTGACGATTAGCCTGACACCGGAATGGCTGGATTTGCCGGAGCAGTCATTTAGTAAGTGGTATATGGGGTATGCCGAAGATGGCAAAAGCCCTATTGGCAGCAATGCTGATTTCACAGTGACTTCAGATTATATGATTGGCAGTACCGCGTTGTTTTCTGGCGGTACTGATGATAAGCCTGCGGCAAATGCTATCCAGCTAAAAGTGACGAACCTTTCCGGTTTGTCCATGGCAAGTGTTGACCCAAAGGACTGGCAAAGCTACCTGCGTCTGGAACTAAGCGGCCACGATTTCCTCCACCAGCAATACTGGAAGCGCCTGCCGGCAAAACCAGACTTGAACCCGCCCTATACCCCGCAGATCAAATCGCTGGCCGTCAGCTATAGCGGAACGGATGACAAAGTCAAAGAGCAATATCTGTTGACCGCCTTTGGTTATGGCTCAGAGCCGCAAGTCAGCTCTACCCTGGCCGATGATACAAAGCCCCAACTGTACCTCGGCTTCAGCGATATCGAGCCCGGCCAGCAACTGAACCTGCATTGGCAATTGCAAAGCCCGCAGCCCCAAGACCTGAAATGGCAGTACCTCGATCAGAAAAATACCTGGCAGTCTCTGGATGCCCAGGTGATCGACGGCACTGGCGGTTTGTTCGCCTCCGGCCTGTGGTCGGCGCCTTTGCCGGACGATGCCGCGCAGGGTGTACAGATGCCGGCGGGGCGTTACTGGGTCCGCGCGGTGCTGACTCCCCCCGCTCAAGCCAGCGGGGCCGATGCCTGCATTTCGGCTTATCCGCGTTTACATGGTCTGCTGGCCAATGCGGTGACGGCGACCCTGATTAACGGCGAGTCGCTGGACAACAGCCATTTTACCCAGCCGTTGCCAGCCGGCACTGTTCGTCAGCCCGTACAAAAGCTCAGTGGGCTGGCCCAGGTTACCCAACCCTGGCCATCACAAGGCGGGCGCGCGCCCGAGTCGGATGCGCAGTTTCTGCCACGGGTAGCCCGGCAACTGGTCCACCGCGGCCGGGCGCAGACCTGGTCCGATATGGCGGCGCTGCTCAAAGATCGCTATCCCGAAATCGGCTATGTGCATATTCCCCTGTCCGAGCAGTTGTTCAGCCTGCCCGCCCGTTGTACGCAACAGCTGATCGTGATTCCGGCCAATGGCGAACAGGACAACAGCGATGCCTTGCGCCCGAAATTCGCTCCGGCCCGTTTGGCGGCGATGAAGGCGTACCTGCAAGGGCTGAGCAGCCCTTGGGTCGATATCAGCGTGGTCAACCCCGACTACAGGGATGTGCCAGTGACCTACAGCGTGACGTTCATCCCAGGCACCAACCAGGACTTTGCCCAGCGCCAGCTGAGGCAGGCACTGGAGCGTGAGTACATGCCCTGGGGATGGGATGGGCAGAGCAGTGCCATCGTGGGCACCGCGCTGGACTACTACGCCATGGCGGCGTTTATCCAGCAATTACCCATGGTCGAGTGTGTGCATAGTCTGACCCTCGATGGCCAAGCCGCTTCGCTGGTCAGTGCCGATACCCAAGTATTGGTCCTGACTTTGCCAGATGACAATCATCGCTAAGGATTATTATGAGCAATAACAGCATGTTACCTGACGAGGTCAAAAGCCTTATCCACTTCGACACCCTGCTGGAGCAGGGGATGGAGGCGATCGAGCAGTATTCCGGGCAGGTGTGGACCGATAAGGGCGAACAGGACCCAGGTGTGACCCTGCTGCAGGACCTGTCCTATGGCGTTTCCGACCTGGCCTATCGTCACACCTTGCCGCTGGTGGACTTGTTGACCCCTGCGGACACGTCTTCCGGGGACGGGATCTTCCCTGCGTCATTCGGGCCACATCGGGTGCTGACCTGCGGGCCCGTTACGGTGGATGACTACCGCCGTGCGCTGTTGGATCTGCACAGCCCCGAGGGAGAAACGCCAGTTGGCTTCTATTTCCGTAATGTGCAACTGACCCCTGAAAGTGAAGCGGAGCAGTATCAGTACTGGTATGACCCCGATAAGCGGGAGTTCACCTTTGCTCGGCCAGCCAGTATGGCCGAGCCGACGCAATTGACCCTGAAGGGTAATTATCATCTTTACGTCGAGTTGGCCCGTGGTGCTGATCAAGCCAAAGCGCAGACAGCCCTTGACGATTTTTTGAAAGTTAATCGCAATCTGTGTGAAGCGGTACGGGAGACCACCTGGGTTGAGCCGCTGCCTCTTGAGCTTCTTTCAACGCTGGAGCTGGAAGATGACTGTACCGATTACAATCGGGTGTTGGCAGAGCTTTATATGCTGTCTGACAGCTATCTCAATCCAATGGCTGTGCGGGTAGCCGCGTCTGAGTTGTCGGAACAAGGCGTCGACAATGAGGTGATCTATCAAGGGCCACAATTGCAGCATGGCTGGATTACCCGACTACCGGCTGCACGCGATTACAGCCAGCCGCTCGAGGTGGATCTCAGTCCACTGGTAAACATCTGGTTATCTATTGATGGTGTAAAGAGCGTTACTGACCTGGGAGGCAATAAACTCGGTAATTGGCATGTGTCGGTCGATCCCAATAAGTATCTGCAGTTGTGGGGGAGTGATCCAGTTGCTTCTCTTGAGCGCGACAAGAACACTGTTTATCTCTATAAGAAAGGCCAGCGCTGCTTGGGTGATCGTACGGGTATTGAGAAATACATCACTGTTGCACCGCTGATCTGCGAAAAAGACGTGGTAATGCCCTATGGCCACAATCGCAAGCCGGCTGAGTTCCATTCCCTCAGCAAGCGCTTGCCGCCGTGTTATGGATTGCAGCAGCCGTCACCTGAAGATACACAGAAACAGTTGCATCAGTTTCTCCTGCCATTTGAGCAAGCCTTGGCCAATGGTTGCCAGCAATTGGCATTACTGCCGGATCTATTGGCATTTGATCGTTCCCAGTCCACCCCTGTATGGGGTATTCAATGGCCATTCGCTGCAGAAAGTCTGTCCGATAAGGTTCATCAAGCCTATAAACCCCAATTGTTATTGATGTTGAAAGACCACAGGCAAAAGGACAATAAGGAGTTGGCAACTATTGACTACCTCCTTGGCTATTTTGGCAGCCAGCGTGCGCCGCGCACTCTTTCCAGGCCATTTTCCGATTTTTTGAAAGTGCAGCGTGGATATTTGCGTCAGCATGCCGATTTGGGATATCAGCGTAGCAATATTCAGATTCAGAAAGTTTCGGCATTGCAAAAGCGGGTTGCTGCGCGTATTGGAGTTGGCAGTGAACTTTTTGATCAGAAGTCAGCGTTGGATAAGCTGCCATTTTATCTGGTAGAGCATCGGGCGTTATTGCCGGTGGCGCCGGATGAGCACTATAATGTTGAGCAACCAGCAATCGACTTTGAGGCTGCTGATGATTCTACTCTTCTGCAGGTAGAGAATACGTCGCCTAATGGCTTGTTTCATACCGGGATGCTGATTGATCTTATTATTAAAAATTACGGAGGAGGCGGGTGCGATTATATTGTCAATAATATAGTGGTGGAAGCGGTTGAGGAGTCTGGAACAGAAAAATTCTATTATTTAAAGTTAAACCCAAAACACAATGAGCAGCTATTGCGCAACCTAAATAAGCTTTCAGATGCAATGGATGCAGGAACTTTACGCTGGAAAAACAGCAATACCTGGCTGCAGGATATGTGGTATCCGCTGCATTATGACGCTGATCCAAAACTGCTCAACGAAGGTGAAAAACGTATCGTGGCAACACAGGATGCCCCTTATCCGGTGATGTTGCAGCAGGATGATCAGATTGCAATTCGCCGCCATATCTCTCCGAAGCCCCCACTGTTGGAGAGTGATGATAACGCCATTGTTTATGCGCAAGTGGTATCGAGAGATTGGATCAATGGCAGCTTTGTCATTAAAGCCAAAGACGGTAGTACGCTCCCTGAGAAAGGAGATAATCACCGTTGGTATATCGATCATCAGGATAAAACCATCAGTGACCGCTTCTCCTTTATGGTCAGCCTGGTCTTTCCACGCAAACTTCTAGCGGACCTTACGGACGCCAGCACCACAGAGGCATGGATCAAACAGTGCATTCTGGACGAAATCCCCTGCCATATTTCCGCACTGGTGCATTGGCTGGATGACAGCGCCTTCGCTCAGTTCGGCGTTGCCTATCAGGGCTGGCAGAACAACGGGTCGCCCTTGGGGGATCGCTCCTATCAACTGCTAAAACAACTGACCCTGGGGCGAACGCCGAGTGTACTGGATGGTCTCGGGCATATGCGCATTGCCACAGCCGCTCAACAGCAGGCCGCAACGGTGCCAGGCTGGAACCCGGACTACATATCGGAAAACGAGCTGTTCTACGTGCCGAAAAACTGAAATTAATAATTGAGTGACTTATTAGTTTTTATTTTTCAGTGTTATTTGGTTGTGGTTGTCGTTAATTTTTCTGCAAGTGCTTATGCCGGGATTCATGTCGGCGTGATGGCCTTGTCATGCTTTTAGTAACTTAAATAACTGGAGTAGCATTGTGGCTAATGAAAAGACCCCCCCTGTACAAGCGGTAAGTGCCGAGGCCGTTGGGCCAAAAGTAGCGGAGCTCACCAGCAAGTTTAAAGAACAGTCGATTCCGTTGGAGGTGGACTTTAAAGACCTGATCAAGATTGCCGATGTCGGCCGCAAGGCTGTGGGGTTGAGTGCCGACCAGTCAAATAATGAGCCTGGTAATGGCATTGCGGTGACTGGTGAGGGAAAGCTAGAGGTCAAGGCTGGATACGGTATTAAGGTTGGTAGTGATGGGGTGAGTTCTGATATTCACTCAATTTTCCCAGCAGGAATGATCATGATGTTTTCAGGTTCGACCATTCCATCAGGATGGGCGATATGCAATGGGGAAGGTGGTACACCAAACCTGGTGGATAAGTTTATTTTGGGGGGCACACTTGATAGCTTGGGGGGAAGGAACTCTATATCCCTGTCTGGTGATAAGAATAATAAGGTGTGGACTGAGATAACGGACTCTCAAACGCCTAGTATTAATTTGAGTATTTCTGGGCATCGGTTAACCGTAGATGAGATGCCGAATCATGAACATACAGAAGGGCTGAAGTTATTTTGGAGTGATGATATAGATAGTAGGTATTCTAATGGTCTGTGGCAGAAAGAGCGTGGCCTTGGAACAAATCTCGGTTCTAAAGCTACAACGGAGGGAGTAACTCTTGCAGCAAGAACCTCTACAGCTGGGTGGGGGAAGGAGCATAGCCATGGTGGTACTGCGGCGCAAGCGTCTCACTCCCATGCTGTTTCCGTATCTGCCCCGTATTATGTCTTGGTTTTTATCATTAAGGTTGATGGGTAATTGATGTTGTTGTGCTGCATGTCATCAGTAAATTGGTGTGATTAAAGTGGAATTCATAGATGAGCTAACCTCTTTGTGCTTTATTATTTATGCTTCTCCGGATACTGTGGAACAAGTGCAGCAGCGCTGTAGTGATCTATTTTATCAGAGCTTGGCCGAAGAGCTTTGTAGGTTGTTTCAGTCACTAAAGACTCTGTCAGAAAGTACACTGTCTATTGATCTGCTGAGAATCGATGTGGGTGAAATTCCTCTGGCACAGTTTGAGGAACAGTTAAGCCAACGACTATTGCACCAGCTGGAGCAACAGATATTGGAAGCTGCGTCGCAGGCGATGTTGGGCGAAATGTTTTCTGTGCAGCAGGATACGGCCATCGTCAAATCGTGTGGTGGGGAGATATATCAAGAGGAGTGGGGGACCGCTTTAACAGTCGAAGGTGTCAATCAGGCCGAAATCGCTGAGCAACCGAACAAATATGCCAGATTGGTAGACGCTCAGGCTGGAACAGGACTGGTCCCCCTGTTCCACTATTTGCAGTCGGGTTATCTGGCATCCCGGCATCAGGCGCTGCTGACTGAATGGAATGCGTCTGGTGGTGCGGATAACTGGCTACGCTCGCACCTGGCAACTTCATCCATCGCACAGCGCCAGTTTTTTGCAGGGTATTGTTTACAGGAGGCGCCACGCCAGCGGTTGTTGCAAACCTTTAGTGCTGCGAGTTTGCAGGCTGTCTGCCGTTTGTTTCTGGACGATAAACCGGAATTGACGCCACCGGCAGGCAAACCCGCATTAGAGCTTTGCTTGTTGCTTAGTAGTCTATGGGCTTGTCGGCAACCCTCGACAGGGGCTTTACCGGTACCTGCCTCCTTGGTGCTGGACAGCAATCTGTTGACCGAGTTGGCGCCCTGGTTGTTGCTGGTGTTCGGTCACCCGCCATTGCCTGCGGCGTCGTTACCCTGGTTGCAGCCATTCTGGCAGCAACCTGTGGTGCAGCAACTATTAGCGTCGGGGTTATCCAAACCTGACTTTATCCACGTGCAACACCAAATGGAGGAAAGGGCGCCACAAAGTGAGATGGCCAAACGGGCACCCCAAGCGGCGGTAGCAGGCTGGTCGGAGAAGGACCGCCAGCATCCAGCCATTGGTATCGGACAGTTGGGCGGATCTCAATTGCAAACAGGGAACGCCAAACAGCACGCTCAGAAGGAAATGGGCGAGAGGCAGAGATACACAGAGGCTGCCGTAACGAGGAGCAATCCGATTCAGCTACCAAGGCGTTCAAACGCCTCATTACTGGAACAGGAACCGCTGTCGGTCGCCAACGCCGGCCTGGTACTACTATGGCCGCTACTGCCCGGGCTATGGCGTCAGGTGGGCCTCCTCGAGGAACAGCAATTCAACAGCCCACAGGCCCAGCTGGAGGCCGTGTGCTGGCTGGATGGACTGGTCTGGGGGGATGAGGCGATGGCGGAATGGCGCACCCCTTTGAGCAAGTTGCTCTGTGGGTTGCCATTGGAATCACCACTGGTGCCCTGGTCGACGCCAGAGCCTGAGGTGAGGGAGCAGTTGCAGGACTGGTTGGCGGCGATTCCCGCGCAGTTACCCGGTTTGCAACGGTGCCAGGCCAATGATCTGCGCAGCCTGTTTCTACAACGCCCCGGGCAACTGCTGCAAACCCGGTCGGGCTGGCAACTGTCGGTAGAGACGGATGCCAGCGACTTTCTACTGTCGCAACTGCCGTGGGCCCTGGACTTTATCCGGTTGCCCTGGATGGAACAGCCTCTACAGGTGAAATGGTTGCCGACGGTTAGTTGAATTAGAAAACGCAGTAAGCGCTATTGCTACTTATAAGTGCGGAACCCAGGTTCAGTGCTGAATAGATAAACCTGTTTAGCTGGAAGCCTTGACTGTTTTATCAGTCTGCTTAGCCATGCCGGTTACTTGTGCCCGGTGATATTTCAATGATCAATAAAGAAGAGTCAGCATGCCGAAACAGCATAATGCGCTGCGTCTTTGTGACGAGCTGGCGCCTGAATTATCCCAGGATGAAGATTTGCATTTACTCTTGGCCCAATTCGAGCGGCTGGATGTATTGATACAACAGCAGTTGCACACCCTGCAACAACGCTTTGCCGAGCCCGAAGAAGCCCTCCAGGGGCTGGCACTTTCCCCGGAGGAATTGGAACACCTGAACACACAACGGATGGGGATTCCGTTCTGGGCGCTGGAGCAGAGCGATCAGCAACTTTCGACTGAAGCTATTGATCCACGCAGTCGTCTGGGCCAATTGGTCAACCGTTTCGCTTTGAGCGATTTTGAACGGGACGTGTTGTTGCTCTGCTTGTTGCCGCTGTTTGATAGTCGCTACTCGCTGCTGTTTGCTTATATGCAGGAGAACAACCAGAAAAAATCCCTGACAGTGGACTTCGCCTTGAACATCCTCTGCCCGGGTGTTGTCGAGAAGACCGCGCAGCTGGCGAGCCTGCTACCGCAGGCCCGCTTGCTGAAAAATTGCCTGCTCACATTCACCCAGCGCAGTGGCGAGCATTGGGGTAATGCCCTGCTGCACCCGGCGACCGAGATTTACAGCTGGTTGATCGGCCACGCGGCTTTTCCCGGTGAGCTGCGCTCCTGTGCCAGTTGGCTGACCCCTTCTGCCTTGGCCGACCTGCTTGTGCCCTTGACTCAACGATTGGCCCCTTATTGCGCGGATGCAGGCGTCGAGGTGAAAACCCTGGTGCAGTTGCAGGGGCGCCCGGGCAGCGGGCGGGCAATGGCCATCGCCCGCGCGGCTGCCAGCGTGGGGAAAGCGGTACTGGCGCTGGATCTGGCGCAATTACCGGAAGACGATGAAACCGCCCAGAGCGTGCTCAGCGTGGCGTTGCGCGAAACGCGGTTGCAGGCGGGGTGCCTGCTGCTGCGTTCGTTGGCGGATTTCAGCACGGCCCATCCACGGTTGATGACATGGCTGGGCCAGGCGCTGAGCCAGTCTGAGCTACCGATCTTTTGCCTGACCGAACCCCACGCCTCACTGATGTGGCTGGAAGGGATGGCGCAGGTGGTGATCGCCATGCCCACGCCGGCGTTCGCCGATCAGGTTGCCTTGTTGGCCAGCCGGTTGGAGGGCATCCCGCAACAGCCGGATATCGATATTGCAGGGCTGGTAAAACGTTTCCATCCCTCTTCCGAGACCCTGGTGTCGGTGCTGCATGAAGCGCAAGCCTACTGCCAGCAACGGGGGGAGAATGCACTGCTGTCCAATACTGATCTCTACCATGCCTTTGGGCTGCGGTCGCAACAGGACTTCGGCAACCTGGCGCAACGTATTACCCCGGTACGCGGTTTCGATGACTTGATCATCAGTGATGATCTGCAGCAGCACCTTAATGAAGTGCTGGCGGCGATTCGCCAACGGGAGCAGGTATTAGGGCAGGGCTTTGGTCGTAAGGTCGGCTACGGCACCGGCATCAGCGCGCTGTTCCATGGCGATTCCGGTACTGGCAAAACCATGGTGGCGGAAGTCTTGGCCGGGGCGCTGGGCGTTGACCTGATCAAGGTCGATCTTTCCACGGTCATGAATAAATACATTGGCGAGACCGAGAAGAACCTGTCGCGCATCTTCGACTGTGCCGAGGCCGATGCCGGGGTGCTGTTTTTTGATGAAGCCGATGCGCTCTTTGGCAAACGCAGTGAAACCAAGGATGCCAAGGATCGGCATGCCAATATCGAAGTCTCTTATTTGTTGCAACGGCTGGAAAGTTATCCAGGCCTGGTTGTGTTGGCCACCAACAACCGTAGCCATCTGGATGATGCCTTCAGCCGGCGTTTGACGTTCATTCTGCGTTTTACTTTCCCGGATCAAACCCTGCGCGAGCGGATGTGGCGGGCTATCTGGCCGGCAGAAACACCAGTGGCCGAGGATGTCGACTTCTCTTCCCTGGCCCGACGGGCAGAGATCACCGGCGCCAATATCCGTAATGCGGCCATGCTGGCCAGTTGGCTGGCGGCAGAAGAACAGTCCCCGCATGTTGCGATGCACCATATCGAACGAGCCTTGCAGCGTGAGCTCGGAAAGGTCGGCCGGCTTGTCCTATCCCGTTAATTTGAATTTCGTTTATCTGGAGTTTCTTTATGGCTAACTTGCAGGATGATCCGTCCCCAAAACGTATTGCCGATACCACACTGATTCAAGTGAACAAAACCATTGGCACAATGCTGGCAGAGTATCTGCCTAGTCCCGTGGACATTATTTTTACCTTGCCGGATACCGGTGAGCCACCGGCACAACCAACGATCAGCGTATTTCTTTACGATGTGCATGAAGACCTGTCGCTAAGAACCGGGGCTAGCCGCCAGTTTTCACCGTCCACTGGCATGCTGATGCCAGGAAGCATCAATGTTTGCTGCCGTTACCTGATCACTTATTGGGAAATGAAAGCCAGCAACAGCAGCGATTCCCCCGCGACCATGGCCGATAGCCAAGCCGTGTTGATCATGAACGATGTACTCAATGCCTTGATCAACGCACGTACTTATCCGGGGCTGTCGGATTTTTATGGACGAGTGATCCCACCCTCGGAACAACTGAATAGCCTGGGCAACTTCTGGCAGTCGTTGGGTAATAAACCACGGTTGTGCTTGACCTATGAAGTCACGGTGCCGATCGCCTTGGCCAGTCGCAGTCCGGTATTGGCCCCGGTGAAAGCCGTATCGGCCGCGATTGCGCAAAAGCCCGGTATTGACTTTTATCGGCAAGCTGGAACGGTGGTGTGGGAAGCGCTGGTCGCGGCACTGGATGCGAAGAGCCCGTTGGATGATACCGCTCGTGCACAGTTGAAGAAGGTGACTGTTGCCTGCGTGGGGACTCCTTTTACTGATGACAAGTTGCCTGATCAGCATCTTGATATTGTTTTGTCTGGTGTTGTGCTGGAGGCCAATTTGGCTGTAATCCAGAGTGTTGTCGATGCCTGGAAAGCAGAGGCTAAGGCTATTGGTGAATTGCAGGGAGGGGCGCTATTTGTTGATAGCGTCGACAATAAGTTGACTGCAGCGATGTAGGCCTGGGAGTAGTATTCGAATGTATAAGCAGGTATGCCACAGTGTAAGTAATAAAGAGGCTGTGCAAGAAAATTCTGGGAAGGTTGGTAGCCAGCATGATCTCAGTAACGATACGCAAGATGATATTGATAGCTCAATTGATATCGGGAGGCTGTGGGGCACGAAGGAAGGGGCAGGCAATACAATCTCGAAAGGTCTGGCATTGAGCAGTAGTGACGTAAAATTTATCGATCTTGAAGCCGGTGCAAAGCTTTATAAGATGTCTCCATACGAAACTTTCGATGTTACTCTTGCAGAGGCTGGTGACCAAGCCCGTTTGGCAGATGTTAATAATGTCGATAAGGATTGGGTTGGCCAATATTTTGCTGACGATCCGGAGACTTCTCGGGGGTACGCTTTTGATTATCTTGATGATAATGGAAATGGAAAAGTGTATTTATATGAGGCGATAGCAAACTCCCCTGTTCGCATGATTGTCAATAATAAACCCTCTCATGGCTCTACAGACTTCACAGGGCAAAGCAAGGCAGATGCTGTACGCAGTTACCTTGCGTCTTCGAGGTCGGACTTGGATCTTGGCGGCTTGCCGCTAATGAATGCTCTTTCAGAGCGAGCCTTCATTTATAAAGGACCACATAGTATAGATTCCACTGGAAGTATTGAGGACTATGAAGTGATCATCGGTGCTTCGTCCTTGAGTCAACGTTTTACCATCAGGAAGATTGAGACGCTTGAGTACCGTCGCTTCGAATTGAAGTCCTGAGTCTCATCAGTTTTATATTTAGGTGTGCGAAATAGAGTGTTTTGCAGTCGAGTGGCTGAGCATAAACTATAAAGTCATACCACCTGCCATGTTTTCTAATATCGGTAAGTGATGCTCTAGAGGATAGAGTTGGAAATATACTGGTAGCCAATCTTGGAGATTAAACGATGCCGAAGGTGCAAGCCTCAAAAGATAAGGCCTCACTAAAGAAACAAACACCAAGGGTGAGGAAACGGCACCCTGATTCTGAAGGTGAATCAGAAAGTGAATGCAGTAAGATCGGATATCGGGCGCTCAGAAAGGATGAAGAACCCTTAATAAATGGCATTAAACCGCCCGCGAACTCAGACCCGAAAATACCAGCATTTGCCCATGTTCGTGCTGGCTCAAAGGCTAAAGTTAAATCTCGCTGGGTCTCATATAGCCGTTCGTTAAAGGTGGCCGGAAGTTGGGCCGCAAAAGATCTTGATGGGAGGGTGGTAAAGTTCAAAGTCCCGAAGGGACGGAAGTTTTATGATCTTACTACAGTTAGAGATCAACAAGTATTTTTAAGTGATTATACTAAACAGACGGGAAAAGAAATAGATCTCGACCCTAAAAAGCACCCGGCAATCAATTTTGCCAAGGGCTCCCAGGAAGGGCTTATTTATAATGGGGTCGAAGCATCAGATGTTATTGCCGTTTACAGCGCGGAGAGAATATCGGATGAAAGTTTTCGAGAGCTATCACTGATCAGAAATTCACTGGATTCTTGGAGGCTAATCAAGTCACGAGCGACTGTTATACAGAATAAAGTTAAGGCGTTACCGGAAGCAACCCTGCTTACAGAGATTTACAATAAAAATGATTGGTTGGTTCGGCTTAGGCTGCGTTGGGACAGGGGGTCGAGAAATGCCAAGGATGATTTGGCTGGGCAAGGTTTATCACCTTATGATATTAATTACATTTCCAATTATAAAGAATATCGAGAATATAAAGAGGAACTTAAGGTTGCATATCAGAGGTATCTAGATAGGAAAGCTAAGTAGTTGTTTGTCTTAAGGCGAGAAGAAAGATGGTTTTGATATAGGGAAAATGCGAGTTAGGTATGGATGGAGAATATGAAACGGTGATGCCCGAGAGCGCTCAAAAAAACGGTCGGGCGGAGGAGAGAGTGCAAACAACTCCGGAAAGGTTGTAAGAGATTAATGGGGATTTAGGTGTGGTTGCCAATTCTGGCCCTTTTCCTGTGGCTGTTGTGAACAGAGGCTATTGGGAAATATTGGAGGGTAGGCAAGAACTCTTTGAGTTTTATAGGTGAATGAACACACCATTACCTTCCCATTGGAAAGATGGTGCATTGGTGGAGGGAAAAATGGTTATGTCACCATCCAGGAACGCCCTCTAACTTGAGCGCTAGGATCATTAAAATAGATCAAGGTGAGGTTTAGTCGCTCTAGCAACCAAAAGTTAATGACGTATTTGCCAAGTGTGAGCAAGGCAGCGACAACGGATGCTCTGCATGTTTTGCCCTGGCGTTGCAGTTGAAGGTGTGATCGAGCTTCATTGAAGTATGGGTTTCTGAGGAGTCTTAGAAGTGATTTGGCCGAATGGATGTGTTCTTGAAGGTTGGATGTTTAATGGATTTCGATATGGGTGGAGGGTGAGGTAGGTATGGAAAGTGAATATGAAGCGAAGATATCTGAGGCAGCTCAAAAAAAATCGATAGGGTTGAGGGGAGCGAGCAATAATGTCGGAAGTCAGTCCTTGGCACCTATTACCTTGCTGTATGGATTTACATCGTTTAGAAAGTACTATGCCGGTCAGGAAACTCGCAGATGTGGAAAGACTAAGATAATCATTATTGATCATCTTAATGAGAGTCTTGATCTTGTCAATAGAGTGAATAAAGATTATGCGGGTACAATTGAGTCAATTAGGAATATGGGCGGAGATATTAATCAGGCAGAAAAAAATCATTATGCGGATGAAGCTTATGATTTGATGAAAAAAACAGGCATAAAAAGTCCTCAGCATGCAATGTTGCTTATCTTGAGTTGGCGGAAATTTTTATCGAAAAATGCTGATAAGTTACAGATTACATCCTTGATAAAAGAATCAAAAATGCGGGTGGCCTCACCCAAAGATGCTACAAGACGACTATTTGGATTTTTTAATAAAAACTCACCGGAGGGGGTACACAATAAAGAAAAGGAGATCAGTGCAGTCGTGGCGCTTGGGACGTTGCTAAACGGTCCTTGTCCGGAGGTGAGCATTAGCGAGGCTATGAAGTCGAATGTGTATATAAGTTACGCTGTTCGTATGGCTTTTTTTAGAAAAGTAAGTAAGTTAGGCCTGGATTGGGCAAGATCGCAGTCACAACTGCATACTGTATTTGTCGAAGGGGCTTTTTCTGATGAGGTGAAACAAGATAATGACAAAAGCAATGATCAGGCGCATTGGCGTAGTTTTACCCAGGAGGATGAAAAGAGTTTAAGTAGCAAGCCATATTTTATTGTTAATCGCATAGCCTCCTACTTGCCGATCACCTATTCGGAAATGAAGCATGTCCGCCGGCTGAATTATGATGTTGAACGAATAGATATCATGAGGTATGCATCAGGCTCTGCTTCAGAGGGTAGCGTGGCATTGTCAGGGTTGTAATTACGGTTGAATGTCAGGTGCATTAGAACAGAATGAGGAAAGTGCGATGCCGCTAACATCAAAAATACTGGCGAAGCTTAAAGGTTCGTCTAAGGAAAGGCGCCTCCAGGGGGCGGTGTCTGACTCTGATTATGTGGTGCCAAATAAAATTCATAGCTTTTGGCAAGGCGATATAAAAAAAACTTATGGATCATCTGGCAAATGTAAGTAAAACGGCAAGGTTAAACCCAAATTACAAAATAGTCCTACATGTTTATCCAAGTGATAGTGTCAGGATTGAAGATGTAGTCGAGCGTCTAGGCTCCGATGCTAATATTCGAGTGAAGGATATTACTTCCGAAAAATGGTATGAAAGATTTAAGTCTTCTTTGCGCTACAGTCAGTTCCTTGCTTCAAGAACAGGGGGGCGTGCCCACTTGGCATCAGGCGCAGATATCATAAAGACGGAGTTGATTTACCATAAAGGAGGGGTATGGAATGATGTCGACAATGTTGCACTGGTATCGTTGCCGGAAAGTTTGAAAGTTAGGCAGAGCCAAATCCTTACTGCTGGGCCTGTGACATTTGCTCGGTGGGGGGGGATGAAAGGTGTTCATTCAAGTACCTTCGCTAGTTATAAGAATAATTCTTTACTAGAGGAAATGAACAAGGAAAGTTATAAAAAGTACTCTTCACTGGCTCGGTCTATTTATAAGAAGGTGCCAGAAACAGATAATCCTGATGATCATTTTAAAATGGTATCGCAAACAGCGGGTTCTTATCATTTCTCTAAAGAGTTACTGGCTAGAAATCCGGATTTCAAGAAATCGTTGGATGCACTCGGCCGTACAGGGAAGAAGTATGATGAGGATATGATAATTTTTGATAAGTATTTTACCCCAACAGCTTCAACGGGGTCAGGGAATTGGGATGAGGATCAGGTAGTTGCGTTGTTGGAAAGTATGTCTAAACCAGGGCATGTGATGATTTGATAAGAGTTTGCTGCAATTCTTTGATTAACCATCATCAGTGATGAATAGTCCGCATCTGTTAAGAGGTTGACTCGATTTTTATAGCGACAATTGCAGGGTGGCTATAAAAAGCTTTTAACTTTAATGATATTCTTCAAGGGGGCGATATGCCGAATAAACTTATGGATCTATCAAAAAAAACTTGTAGGTCAACGAGAGTGGCTCCTTCAAATAGAGTGAGTTTTGACGCTGATCAGGAAGAGAGGGCTGAGGGGGCTAGCCTATTATCCTGTTTTGGCTGGGGTAGACGCTCAATAACTAAAGTCGATGATGGTGCTCTCACATTCGATGGGGTGATAAAGAAAATTGTCAAGTCTGAGGTCGGTGGGCACTCTTCAGTGAACGCTGTGAGACATATGATAGAAAGCAATAGAGTCAATATTCCGGAGTTCCTTTATCGCTCTCACCATGACTCGGCAATTAGTACGAGAGGTCTGACACGGGCAGGAGATGCAGAGGATCCGAAATATGAAGATGACTTTGTAGCGCAGATATTCAAACATTCGGCAAGTTCTGGTGGGTTGGGAGGTAATGTTCTATCTCTAACAGCCGAGCCTTCTGTTGTGAGTAGATTTATTAATGGTCGCTCAAATAATGTTTTGGTAAGAATTCGTACCGATTCAATAAAGGAGGATTTTAAAAGTATGGCGGAGCTTGTTCAGGAGAGGTCCGCCAATTTGGTGAATGATAAAAAAATTCGTTTTCAAACTATCGTTAATGTGATTTCCCATCTTGGGAATAACGAGAAAGAAGTGTTCTACATGGGGGGAGATATACCAGCAAAGTATGTTGAAATAGATATGAGCAAGAGTGGGTGTCACAAATGGGTGACTGTGGAGGAGTATATGAGGCGAATGGTTTCGCCCGCTGCTGGAATGATCTGAAATGGCTCGATGTTATCAAGTCGTTTCGCTATCTACGATTGGCAGCAGTTTGCCAATTTCCTTGCAGTTTAGCCAACCTTGTTTGGTCAGCAAACCAGGTTGCTGAAGGTCGTTAGCCAGCCTGTGAGTTGCTTCCCTACCGGTTTGTCGCTGTAGCCGGAGAGTGCTGGCAGGGCTCGCCCCGACTGCAGCCATCGCGTCAACCAGGAGGTGTCCCTGAATTGATAGTTCCAGGCTGGGATCAGGTTCGCTCCTGTCAAAACCAACGACGTGGTATGACCAGTTTGTCTGGGCCATTGCCCAATCCGCCTATTCGCTGCTCACCGCCCGCTCTGGCAAAATTACCAGTTTGACTCGTACGTGTTGTGTAGCGCGTCACCGTAGAAAAATTCCTTATCGGTAAAATCGATAACGTATGACGATAATACGGCGAAAAGCCGATAAGGAAATCACCTAGAATGAACACACGGTCATTCACCCATCAGGAAGATCACCATGTCGCTTAGAGATCTCGCTGCTATCAATGCGGGAGCCAAACCCCTTAGCCATTTGAGCCGACCACGGGAGGCGATACGCCAATTCACGCCGAACTGGTTCGCCGCCACCATGGGCACCGGCATTCTTGCCCTTGCCCTGGCTCAGTTTCCGCTGGCCATCCCAGGCCTGCGCTCCATTGCCGAAGGGCTGTGGATGTTGAACATCGCGCTGTTCTGCACCTTCAGTGTCCTGTACATGGCTCGGTGGATCATGTTTTTCGATGAGGCCAAGCAGATCTTCGGGCATTCCACGGTCTCGATGTTCTTCGGCACTATTCCGATGGGGCTTGTGACCATCATCAACGGACTTCTGGTGTTTGGTGTGCCTCGATGGGGAACCGGCGTCATACCCGTTGCCGAGGCACTGTGGTGGATCGATGTGGCCATGGCGCTTGCCTGCGGTGTGCTGATTCCTTACCTGATGTTCACCCGTCAACAGCACAGCATCGATCAAATGACCGCCGTCTGGCTGCTGCCCGTGGTTGCCGCAGAAGTGGCAGCTGCCAGTGGTGGGTTGCTGGCTCCGCAGCTGCTTGATACGGGCGCGCAATTCATTATGTTGATCACCAGCTATGTACTGTGGGCCTATTCGGTGCCCGTGGCGCTGAGCATTCTGGTCATCCTGCTGTTGCGCATGGCGTTGCACAAACTTCCCCACGAAAGCATGGCGGCATCCAGCTGGTTGTCGCTGGGCCCTATCGGTACAGGCGCGCTGGGTATGCTGGTCATAGGCGGCGACGCTCCCGCGATCTTTTCGGCACAGGGGCTGCAAGGTATTGGCGAGGTGGCTCAAGGCATTGGATTGATTTCCGGCATTCTCTTCTGGGGCCTGGGGTTGTGGTGGATGGCAATGGCTACCTTGATCACAATCCGTTACTTCAAAGCGAGTGTTCCTTTTAACCTGGGGTGGTGGGGCTTTACTTTTCCTATCGGGGTCTATTCGCTTACGACTCTCAAGTTGGGCTCGGTTCTGCATTCCAGCTTTTTCAATATCTTTGGCGGATGCCTGGTGTTGGTGCTGGCGGTCATGTGGTCGATCGTGGCTTGCAGGACGCTCGCGGGTGCGTATCGAGGCAATCTTTTCGTCTCGCCCTGCATCGCCTCCCTGGCTAAATAACCAACTTATCTATATAGCTGCCTCAGACTTGAGCGTCTGAGGCCAGCGGTCTACTGATCCAGTACATTGCTTGTTGAGAGAACTATAGGCGCGAAGCAGCCATTGGCTGCGCTTGGGAAAAATAAAGTAACGACTGTAACCTCCGATCGTTTTTCGTGTTGAACGTGTAGAACACAACGAGCGGACTTTGTTTTCGCACGACAACTCCCACAAATACACTTCATTCATAAATAGGTTAGGTGCTCTTATGCGTAAGTTCTGGCTGGCTATGGTTATGCCTGCGGTACTTTATATTCCAATGGGAATGGCAGACCCGGTTATTTCATTACAGGCTGGAAAGAACTATAGGGTGACGGATGAACAGGCGAGTCTGTCGCCAAAAGTGCTCGAGTTTTTTTCGTATGGCTGTCCTCACTGTCGACAACTCGACCCGAGCATCACTCAGTGGGCTGCCAAGGCTGGGAAGGACGTGGTTTTGACTCGGGTTCCCGTCACGTTTGGCAGCAAGCAATGGGAAGGCTATGCCAAGGCGTTTTATGTCGCTGAAACCCTCGATCTTCAAGTGATTGCCAATCACGCCCTATTCGAACTGGCGCGCCGTGGCGGGAAACTGGAAACGGACGAGGCGATTGCCGACTTTTTTGTCGGGCTTTGTGTGGAAAGAGAAGTAGCTGAGCAAAAAATCCATTCATTCACGGTTAAAAGCTGGATGGTCCTGGGCGATAAGCTTGCCCAGCGCTATAACATTCAGGTGGTACCAAGTTTTGTGGTGAATAATAAATACTTCACCGACTCCAGCATGGTGGGGGCCCCCGAGGCAGTGCCAGCGGTTCTTACACAGTTGGCAAAATTTCACAATTAGTTTGTGTGTTCTTCAGTATTACTTGATCTTTACTGGAGATGATCTGCTTGAAGTGGCCGTCATGTAGCAGTGATGTACGACTCGTGCTGAGCTGTCAGTTAGCTCCCGTCTAGAGTTCCTCCTGCAAGGCTTCAGGAAAACCAATAAATGATAGTCGCTATTGGTTAAGCGGCCACTATTGAGCGGCAGTGCTATCACGTGCCTCAAGATTTCTTTCGATCGAATGAACTGTGGAAACATCATGTTGACCTTCGGGCGCGCCAGAGAGTTGTGTTGTTTTTTTACTGCAAGTTTTGTTGCGAGAACATCCTCTGCAGAGCCTGATTAAGCGGTTTTTCTTTACTCTAAATTTATATAGGAATAGTGGGCCCGTATTTAAAATAGAGACTTCCATTAGCGAACCAAGGAGCTATATCCCACGTGAGCATCATCCTCAAACTCAGTCCGTTATTCATTGCAATGGCCGCGGCGATAGGTGCAAGTGCCCAGGCCGCAGAGCATTCCAGTAAAGAAGGTTTCATCGAAGGTTCCAGCCTTAAACTCGACACCCGCAACTACTACATGAACCGCAACCGTCAGCAGCAGACCGACGACAACATCGAGTGGGGCCAGAGTTTCATCGGTATCTTCGAGTCGGGTTATACCCAGGGTACGGTCGGTTTCGGTCTTGACGCCAACGCCATGCTCGGGCTCAAACTCGACGGCGGGGGCGGTACCGATGGTTCGACTATCCTGCCGGTCAGCGATGGCAACGGCAAAGCGCCAAGCTCGTTTTCAACCGGTGGTGGCACCCTGAAAATGCGGGCCTTGGACACCGAGCTGAAAGCTGGTGACCTGTTTCTTAACAACCCGGTGATTGCTGGCCAGACCCGCCTGTTGCCACAGACCTTCCGCGGCATCAGCCTGACCAACCATAGCTTCGACGGTTGGCTGCTCGAAGGCGGCCAGGCCAGCCTCACCAAGCTTTACAACCAGAGCGGCCACCGGCGTATCGGCACGTCCTATGGCAAACTGGCGGACAGCGACGAAAGCCGCCATCTGAACTGGGCCGGCGTGGCCTGGAGCGGCTTGCCGGGCCTGACCAGCAGCCTGTACGCCTCCGAACTCAAGGACATCTGGAA
Source organism: Pseudomonas sp. FW305-25 (assembly GCF_017351415.1). NCBI lineage: Bacteria > Pseudomonadati > Pseudomonadota > Gammaproteobacteria > Pseudomonadales > Pseudomonadaceae > Pseudomonas > Pseudomonas sp. FW305-25. The sequence goes on along the minus strand of NZ_JACNDE010000021.1, from coordinate 20,470 downwards.
CCAGTACTACTACGACCTCGACTACAGCTATGCGCTGAATGAGCTGGTAACCCTGAACCCAGGCCTGCACTTCTATCACACCCAGGACACCGGCGACGCGCTACTGGGCGACATCGACAACAACACCTACAGCTTGCATTTCACCCTGGGGGTTGGCCATCACAGCCTCACCGCTGCCTACCAGCGGGTAAATGGCAACACACCGTTCGACTACATTAGCCAGGGCAGCATCCCCCTTGATAATTCGCAGCAGTACTCGGACTTCAACGGCCCCAACGAGCGTTCATGGAAGCTCAAGTACGCCTACGACTTCGCCGGCCTCGGCCTGCCGGGCCTGACCTCGGCCATGTCCTATTCCCGTGGCACGCTGGACCTGAGCAAGGTTGATCCGAGCAGCCGTGGTTATGCCAGTTTCTACAATGCAGAGGGTGAGAATGCCAAACACTGGGAGCGTGATATCGATCTCAAGTACGTAGTCCAGGGCGGCAAGGCCAAGGATCTGGCGGTAGACCTGCAATGGGCGACCAACCGTGGCGGCAATGGTTATGGGGCACTGGGTAGCGACACCGATGAATATCGGGTGATAGTCGACTACCCACTCAATATCTTCTAGACATCAGCCAACGGGTCAGCAGGTTTTCAGAGGGCTTGAAAGCGCGATCTACCAAGGCTAAGGACAAAAGCCAATGCCCCAGCTTGTTGGGGCACTGGCTTTTTTGAAGACTCAGGAAAAAAGGATCTTTTCAGTTCATCAATAAACTCACATTCCAGCTTATTTCAGAACATATGAAAATCAGCAAAGCAGCAGAAGTGTGGCTTGCCAAGGCGTTAGCTTCAAAAGAGAACTTAGGCAAATCCCCCCTTCGAGTTAAAGAAGAAAGCAGAAAGGCAAAAGAAGCCTATATTGCCTGGAGAAAAAATTGCATTACCCTTCTTGAAAGGCCTGCCATCAATGATGAACCTCCTGTAGATACTGACTGCAAAAGATCGATGCAGATAGACTCAAGCAATAATCCAAAAAACAAAAAAATACCAGTCCCTGAACATCTGAAAAGAATGTTCGAGTTGTTAGGTGCCACGTTTGAGTCACTGCCGAGAACTTATATGGACTTACATGAAGCCATGCCGACGGAGGGGGCCAAAACTTTTATCAAAAGCCGATGTGAAAAGAAAAAAATTGATTTGCACAGTTCGTTTTCTCCACACAAGGCTTATAAGTTAATAAGCGTGCTGCAAAAAACATTTCCTGAGCTGCATCACAACATGGTAGCTGTATATGAAGGGGTGTTGGAAGTTGAATTCAGTCAAGAGGGTTTTTCAGGCGCTGATGATTTAAGCAAAAAGGGCCTTTGTTATCCATTAGTGCTGAAGTGGCTGGCGGATCAAGGCTCAGGGCAATTTATGGTTTTTTTAATAATATTAATACCTGCGAAGGTCGTAAAGAGTTGATGTCTTTAGTGGAGGATCATGGCGCTATAGGCAGGTATATGAGAGATAGGCAGCTTGCCTGGGAGGATAAGAGCACAGAGTGCTTTGAAGAAATCGAGGGCGATGGAAAGTATTTTGTAAATCTAATTGATCAGGACTCGAAAACAACAAGCCATACCATGGGGGCTTTTGTTGATCGTAAAAACTCACTTTACCTGATGTTCGACCCTAATAGAGGTGTGTTTTCCTTCAAGGCAGAACACCAGATCAATTCTTTCCTGGACGAGTACATCCGTATTCGCTATCGGTGCTTGAAAAAAGGCAGGTTGCGCTTGATTTGCAACATATAACAGCTCACTGCCGGTGCTCAGTATCCCGGCGGTTCGTGTCATGTTCAGAAAGCTTAATGGAGGGAGGCGCCGATTCGCGGCTTTGTCACTTGTTCAACAGGCACGACACGCAGCATCAGCCGGTAAAAACATTTTGTTTGCACTCCCCAGCCGATTTTTTAGTTTCTTCGAAGTTGGTGTTTTTTTTTTCTAGGATGTTGCTTGAGTCTATCTGTAGTGAGGCGTCTACAAGTAGGGTGTTGTTGAAGGTGGACATCTCAAGAAGGGGGTGCAATTTTTTTCTCCGAACAATATAGGCTTCTTTGGTCTTGATGTTTTTATATTTAAGCTGTGGGGGGTTAATTTAAATGCTCTTTCAGTGCTATTGCTTTGCTGCTTTTCATATGCCCCTATAACAACCTGAAAAGGTGAGTGTGCTTATTGAAAATACAACTAGCTCCCAATAAGGTTCTAGCAAAAGAGCTCCACTTCTAGCTGCTGGTGCTTTCGGAAACTTCTCACTGCATCATCGACCTGGCTGGTTCGTCACTCCCTCAAGCCATTGACACTTTCTCCTGTAGTACTTCGTGGGAGGGGGGAGGCTTGTCATCAGTTTCTCATCAAGATTGTCCCGGGATGGCTGTTCACTATGCGCTCGGGAAAACATTTCTGGTGGCAACGATGAGGTAGCTGATGTCGAGGATGGACGAAGAGCCAGGGTGGGCTGTAACGCTGGAGCAATGGTGCACCGTCGTGAGGCCTGGCGAGCAGGTTCTTCGTATTCGCAATGGCTGCAAGGTCTTATGTCTGGCGCACCGCGAAAGTTCGGCGTGCTTATGCCTGGCTCCTGGTTGGCAGGGTTTGCTGGCGTTGCGTCCGGGTCTGCAGGTGGTTTGTGGGAATGCCTGGGTGTTCCCTCTGTCGCAGATGAATCTTGTCAAGTTGCAGTTCTTTATCGACCAAGGTGTTGTGCCTGAGGCGCAGGCCGCTCGAAACGAGCCTTGGGCAGTCCTGAGCGAGGGGCGCGCTCGAGGGCGGGCGGTCTCGGGTCTGGAGTCCTGGTATCTCACGCTTGCGCTGCGAGGGGATGCTGCCTATCGGTCCTTTGCTCGTCAGTTGCGTGGCGGTGAGAGTTATCAGTTGCTCGGTTTTTTGTTGGAGCAGGGATCAACCAGCGAAAAGCTCCAGGACCTTGCTGGCCGTTATGGCGTATCGGTCTCGCACTTCAGAAGACTTTGCCGTCAGGCGCTGGGTGGAGCGGCGAAGCCCGAGTTGCGTGGCTGGCGGACAGCGCAAGCCCTGCTGTGCATGACTGAAGGTGCTGCCTCCCTGACAGATGTCGCCTTGGAGTTTGGCTATGCCTCCTCCTCGCATTTTTCCAAAGAGATCCGAGAGCTGGTCGGGGTGGCGCCGAGTAGTTTGATCGATATAACCCGCCTTTCGAGCGAATGAATTCATGATGTTTAAAAGTACCTATCCGCGAGTGGTCGTGCTCGCGCTTTGTTGTGTGTTACCCGTGGCCGCATTGGCGGCGCCGACGCGGACTGGAGAGGGTTATGTGGCTCGTCAGGAGGGCCTGCGGACGTTCTTCGATGCGCTGTCAGCGTCCCTGGGCAAGCCGATCATCCTCAGCAAGGCAGCTGCCCGTCGCACTATCAGCGGAGAGTTCTCGCTGGTCGCACCGCAACAGACGCTGGAGCGGATTGTTCGGCAAATGGCGCTGATCTGGTACAGCGATGGTCAGGCACTGTATGTCTACGAAGCAGCCGAGGCGAAGAGCGCGGTTGTCTCGCTGAACACCATCAATGTCCGGAAGCTGGATGGCTTCCTGCGTCGTTCCGGCTTGCGCGATGCCCGTTATCCTCTGCGTAACGATGGTTTGCGGACCTTTTATGTTTCCGGACCACCGATCTATGTCGATCTGGTGGTGCAGGCTGCGCACTTCATGGACAACCAAAGTGCCGACCTGCAACTCGGGCAGCAGCGCATTGGCGTCATCAATCTGCGCAACACCTTCGTGGGTGATCGCAGCTACGAGTTGCGTGACCAGAAGATCACCGTGCCAGGTATTGCGACAGCCATCGAGACTCTGCTCAAGGGCGAAAGCCGTGGTGTCGACACGACGATCAGCAAGGATGGAGGAGGGCGTCAGGGCGGCATGCCGAGCTTTCCGTTGGAGGGGTTGGGTGTTCCCGAGTCGGCATCTACCGACAAGACCGCACCGCGGGCTATTGCCCGTGATCTGGCTGCCGGCAATATTCGTGTAGTGGCCTACCCCGATACCAATAGCCTGTTGGTCAAGGGGCTCCCGGAGCAGGTGCGGTTTATCGAGAACCTGGTTGCGGCGCTCGACGAACCAAAGCGCCATGTCGAGCTCTCCCTATGGATCATCGATCTGCAGAAAGACGATCTCAATGAGTTGGGGGTCGACTGGAAGGGCTCGCTCAAGCTCGGCTCGAGGGCGGGCGCATCGCTCAATGGCGGCTCGCTGAGCACCTTGGATAGCACTTCATTCATGGCTGCCATTTCGGCGCTGGAAACCGATAACCGCGCACGGGTGGTTTCGCGGCCGGTGGTACTGACTCAGGAAAACGTTCCGGCGATTTTCGACAATAACCGCACCTTCTATGCGCGCCTGATCGGTGAGCGCAGTGTCGAGCTCGAACACGTCACTTACGGCACCTTGGTCAGTGCTCTGCCAAGGATTTCGGCGTCCGGAGAAATCGAGATGGCACTCAATATCGAGGACGGTAGCGTGGTCGACTCTGCCAAGGAGCAATCAGCGGGGCCTGATGCGCTGCCGACGGTTGGGCGTACCCGTATCAGCACTGTCGCCCGGGTGCCGCGCGGCAAAAGTCTGCTGGTGGGAGGTTTCACCCGTGACGAGAGCGGGGAGGTGGTCAAGCGTGTCCCGGTGCTGGGGAGCATTCCCTATCTGGGGCGTTTGTTCAGCTATCACCAGACCCGTAAATCCAACACGGTCCGGGTGTTCCTGATTCAGCCCAAAGAGCTCGATAGCCCGCTGGAGCCAGGTGCCGCGCAAATTGGCTCGCAGGTGATCGGCAACGTCGACCGCGACCCGGCCGACCGCGCGGTGCTGCGCGCGATGGAGCGCTGATATGGCCGCTATTGGCGGGGTGCCGTCGCGCACGCAGATGTTGCGTGCGCAGCAGGGGAACGAGCCTCAGGTAAAGGCTGCTGAAGTGCCAGACGACGACGCCACGCCAGCAGCCAGTGTCCAGCGCTTCGTCGAGAACAGTGACGAGATGGCGGCTTCGCTGCGTTCGCAGTTTCGCCGCAGAGGTGATTTCGGCAGCAAGTTCGAAGGCTTGGCGGAAAGCTTCGAGCGGGTCCTGGATGAAGATGTGATTCCCAAGGCTCGGCAGATCCAGTCGCTGGCCAAGCTTGCCGAGCGCAGCATCGAATGGCTGCTGGCGCAGGCCCGGGGATTGTTTCCCGATGACAGCGATCTGGTGCTGGTGCTGCGCGAGCTGTTGCGGGCAAAAGTGATGGCCGAGGCGACCCGTCAGCGTTTGGAAGCCCTGCTGCAACAGGTGCTTGCTCAGTCCCCTCCCAAGCGCTTGAAGGCCGGCATCAATTCGGCGCTCAAGGCCAAGATGTTCGGCAAGGCGCTGGCGTTGCGAGCAGCCTTGCTGCGTGACACCTATCGCTCGTTCCTGGAGTCCGAAGGCGGTCCGGTCGAGTCCTATGAAGACTGGGTGGCCATCTACGGCTATCAGCATCGTAGCTCGGTCCTGGAGTTCATCGAGGCTGCGTTGCTGACGGACATCGATGCCCAGGACCCCAGTTGCTCACGCGACGAGTTTGGCCAATTGCTGAAAAAGCTCGGCGATCTCAAGCGCCTGCGGTCGGTGGATGCCATGTTTGTCCGGCGCTTGCTCGGCGACCAGCTAGTTTGTCGGCACAACGCCAGCGAGCCGGACTGGTTGGTGTTCTTGCTGGGGCTGTTGCAGTTTCCCGATGAGCTTGAGCAATTGCTGTCCGGTGTCTTGGGGGAGCGGTTGTTGCTGGTGGAACACCACGAGCGCGCGCAATTGCTGCAACTGCTGCGATTGATCTGCCTGGCGCTGCCGCTGGAGCTGTTTGGCGATGACGAGGCGTTAGAGCGGATTGCTGGGCAATTCACACACCTGGCCGATTTGGTGTTTGCCCGCGAAACCATTGAGCAGCACGCCACCCTGGCGAGTCGTTTCACCTCCTAGTTTTCAAGGTCCGTACTCATCATGTTCAACAAACTCTTGCGCAATGTCACTTCTCGACCAGAGCTGCTGATCCTGACGCTGATGGTCATGATCATCGCCATGCTGATCATTCCGCTGCCGACGCCGCTGGTGGATTTTCTGATCGGCCTGAACATCGTTATTGCGATCCTGGTCTTTATGGGTTCGTTCTACATCGAACGGATCTTGAGTTTCTCCACCTTTCCCGCGTTGCTGTTGATCACCACGTTGTTCCGTCTGGCGTTATCGATCAGTACCAGCCGGCTGATTCTGGTGCAGGCCGATGCCGGTGAGATCATCGCGTCTTTCGGTGAGTTCGTGATCGGTGACAGCCTGGTGGTGGGCTTCGTGATTTTCGCCATCGTCACCATCGTTCAGTTCATCGTCATTACCAAGGGCTCGGAGCGCGTAGCTGAAGTGGCGGCGCGGTTTTCCCTCGATGGGATGCCGGGTAAGCAAATGAGCATCGACGGCGACCTCAAGGCTGGCGTCATCGATGCCAAGGAGGCCCGCGAGCGGCGCAGTACGCTGGAGCGCGAAAGTCAGTTGTACGGATCCTTCGATGGCGCCATGAAGTTCATCAAGGGGGATGCGATCGCCGGGATCATCATCATCTTCGTCAACTTTCTGGGCGGCATCGCGATCGGTGTCGGGCAACTGGGCATGGACATGTCCCAGGCGCTGTCGACCTACACGTTGCTGACGATCGGTGACGGTCTGGTGGCGCAGATTCCTGCGCTGTTGATCGCCATCGGTGCGGGTTTCATCGTGACCCGGGTCAACGGCGACGAGGCCAACCTGGGGCGCAACATGATGACCCAACTGCTGGGTCATCCTTTTGTGCTGGGTATCACTGCCTTGCTGGCCGTTGGTGTGGCGATGCTGCCGGGGTTCCCGGCCGCGGTATTTCTGATCATCGCCAGCGCGCTGGTGGCGTTGCTGTTCTTCCGTCATCGGCTGAAGAAAAAAGCCTCGGCTACTACCGCCATCGCGCCTCTGGCGGGGGAAGAGGGCGAGCCTGAGAGTGAGTTGGGCCTGATCGAAAGCGTCGATGACATGGCCACCGAAACCATCGCCCTTATGCTGCTGGTGCCCAGCGCTCGGGTCGAAGAGCTGCGTGAGACCCAGCTATGCGAACGTTTTCGCAGTCAGTTTTTCATCGATTACGGCATCCGGATTCCCGAGCCTCGGTTGCGCGGTGCCGACTCGCTGCCGCAGGGGCAGGTCGCGGTGCTGATCAATGAGGTTCGTGCGGATCAGTTCGATATCCACTTCGATCTTCTGCGTGTTGTCGATTACAAGCCGGAGCTTGAGCATCTGGGGCTGGATCTGACCAGGGGGGCGGACAGCAACAAGCAAGCCAGCGTCTGGGTGCACAGCACCGAGCGCGAAAAGCTGCAGAGCCTGGGGTATCAGTTGCGCCCGGCTTATGACGAATTCTATCGCTGCCTGGTGACCTTGCTGGCGCGCAATATTTCGGAGTTTCTCGGCGTGCAGGAGAGCAAGGTCCTGCTCGATGAGATGGAAGCTCGCTACCCGGACCTGGTCAAGGAAGTCTATCGCCATGCCACGGTGCAGAAAGTCGCCGAGATCCTGCAGCGCCTGATCGCCGAACGTATCTCGGTGCGCAACATGAAACTGATCCTTGAAACGCTCGCTCACTGGGCCTCGCGCGAAAAAGACGTGATCGCCTTGGTCGAGCACGTGCGTGGCGGTCTGGCGCGCTACATCAGTAATAAGTTTGCCAACGGCAATGACCTGCGAGTGTTGCTGCTTTCGCCGGAGTTCGAAGACGTGGTGCGCAAGGGCATCCGTCAGACCTCTGCGGGCAGCTTCCTCAACCTGGAGCCCTCGGCCAGCGAAGACCTTATGGATCGGCTGGCGGTCGGGCTCGATAACCTGCACATCCCTCAGAAGGACATGGTCGTCCTGGCCTCGGTGGATGTGCGGCGCTACATCAAGAAACTGATCGAGGGCCGTTTTCGGGAGCTGGACGTGGTTTCGTTTGGCGAGATTTCCGATGCCATTTCAGTGAATGTGATCAAGACCCTTTAGGAGAGTCCTCTATGCAAAACATCGATATCGCCTCGTTGCTCAGAGATGCGCTGACGCTCAGCGGTTGCAACGACAAGCAGATTGGTAATTTTGACGGCCACAGCACGATTGAGCTGGAGCTGGCCAATTTACCCGCCATCAACATTGGCGTGGTCGATGACGGCCTATGGTTCTGGAGTGGGCTGATCGAGAGCAGCAACATGCTGTTGGCACATCGTTCCGAGGACCTGTTGCGTTTCTTGATGCGCGGTTGTGTGTTCGCCCGGACCGAGCAGATGCAACTGGTGGAGGCCAACGGCATGCTGGAAGTGCGGGTACTGCTGGCTGACTCGGCCTATGCGAACGCGGAGTCGTTGGCGGATACGGTGGATGCTTATCTGGCGGCGTTGACCACGCTGTGCGATCTCGTTCGCCAATGAGCCAGGCATTGCTGGAGCGCCGCGGCGCCCACCCGTTGCGCTTGAATGGGCCGCTGCTTGAAGCGGCGCTGCACGATGTGGTTATCGGCGAAGTGTGCGAGGTGCGAGGCAACTGGCGGGACGCCACGGTGAGTGCTCGAGCGCAAGTGATCGGCTTCAGCCCCGATGCGGTGTTGCTCAGCTTGTTGGGCGATGCGCGAGGGTTGTCCCGTGAGTCGTTGATCGTGCCCACGGGTGCGTTGCTCAGCCTCCATTGCAGCACTGCCATGCTGGGGAGCGTGATCGACCCCCAGGGGCGGATAGTCGAACGTTTGGCCCCCGGCGATGCCTTCGAGGGCCGCGACTGTCCGGTGGATGCCGCTCCGCCGAGCTACGACCAGCGCCGTCCGGTGAGCCAGCCGCTGGCCACTGGCGTGCGAGTGATCGATGGACTGCTCACGTGCGGCATCGGCCAGCGCATCGGCATTTTTGCCGCAGCGGGATCAGGCAAGACTTCATTGATGAACATGCTGATCGCCCACAGCGAAGCGGACGTGTTCGTTATCGGGCTGATCGGTGAGCGGGGCCGGGAAGTCACGGAGTTTGTCGAGGCGTTGCGCGATTCGGATAAATGCTCGCGTTGCGTGGTGGTCTACGCGACTTCGGATTTCTCCTCGATCGACCGGTGCAATGCGGCGCTACAGGCAACGGCAATTGCTGAGTATTTCCGCGATCAAGGCCAGCAGGTGGTGCTGATGCTTGACTCCATGACCCGTTATGCCCGTGCCCGTCGCGACCTCGCGCTGGCAGCGGGGGAAGCGCCGGCGCGGCGTGGTTTTCCGGCATCGGTGTTCGATTCCCTGCCGCGTTTGCTGGAGCGTCCGGGCGTGACGGCCACCGGGAGTATTACGGCGTTCTACACCGTACTGCTGGAAAGCGACGATGAGCCGGACCCTATCGCCGAGGAGATTCGCTCCATTCTCGATGGGCATATCTACCTGAGCCGCAAGTTGGCTGCCGGCGGTCATTTTCCAGCGATTGATGTGCTCCGTAGCGCCAGTCGGGTGGCTCATCAGGTCACCGGGCACGATGTTCAGCAGCTGGCGGCCAGTACCCGGGGGGTGCTGGCCCGCATCGAGGAGCTGCAGGTGTTTCTCGATCTGGGTGAATACCGGCCAGGGGAAAACGCCGCCAACGATCAGGCCATGGCCTGCCGCGAAGCGCTGACGGAGTGGCTGCGCCAGGATCTGAACGAAGGGTGTGCGCCTCAGGTTGCGCTGGAGAGCTTGCATGGTCTCCTTGGCTAATGTCCGGCGCCTGCTGGAGTTCAGCGATCACCGGCAGCATGAGTGCGAGCGAGGGCTGGATAAGGCCTTGCGCTCATTGGGCCTGCTTGAGCGTGAGTTGTACGAGATCGAGCAACAGGCCCAGGGGCTCAATGAGCTCCTGATAAGCCAGCGTGCCGAGGACCAGCGCTTGAGCCATGCGCAGTTGCTGGCGCTGTTACGGCGTCAGGCGGTCATTCGGCGGCAGATCGGCAACCTGGCATTGGAGCGTGCCCGCGTGATGGACGAGCAGCAGGAGCTGGCCCAGGGGCTCGAGCGTTTGCAACGGCATCGTAAGGTTCTGCAAAAGAAGCATTTGAAGTACCAGAGCCTGGAGCAACGTTTGCTGGTCGAGCGTCGTTCACGTCTGTGGCGCCAGGAAGAAAATGACATTGATGAACTATTGGTGAATTGGAAATGAGCATAGTGAGCCCTCCTGTAGCGGCAGCCCGTCCGGTCAAGGATCTTTTGCCCGGTGACGAGCCCGACCATAAAAACCAACCATTGGTCTCTGAAGACCGTCATGAACTGGACGAGATGCCGCAGGGCGTGCTCGTGTTGTTGACGCAGTTGCAGCCACTGCGTGAGGTCTCGTCGAAGTTGTCGCTGGCAGCGCTGCGTGTGGGGGGGGGGGCTGAGCCCAGGGTGGCCAAGGCATCGGTAGATCAGGCAGTGCAGCCTTCAGTGAAACAGCCGCTCGCGTCTTCATCGCCAGCACCGGGCGATGCCCGGTTGGCATTGCCGGCTACGCGGCCGTTGGCCACTGCACCGGCTCGAGTGCTTGCTCAGGCGCCTGCTTCCAGTGTGCCTGCCATGCCTGATCGGGCCGCCGATGTATTGCTCAAGCACAAAGCACTGTTGTCGGCTACCCAGGCTAAAGTGCCTGTTCAGATTCCAACCTCAGCTCCGGTGCAGCCTTTCGCTGCCGTGCTCGGTCAGGCACCTGTTGTCAGAGCGCCCGCTGCGTCCGACCAAACCGCCGCTGATGCATCGGTCCAGCAGAAAGTCGCATCGTCGGCTACGCAGTTACCGGTCGCCGCGCAGGCGCTCGTTCAGGCACCTGTTGCCAGTGCGCTCACCGCTCCCGATCAAGCCGTCGCCGATAGGCTGGTCAAGCAGGAAACCCCACAAGCATTACCGGCGCAGCCATTGCCTTTGCTGGACAAGGCCTCGCATTCGCATCATGTAGAGAAATCAGCGGCGCCTGCTAAAGCTACCCGTGAGCCGAAGCCCGCGCCTGAAGCCAGCATCGCCAAGGAGGGCAAGAACTACCTTCAGGTGCCCTTCAGCAAAGGTGATGCCGTTGGCCTGATCACGATCAGCAAGGCGGGGGCCGAACGTCCCGAGCAGTTGCTGCTCAATCCAAGCAGTGCCTTGGTTTTCAGTCATTTGAGCGACAACCTGGCGCAGGCGCCGGATCCACGCTGGCGTCTGACGGATCAGCAGGGGAATGAACCGCGTCAGGGTCATGGCCAGGGGCGAGCGGATGAAGAGGCCGAAGAGGAGCGCCGTCAGGTGCTTCGCGACAAGTCTGAGCACGGGGGGCAGCAGACGTGACCTCTACTCTACTCTTGCGCCGCGTTGCGCCATTTGACTATGAGCGGCGCCATGCGGTGGCCTGCTGGCAGCGTGACGGACACCTTATGCAACTGAGCCAGCCGTCGCCGCAGACACGTTACATAACCTTCTGGGCACAAGGCTGTCACGGTCTCTGGCGAGGCATGGTCGGGGCCCGTGAGTGGCTGCAGACCGTATGTTTGCAGTGGTCGCAATGGCTGCATCGGGAGGATGCAGAACAGGAGATTCTTGCTCTGTTCTCAGCGGTGAGCCGGCCTGTCGAAATCACGCCTGATCTGCTGGACTACCAGCGCTTGTTTGGCTTCGGGCTCATTCAAGGAGAGTCGCTGCAAGGGGTATGTCTGCCATGTATTAGCACGCCTCAGAGTGAGCTGTGGGTAATGGAAGGGCCGAGTCAACGCAAGCCGCCGTCACGCCCACTGCAGTCGTGGGTGCAGGCGGTGTCGCAGGTTTTGCGAATCGTACTCGGCAGCAGCGAGCTGGGCCGATTGCCCCATCGGCAGCTGGCGAAGGGCGATGTACTGGTCATTGCTGAGCAAACCCGAAAACTCTTTATGGCCGATCGATGCATCGGCCAGTTCACCTTTGTCAAGGAAGGTCTGCATATGCAACTCACTCCCCCGGATAACCTTTCACCGAGCGTTCCCTGTGCGCTATCGGAGCTACCGGTCAAGCTTGAATTCGTGCTGGGCGAACTCACCCTGAGCATGGCTCAGCTCAACGAGCTCATCGAGCGTCAGGTTCTGCCCCTGGAGGCTACGGCCGTGAGTCAGGTTGAAGTGCGTGCCGGTGGCAAGTGCATTGCCGTGGGTGAGCTAGTCCAGCTGGGCGACCGCCTGGGTGTCGAGCTGCGTGAGGTTGGTCGGGGCATCGGTAATGAATGACGTTTCAATGATCGGGCTGTTGGCAGTGGCATCGCTGCTGCCATTCCTGATTGCTGCCGGAACTTGTTACATCAAGTTCTCGATTGTCTTCGTTATCGTGCGTAACGCCCTGGGGTTGCAGCAGGTGCCGTCGAACATGACCCTCAACGCCGTTGCGCTGTTGCTGGCGATGTTCGTCATGAGTCCCGTGGTGCATCAAGGGTATGACTATTACAAGGAAAACCATGTGGAGTTCACCAGTATCGATGCAGTGGTGGAGTTCCTCGATAACGGGCTGGGCAGCTACCGCGAGTACCTGATCAAGTACACCGACCCGGACCTGGCACAGTTCTTCGAGCGGGCACAGATCGCGCGGGAGCATCCACAGGCCAACGATATCGATCCCGATGAGAAGCTGGAGCCCTCGCTGTTCGCGTTGCTGCCCGCCTATGCGCTGAGCGAAATCAAAGCCGCCTTCAAGATCGGTTTCTACCTTTACCTGCCCTTTGTCATCGTCGACCTGGTGGTCTCCAGCATCCTGCTGGCCCTGGGCATGATGATGATGAGCCCGGTGATCATCTCCGTACCGATCAAGCTGGTGCTGTTCGTGGCGCTGGATGGCTGGTCCCTGCTTTCCACCGGGCTGGTCGGGCAATACCTGTCTCTGGCGCAATGAGAAACCGCAATGAATGATCTGGTGTTTGCCGGCAACAAAACCCTGTACCTGATATTGATCCTGGTGGCCTGGCCGATCATCGTCGCCACGCTGGTGGGGTTGCTCATCGGTCTGTTTCAGACCGTGACCCAGCTGCAGGAGCAAACCTTGCCCTTCGGTTTCAAGCTGCTGGCGGTGTCGATCTGTCTGTTTCTGCTCTCTGGCTGGTACGGCGAGACGTTGCTGAGTTTCAGTCGGGAAGTCATGCGCCTGGCCCTGAAGTGAGGCTCCATGAATATCGGCCTATTTTTCGACCTGCATGGCTGGATGGCCGGTGCGATGGTTTGTTTCGCCCGTCTGGCACCGGTTTTTTTCATGTTGCCGTTTCTCAATAGTCGCGCACTGACTGGCGCACCGCGAAACGCCGTGATCGTGCTGGTCGGCATGGCGCTCTGGCCGTATACCGCTGGCACGCTGCCTCGCCTGGATTCGCTTGGCTTCTATGCGCTGTTGTTGCGGGAGGCTGGGGTGGGGGTGATTCTCGGCTGTCTGTTGTCCTGGCCGTTCTGGGTGTTGCACGCCATGGGCAACCTGATCGATAACCAACGCGGCGCGATGCTCAGCAGTACGGTCGATCCGGCCAACGGCGACGACACCTCGGAGTTGGCCAATTTTCTCCAGCTGTTCGCTGCGGTGATCTACCTGGAGGGAGGAGGCATGAAACTGGTGGCGCAAACCCTGAGCCGCAGCTATCAACTCTGCTCGCCGGTACATGGGTGTGAACTACGGATCCAGCCGTTGCTCGGGCTGCTCGATCCGTTGATCAGCAAAACCCTGATTATCAGCGCGCCGGTGGTGGCGACCTTGTTGCTCAGCGAGGCGCTGCTCGGTCTGTTGGCGCGTTTTGCGCCGCAAATGAACGCGTTTTCGGTGTCGCTCACCGTCAAGGGAGCCATCGCATTACTGGTGTTGATCCTGTATTTCGGCGCGCACGCGCCTGACGAAATCTTGCGCATGGCCAATAAGCCGGATCAGTTTGCGACCTGGGTCGTCCAGCCGGAGGCCCGCTGATATGTCCAGCGCCTCGAAAACTGAAAAACCCACCCCCAAGAAGCGCCGCGACGCAGCGAAAAAGGGCCAGACCTTCAAGGCCAAGGACCTTTCCAGTTCCTGCCTGATGCTGTGCGCAATCATCTACCTGGCGAGCAGTGGAACCTTGCTGGAGGTGATGGAGGTTTATCGACGCATCATCGCTTCGGGGTTCGCTGCCGATCAGCAGCGTTATGCCGCCGAACTCGGTGTGTTGATGCTCAAGGTCGTGGCCCCGTTGATCCTTGTGTGCTTTCTCGCCAGCGCCTTGCCCACCTTGTTGCAAACCGGCCTGGCCATCGCCAGTGAAGCCCTCAAGCTGAACTTCGGGGCGTTGAATCCGGTTAACGGCTTCAAAAAGCTGTTCAGCCTTAGAACGCTCAAGGATACCGTTAAGGCCCTGTTGTACTTGGGTTGTTTCGGGGTCGCATTCTGGATGGTCTGGGCGACTCAGCGGCATTTGCTGTTTGCGCAACTGCATGCGCGACCTGTCGACCTGTTTCCGATCTGGGCCCATCTGTTGCTGGTACTGGTGCTGGCTTTTCTGGGCTGCATATTGCTGGTCGTCATTCTCGATGCGCTGTGTGAGTACTGGCTGTACATCAAGGATTTGAAGATGGACAAGCAGGCGGTCAAGCGCGAGCACAAAGAGCAGGAAGGCAACCCGGAAATCAAGGGCCGGCGGCACGAGCTGCATCAGGAGCTGCTGTCTGAGCAGATCAAATCCGACATTCGTGGTTCGCGAGTGATTGTCGCCAACCCCACGCACATCGCCGTGGGAATTTACTTCCGCCCGGAAGTCACGCTGATGCCGTTTATCTCGCTGATGGAAACCAACCAGCGGGCATTGGCCGTGCGCCAGTATGCGGCTGAAGTTGGTGTGCCGGTGGTCAATGACATTGCCCTGGCCAGGCGCATTTTCAAGACCCATCAGCGCTACACCTTCATCCAGTTGCAGGAAATCGAAAACGTTCTGCGCCTGCTGGTCTGGCTGGAGCAGGTCGAGCAGGCCTGATGAGCTCCCGGCAAAACCACTGGCTGGCATAAGCGATTCATGAACCCCGCAATGAGCGCTTTGTGACGGTGCCCCCTTGCCTTTAACTGGCTCAATAGCCTTGTCAGCACCGCTGAAGAAACATTCAGGAGTAAGTAGTCATGAACAGTCGAAAGCACACAGAGCAGGAAGAGGCGCGGATTGCTGAGGAGGTGATACAGGCCGTACTCGATGGTGCGTCGCTCAAGGATCTGCGCGGTGTCAGTGCTGAGCAGATGGATAGCCTCTACGCCTTTGCCTATGAGTTCTATGAGCAGGGGCGTCTGGACGACGCAGAAAAGTTTTTCCACTTCCTGTGCATCTACGACTTCTATAACGCGCAGTACTGGATGGGTTTGGCGGCGGTGCACCAGCTCAAGCAGAACTATCAGAAGGCGGTTGATCTGTACGCCGTGGCGTTTGCCCAGGGCAAGCAGGATTACCGGCCGATGCTCTACACCGGCCAGTGCCAGCTTGCGCTGGGAAAGGTCGGTAAGGCCAAGCTGTGTTTTGAGTATGTCGTTGAGCGTGTTCAAGAGTCGGGAATGAGGGCGCAGGCTCGGGCTTATCTGGATGCGTTAAGCAGTGTCGATGCCGATCATTCGGAGGAGTAGTTGTAATGGGTATTGAAGCGCTGAACTTAAGTGCGCTGGCTCGTAAGGCCGGCAATGAAAACTATGCCGAGGCGGCGGCTAAGGCGGCCAACACCAAGGCCTATCAGCGCGCTGCTGACACGGCGCTGGCCAACCTGCAAGGTGTGAAGTACGCGAGCCAGTCGCAGGGGGGGGGGGCGGCTGCGCTGGGCAGGCCATCTCTGGCTGCGCCGCCGCCAGGCACCGCAGGGGCGAAAAAGGGTGCTGAAGACAAATTCACCTTGCTGATGGCCTCGCTCATCACCTTGCTGGGTGATGTCAGCATGGAGTCGCTCAAGTCGCGCATGGAGATCCTCAAGTCAGCAGCCAAAGCCGCTGCTGAAGGCAATAAAGCACTGTCGGACAGCTACCAGAATGCGGTGGCGGAGTTTGATGCGGCAACCGCCTCGGCGAGTAGCTCCCAGGAGAAGCTCGCAGCAGCCAAGGCCAATGTCGATAGTGCGCAAAAGGAGCTGGTCGATGCGGAAGCTGCGCTGGGTAAAACCGAGCCAGGTACTCCCGCGCATGCCAAGGCCCTGGAGGCTCGCGATCTGGCGCAGGGGAAGGTGGCTGGCGCGCAGCAGCAACTGACCAAGGCCGAGGCGGAGCATAGGGCGGCAATCAAGGTGGCTGATGAGGCTGGCAAAAAAGCTGAAGCGCTGGCCAGGCAGGTGGAAAACGCGGGGTTAAGCGACCAGCCGGTGCTCGATGGCATCAAGACTCAGCTGAACGCAGCGGCGACCATGGTGTTGCTGATGACGCGTTTTGCCGAGCTGATGGGCCAAAGCGCGGAAAACAAGATGGAGGCGGAGCAGGAGCTGTTTCGCAGCATGCAGGCCGCGCGTCAGGAGTTCATGGAGAAAAAGTCCGAAGAATACCTGGAGCAAGTGCGCCAATCCGAAGCCGCCAGCAAAACCATGGGCTGTATCGGCAAGATTCTCGGTGCGGTGCTGACCGTGGTCAGTGTTGTCGGGGCTGCCTTTACCGGCGGGGCCAGCCTGGCGCTGGCGGCGGTGGGTGTCGCGTTGATGGCCGCGGACATGCTGGTCAAGGAGCTGACAGGGGTGTCGTTCATGGAGGAGGCCATGAAGCCGCTGATGGACAACATCCTCAATCCGTTGATTCAGGCCATCGGCAAGGCGATCACGGAGCTTCTGAAAAAGGCCGGCGTCGACGACGCATCGGCCCAGATGGCCGGCATGATCCTGGGCGCGATTATCGCTGCCGTGGCCATGGTTGCGGTCGTGGTGGTGGTCGCGGTCGTTGGTAAGTCTGCGGCGGCAAAGGTCGCTGAGGCAATGGGCAAGGTCCTCGGCAAGGTGGCCAGCAAGATAGCGCCGCAGCTGGTCAAGATGGCCTCGCGCGCTGCCAGCAAGATCAGCGAGGGCTTTACCAAGGCCATGACCAAGGCTCGTAGCAGCATAGGTCTCAAGTCGGACCCCAACTCACTGGCCAAGTACGCGTCAATGCTGGGGGGCGGGGTGGCTGTCACCGAGGCCGCGGGCGCGGCTGCCCAGTCTGCCTTGGGGATCAAGTCTGGCATTCATCAGCGCAATGCGGCCGAGCATCTGGCCGACCTTGAATTCGCCAAGGTTATCTCCGAGTCGCTGAAGAGCTATCTGGGCGAGATGGTTCAACTCTTCGATCAGTCCATGCAAGCCAAGGATAACGCGATCAAGAAGGCCTTCAGCATTCAGGACGGTATCGACAGCAGCAATCTGAGCATGGCACGCAACATTTAAATCAATTCAACAGGGTTAGATAGTATGGATCTTTCAATTAAAAGTCGTTCTGCAGCAATCATCGGCAGTCAGGTTGCAGAGGTGGCCGGCAAGGTTATCGTCGATCAAAAACAGCCATTGTCCCTCAGCAGTGTCGGTGGGCGACTCGATGCGCAAGTGTTGATGTCTCGTGCCACGCAGTCCATCGAAACGATGACGCCACAACAGCTGAATCAGTACCTGGACACCAGCGGCTTCAGCGAGAGCGAAAGCCAGGCGATGATGGGTTTGTTTCTGGCCGCTGTGGTCCAGCAGGAGAAGGCGGAGTCTGGGGTCGCGGAAAAAGATCCGGTGAAGGATCTGATGTCGTTCGATCCCGGGGCCTGGGAAAAGCACATTGGTGTGTTGGTGGCGGCCATTGTCGCGGTCAATATCGCACGCAAGTCCAGTGCTGAAATCAGTGGCAAGTTCACCCAGATGGCCTATGAGGCTGCCATTGCGCAAGGTGTCGCAATCATGGCTGGGGGCGAGGCCGCCATGTGGGCCTCGGTCAGTGGCGCGGTTGTCGCGGCCACCATGTCCATCGCCGGTGCCGCGTTGTCCGTACGTGGGCAGAGCCAGAAGCACACCGATATCAAGACCAATCAGACCAAAGCGGCCAAGCTCGATGTGGACGTCGAGCAGATGCAGGTCAAGCTGAACACGAAGCCGGCAGTCAAGATTGCGTCGGGTCCAAAACAGGTGACGGGCACCAATGCCAAGGGCGAAACCGTCACGGTAGAGCTGCAAAGCGGCAACGGCCAGCTTAGTTCGAGTGAGCGTACAACCCTTGAGGCGAACATCCGTGAAGCGGTCAAGGAGGCCAAGGAAGCGCGTATGAAAAGTGCGCTGCAGGCAAAAACCTACGAACGCAACCTGACCCTTGGCGGTGCCATCAGCTCTATGGCAATGATCACCAGCTCCGGGTTGTCCTCCATCCTGCGTCTGCAAGAGTATTCGCAGCGCCAGAGCGAGGTGCTGCATCAGTCCGAGCAGAACCTGAACAAGGCGGTCAGCGATGTTGCTAGCCAGAGTGTCAGCGAAGACACAGCGCTGGTCAGCAAAATGCTCGACGCTATCCAGCAGATGGTCGACAGCCGTGGCTCGACCATGAACAGCATCGCCTCTGCGCGTGCCTGATCGGGAGGTGAGTCATGTCGATTCAACCGAATATCAGCACCAGCGTCCGGCCCCAGCTCTCCAGCACCCCGCGCCCTGCTCAGGTGACGGATACCCAGGTCCATGGTACTGAGGTCAATCAGCGTCATCTCCCATCGGCACTAGAGCAATCGGTGCGCTCGGTGGTGTCCCGGCTGGACGGCCTGAATGCCCGTCTCGACGAGGTCAGTGTCGCGGCGAAGGCGGTGAGTTCATCAACTGTTGCTGCACCAGCCGATAGTCTGGGCGATGGTTTCAAGGCGCGCCATGCCGACGGCATCAAGACGCAACAGGCCGTGCAAGGGCTGCTGGAAAAGCTCGAGGCCAGCAAGGTGCCGGCACATCGGGTGGAAGCCGAATTACGCAAGTTGGCAGCCCTTGAGGCTAGTAGCGCCCCTGAGTTCAAGCAGTCGAACCTTTCGTTCGCCGATAAGGCAGGCAAACAACTGCGCGGGCTGCAAGGTGCGCCGCAGAGTATTCAGAGTGGCCAGGGTCAAGCCAATGGCAACGCTGAATTCTTTCAGCAGTTGACGGATATGATCGGTTTTATCAAGGACGATTATCTGTCGGTCTATGAGAGTCTGCTGACCAAGTACTCGGACTTCTACAAGGAGTTCAACGAAACCATCATGGCGAAGATGGGGGGGTGGATAGAAGGTAAGGAGGATGGCAAGAAAGTTGAAGTCAATTCGGGGCTGCGCAATGCTTTACAGACCTTGCTGAGTAAGTATCAAAAGGCCCCGGATGGTGTTCTGTACCCCACTGACGGTTGGACCTGTACGACGAAGGAGAACGCAGAGAAGTGGGCCAAGGCCATGGGTTTGCCTGATACATGTGTTCGGGTGCTTGCTGACGGCAGTTGCCGGGTGATGATGGACCTGTCGCCTCTGCAGGCGATGGTTAGCGCGGCCCCCAGTGGTACGACGACCTGGGACTCCGCAAAGTTCCAGGCCTGGCAAACCGGCTTCAACAGTCAGGAAGGCGATCTGAAGAACCAGCTGCAGCTATTCACGACCAAGTACGGTAGCGCCAACTCCTACCACGAGAACTTCAACAAGATCCTCTCCTCGCAATTGAGCCAGTACGCGGAAATGCTCAAGGCGATCGCGAGCGGAATTGCCTGACGCACTCGTTTTCTTTGGCAAAACAAAATCAGTCGCCTGGCATTGAGCTGATGGGAACCCGTGCCTTAACAGAGGTGCGGGCCCATCGGTTTCGAGGTGCGCGATTGTTGTCGATAAAC
Source organism: Pseudomonas sp. FW305-25 (assembly GCF_017351415.1). Classification (NCBI taxonomy): domain Bacteria; kingdom Pseudomonadati; phylum Pseudomonadota; class Gammaproteobacteria; order Pseudomonadales; family Pseudomonadaceae; genus Pseudomonas; species Pseudomonas sp. FW305-25. The sequence goes on along the minus strand of NZ_JACNDE010000021.1, from coordinate 683 downwards.
GTATTGCTTACAGGGTGGGCAGCGGACGCCTGTGTTCGTTGTGGCTACCGGCAAGGTGGTTTGAAATGAGTCTAAATGGTGTAAGTCCAAGTGGAATCCCGGTGGCGATCCTCCGGGGGGGCAATGGTAATGTCAGAAGCATTACGGGTTTTCTGCTAGAGGGTAAGAACAAGGCAGATGTAAGCCTGGCTAAGATTTCCTGTGCGGACAGGCCTCATGAATCGAAGGACGCGCTTCGCCACCTTGAGCAGCAGGCGTGCAAGGAGCTCCTTGGGGATAACGCGAATTTTGTACTGGCGGATAAGACTGGCGACGGAGCGAAGCTGAGAGAGTATGCAGTCAATCTTTTCGTACTGGGTAAAGAGATTGGGAGCTCTCAAGATCCTTCGTTTAAGGAGGCGCTCAAAGAACTCCAAAACGCAACGCTGGCCTATGAGCGTAAGGGGGTGAATCGTTACGAATCGACATGCGATGTAACCAGAATATCTGCAAATAAAGCCGATAAAAAAATAGCGGATGCGATTGACAAGGTGGTCAGGCAACACTCTGGCGTATTTGATACTGCAATGGGCCTGATGCATGACATGTACCTGCATGACGGGCTGCCCAAGGCGCAGGAGCGCCGTTTGAGCCCCGACTTCAATCTCTCTAAGGAGTCGGCGATTAACATCAGTGTTTGTGGC
>NZ_JACNDE010000020.1:0-113472 GCF_017351415.1 Pseudomonas sp. FW305-25 | reverse complement strand
GAATTCTCTACACGAATGAAGACCGTGTGTCGTTTTCGTTTCTGCTAGATGGTGGCAGAGCCGCCATTGTGTCCGTCAGAAAATAAAATTGTGGATGTGACCGGCGCAGAAAGGGCGGCATTAAGGATACTTCTTGAATGACCGCTTTTGGCCGATTCTGTTGAAAAAGTCGGTCTGCCCAAACTGCCTGATTATTGACTGGTGAAAACGCCTTTTTTGCACGCTGCTACGTGAAATCCGAGTGGAAGCCCTGCCAAAAGTAAAGATTTCAATCTCGGACGCGTACTTTTCTGATGCGCAAACCATGGCCGACTTTTTCAACAGAATCGGCCGGTTCCTGCCAGTCATATGCTGGAATGCGCGAGTCGCCGCTTTGGCCCAAAAGGGGTGAACACATTAATTGGAAGTAACCGTTTCAATCAGCTTCTGCCACGTGATATTCGTCATGATGGCGTGCCCTGCGAGATTGTCATAGAAGTACACTTCCTCGTTTGGGTCTGCAATGGGAACAAGCAAGCTGGTCATACCTCTGTCGACGCATCCAGTCCCAATAGTTCCATCCAGTTGGCGGATGACTGCTCCATGATGGTTACCAGCATCGTACAACGCTCGAATACCTGCTTTGAGCCAATCCCAGTCGACTGCAGAGATTGGAACCGCTTTTGCCTGGTGAAAAACAACAGGGATAATGCTGTCGATACCTTTCAAAATCCGCTTGGGAAATTGGGCAATCAGCTCATCATCGGGCATCGCATCGACCGCATTCCCCACTGAGATTACGTCGTGACAAGATCCAATATCAAGATAGGGGGAAAGATAGTCTGCAAACGCCTTGTACGCTTCACTGCGGACTTGGTACCCCACGCTGGCCGCAACTTTCGGGATCGCTCGCTTCATGATTTCACGCAGCTCACCAAGCATGTGTTCTCGGGGCTCTCGGGGAAGCTGATAGCCTAGTCGTAGTGCCAAGTCACCAAACAGAAAAGGGCCGCTGCATCCGAGTTCAAAGCAATGCTGATGGAAAGGATGGTCATCCCCAAGGAGGTGGGAAAAAATCCAGAGTCTCATCGCCTCCGCAGCCTGCAGCCTTTGTTGGGGATTATTCGTCAGGGTAGGAATTGGCTCCTCAATATCATCAGTTCCGACACTGATCTGCTGCATTTCAATGGCGTACCGAAGCGCTTCGTATTGAGACCAGCAAACGAACGGCTCTAGTTTCAACGCCGCAGCTTCGCTGGCCGCTGCATTCCTCAGAGCTATGATGAGTGTCCCGATAGCGGTACCAGCTTTGAACGCGTCGCTACAACGTATCTGTCCTCCTGAAAATGGAGTGCCTTGCGCGAGGTTTTGGATAAGCGGAAGTGCTACGTCTGGATCTGTCCAGTCCAGATCATTGTGCCCAATGTAGGGCATATACCGGTCGCGAACGCCTGGGTTGCAGACAAACTTCTGGGCGTATTGTCCGAGGCTACCCCAAAATTCGAATCGTCTCGGCAGGGCTTGCATGCGCAGAGCCTTGAGTTGCATCTCCCAGCTAAATGCATCGCCAAGCTCAAGATCGTAGCGATCAGAGAGGAGACTTCTTGCCTCATCGACGTGTGCAAAAACGGAGCTTGGTACCAAGCCGGGCATACCGTCTAGGTTTTTATCGAAGAAGAGGGCGATGTCGGAATCGCGCTGAGGCAGGCCATGGTCCCTCCACCATGCATACATCGCGTATGGATCAATTCCACAAAGGGTTAAGCCCCAGACACCTCTTCCCATACCGTTGACATCTTTCCAGAGCATCATGAAGCCGTGAGACCCAGCTCGATCACCAGCGCGAGCTATCACATCCATGGCGGTAATGACTGACCTCGGCGGATAGTTTTCGTCCATGTCTGGGTCATCTTCTGCCAAATACAGGTTAATGGTCTGCAATGCTTCGGGGGCGAGCGCAAGGCTTCCGGTTAGGTGCCAAGCTTCCGGAAGGTGGCAACTCAGACTTAAATCCTTGCCGGATACATCGAGAGCAAGCTTAAGGGCGAGGCACCGTTTACCCGACCAGGCATTCAATGCGCCCACCGCGTGGTTCAAAAGGGTCGACCACTCAGTGGCTACCACCACGAAACAGATATCGTAGTCACCTACAAATGGCAGAAGGTTTCTCAACTCCTGCTCATAGCCCCCCAGCTCAGTGACTGTCTGTCGCTCAGTCTCTGCCGCTCTCTTGATCTCGAAAACAACCAGTGTTCTTGACTCCGGGTTGAAGCAAAGAATGTCCGGTCGAAGCACCTCTCCAGTTGTAAGAGAGATGCTCATATTGACGGAGATGATTTCTAGCGATGTCAGCTGATTGAGCACATGCTCAGCTGCGTCTGCGGAGGCTAATCTGGATCTATAGTCGATACCAAATGAGGGAATGAAGTGGGCTTGGCGCACGCCTTCGGCTATTGATACCAAGGCATCCTTTCCAGCGATAGCGTCATGCAAGCCTTCGCTTTCGATCAGTTGTACCAGCCAAGCCGCAACCTCGCTTTCCAATGGTATCGACGATGCGCTCATGAGTCCTCCTTGGCAACAGAACTGGGATTTTAACAATAGCGATAATTTTGAAGTTAGTCGCACTCCATGGCGAGTTCCCTAGTAGGCGTTTCAGATGAAGGTCTGCTTTTGGCCGATTCTGTTGAAAAAGTCGGCTCTGATTTCCACGGTAGAAAAGTACGCGCTTGAGATTGAAATCTTTACATTGAGCAGAGGATTCCGGGCTCAGATTTCGCGTAGCGGCGCGCAAAAAACGCATTTTCAGCGGTCAGTATGTGGGCGGTTTCGAAGAACCGACTTTTTCAACAGAATCGGCCGTTAGCGGTCATTCAGAACCGCCCTGCTTTCCCTTCTCAGCCAACACCCAGGAGCCTCTTCATATCCCAAAGCTCCAGTGACGACTATCAGCCCGAGGCGTCGGGCTCCAACGCCTTCACGCTCTTTCCTACTCTTCAAAGGTTCCTGTTTGTACGTCGCCACTCCGAACGTAGTGGGCAATCAACACCCCGCCAGGAGTACTCGTTGAGTTCACCAACGTGAAGGCCGACGCCTGTGCGTGCTCATCAAACAACCGCTTGCCGCGCCCCAATACGATGGGATGGATCATCAGCCGAAGCTCGTCCACCAACCCGGCGGCCAGCAGTTGGCGCACCAGATCGCCGCTGCCCTGTGTTAACAGGTGGGCACCGTCCTGCTGTTTGAGGGCCTGTATGGCGTCGGCGAGGTTTCCTTGCAGCGCATGGCTGTTGTGCCAATCAAGCGTCTCGGGACTATGGGTGGCCACATGCTTGGGCACGCGGTTGAACAGGTCGGCGATGGCGCTGTTGCTTGAACCGGCCTGTATGTGCGGCCAATACCCGGCGAATATGTCGTAGGTGCGCCGCCCCAGCAGCAAGTCGAACGGTTGCGAAAACAGCTCCTGCATGGCCTGGCCAAAGGCTTCGTCGGCGTAGGGTACGACCCAGCCGCCGAAGCGAAATTCGCCGCTGGTATCTTCTTCGGGCCCGCCGGGCGCCTGGATAACGCCATCCAGGCTCATGAAAGCGGCAACGATTAGCTTGCGCATGGTCTTCTCCTGGTTCGTCTGCGTGAAAGTGCTCAGGCAGGGAGCGCCGACGATCATTGCGACCCATCGGCTGCATTCCCTGAAAGATAGTCGAACCAGACTCTGGGAAATCGACAGTGCGATGCGGGGTAACCACCCTAAAAAACGCCGCTTCCCTGCCACCCAGAAACGGCGCTCTGCAACATCCCTCCACTAAACCTTCAGCTCCTCCCCTTCCCTCAAACCCAACCCCACATCATCGATCACCGCCTTGCCCATCTCCGCCAGAAAGTGCGCGGCCCAGGCGTAACGTTCGCCCTGCTCTTCCATGGCAGCATCGAGGGCAAGTTTCTTGGCGTAGTACAGCAGGGTCGACGCATGCTCCAGGGCTTGGTGCAGAGGCACGTCGGCGTTGACGCGAAACAGGGTTTGGTCGCCGTCGCCGCAAGGGCCGAAGGTGACGAAGCCGAGGGTTTTGACAGAGGTCGAGGTGCTCATAGCCCACCTCCCTTTGCTCTTGGAAAGTGGGAGTAATTGGGCAGGGAAAGGAGATTAGAAAAACAGCGATCTGCAGATGATTTGCCAGCGCGCATGATTGAACTCCATATCGTTGCGCCTGTATCAAAGTCGAGCGACCAAACCCGATCACTGCGTTTGCAGCGACGATCAAAAGGCTAGTCTCGGGCTCTATACAGGGCAACGACAAAGGCGTGGCAGTTTATGTCTAACCCCATCGTCTTGGAAATATCTGGAATGCGGTCACTCAGGGCGGGCCGCGCTCTGCGCGGGGTATCGAGGAGTCGGCCTATCCGGCCTTGGTCGCAACTGGAAACACAGTCATGCAGCCGCTCACGCGAGACGGTCAGATTCAACGCTGGAAAAACGCCAGATCAATGCCTCTCCAGCCCTGTGAGCCTCTTCCTTCCACCGGGTCATGGCATGCGGACCACCGCTCTGGCGTGCCTCTCGTGACCGGATGTTGGAGGCAAACAGCACGATACATCTGGAAGCCTGGCGGCCGTTCAACGCTCAAAGCGTGCGCGTGCGCAACGGAAATCCGTACGATTCGAAAAGATCCCAGACGTCCTCGCGATCGAAGAGCCGCCACCCCAGTGTGGTGAAGCGCATCAGGTCATCTTCGCTGGGAAAGGAGTAGTAGGCGCCTGCAGATGGATCCTGAGGCGCCCCCATCATGGGCTCGCCGCGCTCCAGGCGTCTGATTGCGTCCAGGATGAGGCCCGCGCCTGGTTGATAAAGTGCAAGGATGTGCCACAGCAAGGAGCGCTCCTTTTCGACCGTCACCCGCGCCGTCTCAATGATGCGACCCACATCAATGCCGGGACTGTCTATCCAATGGAGCGTACAGCCGATCTCGGGGTCACCATTGAGCAGCGCCCGGAACGTCGCGAGAACGCCTCGATAGTGAGGCAAGAGGCCAGAGTGAAGGTTGAGGACGCCGCGTGACGGAATGACCAACGCTTCATGGGAGAGGATTTGACCAAAGCGGATTGAGACAAACAGATCCGCTCCCGCCTCCTGCAGCATTTGCAGGCCCGCCGGATCCCGCAAGCTGGGCAATACCCGCACAGGTACCCCAAAGCGTTGCTGCAGTTCTGCAAAACCGAATCGATGGCCGCTGCTGACCTGATCGCTCGATCCGCTCACCCCCGGAGCCAAGGCATTGAAGAGGTCCTGCTCGATCAATGCGAGTTGTCCGAGCATGCGGGGTACCTTGCTGCCCGTTCCCACTCTCTCCGAGAGGAATATCCCCACGGTGCTCTCGTGAATCTCGGGCAACAGGAAGTTGAGAGTGAGGTTGCTCTCCACATCTCGGTTCACCAAAAAAGCGATACGCAACTTCAGACCTCCAACAGACCGACCTTGAGAGGCAGCGACGGTCAATTAAACCCAAGCGGATCGATCCCACTCCCATTGCTTTTCCACGACGCAAGGACGGGAAGCCCGATCTGCTCAATCAATTTCGGCATCAGGCCTAGCATAGTTGCTCTTTTGTCGTCGCTACGTCCCCGGGCAGCTCCCGACCGATACGGCGCCCCAGCAGCAACTGCGAGAACAGGTCCTGGATGGCCCGCCGAAGGGAACGCCGACGGTCATTGCGATCCATCGGCGTCGTTCCCTGAAAGATAGTCGAACCAGACTTTGGGAAATCGACAGTGTGGTGCCGGGGTGACCGCCCTAAAAAACGCCGTTTCCCTGCCACCCAGAAACGGCGCCCTCCCCAACATCCCCCTACCTGTTAAGCCTGCAATACCTCCTCTTCCCTCAGTCCCAATCCCACATCATCGATCACCGCCTTGCCCATCTCCGCCAGAAAGTGCGCGGCCCAGGCGTAACGTTCGCCCTGCTCTTCCATCGCTGCATCCAGGGCGAGTTTCTTGGCGTAGTACAGCAGGGTCGAAGCGTGTTCCAGGGCTTGGTGCAGAGGTACGTCGGCATTGACGCGGAACAGAGTTTGCTCGCCATCGCCGCAAGGGCCGAAGGTGACGAAACCGAGGGTTTTGACGGGGGTGGAGGTGCTCATAGCGCACCTCCTTTTGCTCTTGGGAAGCAGACGTAATTGAGCAGGAAAAGGAGATTAGAAAAGCCGCGATCTGCGGACGACTTGTCGGCGCACATAATTGAACTCCATATCGATGCGCCTGTATCAAAACGGGTTACCAAGCCCGATCACTGCGTTTGCAGCGACGATCAAAGGCTAGCTCTGGGCTCGATACAGGGCAACGACAAAGGCGTGGCAGTTTATGTCCGAACCTCGCGGCCTTAAAGTCCGCCTTTTTTTACATAGTTCCAACACACAACCATTGCTCCGCCGACCAAAAAACCACCCACGGCCAGCGCAATATTCACGATATGCAACAGGATCAGCTTGCGCTTCAGGGGCGATGGAAAAGCGTCCAAGTCCGCCTGACTGACTCCGCCGTGACGAAGATAGATTCCGGGAAATGTCATGATTCCCGCAATCGACGCCGTAAGCATGACTGTCCCCCACGGCCCGACGTGCATAAGAAACCTTCTTTGCTGTATTGCTTGGCAATTCTCAAGATGGCCCAGCATTTCCTCCATACGTGAATACCCGACATACAGAAAAACACCCATCAGGGCAAAGGCACCAACAAGTATTCCGGCAAATGTGAATGCAAGCACAACTGCCGCCAGGTTAAGCAGGCCCAATTGAAAACCTCATAACGCCACTTATCACGGCCTGATCAACTTCAGAACAATAAACTCAACTATTAGACAGACCAGGAATACTAACTGCATGTTAAACATTGCAATCAGTCTCCGCTTGAGCGGCTCAGGAAAATCATCTACATCACCAGCATCCATCATCCCCTTTCTAATTTGATAGTTAGAGTATGCCAAGGCGCCCGAAATCATCCCAATCATTAAAAAGCGCCCCCAAGCGCCCATATAAAGATAATACCTTTGATTACTTACTACTTTGCAGTTTTTTACATACCCCAAAATCTCATCCATTCGGGTGCAACTCAGATAGAAATACACCCCTGCAGTAACTCCCCCACCCAAAAACGTGGCCACACCCAAAAAGGTAAGCACGTATTCCGCCGTACTTAACTTATTCATTGCCCGACCTCATAAATATTTTCTCCGAGGAGTTCTCCGAAGGCGCCTCCACCCTTCCCTGCCAAATAGCTCCCCGCTCCAACCACCACCAAGCCACAGACAACACCGCCCATCCCCCCTGTAGGAACAGCAACTGCAGCACAGATGGAAGTCATAGCCTGGGTTAAAACCGGGCTGGCGATTGCCCCTCCGAACACCCCACCAACAAAACTCCCCACCTCAGTAAACTTCACCTTCTCGCAAGCCTCTTTATTCCCCGCAGAACAAACATCCTGAACTTTCACGTAAGACACTCCACCGCCCAAAGCCGTGCCAATCCAGCCACCATACTTGAGCACTGTGGAAGCCTTCGACACGCCCTCGATATGCGTCGCATATCCCGGTATCTGCCCCGCTGCTCCCGCTTTGGTCCAGTGATGAACCAGGCTGCGGCTGGAAATTCCCAGGGCGGTTTTCAGGTCGGGGTGGTCAGGAAAGGCGATGCTCATTTTCGTGATGGCGGTGAGGTTTGCGTCCAGCCGGGCGAGCAGCGCCCGCCGTTCGGCGAAGAACTGGACGCTGCGTAGATGCCCATCCCGCAGGAAGTAGGTTTGATGGAGGGATTCGATGGCCTGCAAGGTTCTTTTAATGCCGTCCAGATGGTTGCCGGCGGCAGCGGTCGCGACCCCAAGGTTGGTTGAGCCATAAGACAGCACGGACTCGATCTGCTGCCGGTACTGGACCATAAAGGCCGCCTCCTCGGCCGTGAGGGTGTCCAACGCGGCGCTGACCTTTTGCGCTGCGTCCATCAGCAGGGCTTCTTCCCGGCTGCACTGATGGTTTTCGGGATGGCTGAGGACCACCATCTGGCCGGGTTTGGCGGTGTCCGTCAGTTGGGGGTTGAGCCGACGAAACTTCTCCAGGAGGGCCGCGTCGGGCCGACCGAAAAGCACCACTTCGAGGGCTGCACGGCTCATCGGGGACTGAACGATATAAAAGCCCGGCTCTACGCCTTGTTGCGACAAGCGAGCGGGCGCTGACAGCGCCGTTTCGCTGATGGGCGCCAGCCCCTTTACCTGATCGCGCGGCAGTGAATCTGCGAATTGGTTTTGCGAATATCCCCGCCTGATCGCTTCGGCCCATTGCTGGGTGTTCGCCACAACTTGCGGCACCAAGGCGGCGGGAACAGGAACCGCTGGCTGATTATCCGAGAGGACAGAAGATTGAGTGGCGACAAGACGGTTAGAACCTACAGGGCAGCCACACTGAACGGCGCACCCTTCTACCGCGATAGCCTGTTGGTTATCCAGCCATGTGTTATGGCCCTCCGCGATATACCCCACCGACTGGCACACCGGGCACCACACCGGGTCGGTGATGCGTGCAACTTTGCGGTACTCAACGATGGTCGTTGATGAACCTGCGATAACCTTTCCACCGGTCGTGGTCGGGTCTCCTTCCCTGATGACATAGGCCATGAGTACATCCTGAGTGTCTGAAAAATTCAGGCACCGACCCTATCAATGCAGAAAAGTCGTAAATATCAGAGCTTTCCCAAACCTCCGTACTAAAAACCTTTGCTAATCGTAGGGGACGAGAAGAACGATCAGAACTTCCTGATTTCGCCCTTCAATGGGTCGACGAGGATCACGGATGATGGGTGGAGCTACGCCACCACGCCAATAAACAAATCGAGGTGATCGGGTAAGGATTCTTTGATGGCGGCAGCTATTTGCATGACCTGTTCCTTGGTCAGTGGTAGCTCACCATCAGCCTCTGCGGCGAGGCTTTCCCAGCCCAAGATGTCCATGACCTTCTGTTCAAATTCCGGAGCAACGTCCAACTCATATTTTAATGACGTGTCATCAAAGCCATCGGATAAAAAGCCGGTGAGGTACAGGTGCATAGACCGCATCCCAGTTTCTAGGCAAAAACGCTGATACAGATATCCAGATCACTCGGTATGGGTTGCCCAAGCACACTCTCAATCTGCCTGACTTGTGTTGCGGTTAACGCTACAACGCCATATTTCACGCCCTCTTCGAGGGAGCTCCAGCCGACCAGATCAAGCACGGCCTGATTGAATTCCGCTGCTACGTCCAGTTCAAATTGCACATATTCATTTTCGTGACCATCGGGAAAAAAGCCTGCGATACATAAAAACATAAGGGTCTGCTGGCCTCGTTCATTCCGTCGTTGCAGAGTCGGACTCCCTGCCTTTTTGTCATCCTCACCCACACCGTACCGAGTAACCCATTCATCGATGTTTCCTGAACTATCGACCCAACAGGGACGCTTCAACCCCAATAAAAATATCCAGATCATCAGGAATGGGTTCTTTGATCAAAACAGCGATCTGCCGAGCCTGCTCCACCGTCAACAACCACTCCCCGCTTGCCATGGCGTTGAGGCTTTTATGACCCAGTAGGGCTACGATCTGCTGTTCGAATTCAGGCGCTACGTCCAGCTCGTATTTCAATGAGGTGTCGCTGAAATTGTCAGGCAAAAAGCCGGTGATACACAGATATATAAAGCACTCCTATTTTTCTGCTGTTCGTCCAGACATGATTCACCCGTTCTACGCAGTTACGCCGATGAACAAATCCAAGTCTGCCGGAAGAGATTCGCCAACAATCTTTGCAATCTGCTGTACCTGCATAGTGTTAAGTAGCCAATCGCCCTCGGGGCTGTTTTCCAAGTCTGTCCATCCAAGAGTATCCAGGACTTTTCGTTCAAACTCGTGAGGTACATTGAGCTCGTACTTCAGTGAGTCGTCTTCGTTATCGCCCGGCAAGAAACCGCTAACCCATAAAAACATGCTGACCGCCTCTCTATTTTGGGGTTGTTCTACCGGCTTTGGCAGGTTTGGTTTGTTCACCTGTTTCAATCGCACCTGTGCGGGAAGTCCCCAGGTAAAAAGCCAGTGAGGCAGAGGTACATGGGGGGGTATCCCAATTTCAGTGGTGACTGGTGTTCTGCCAGGTATCAACCCAACAGCGGCGCTACGCAATAACACCAATAAACAAATCGAGGTGATCGGGTAAGGATTCTTTGATGGCTGATGCTATCTGTCTGACCTGCTCCTTGGTGAGCAGCAGCTCGCCATCAGCTTCGGCTGCCAAGCTCTGCCAACCCAATATTTCCATTACGGTCTGCTCACATTCAGATGAGACTTTTAGCTTGTACTGCAATGAGTCGTCATTAGCTTCGTCAGGTAGAAAACCAGTGATGCGCAAGTACATAAAACTCCTCTTCATTTGAGTGTGGTTCTTCCCTGCGCAGAGTGCCCTACTCATAAACGTTCCTGAGCTATCGCCTCAACATTGATGCCTCAACACCAATAAACATATCAAGGTCGTCAGGTAAGACTTCGTTGATGGCCGTTGCTATCTGCCTGACCTGCTCCTTGGTGAGCAGTAGCTCACCATCGGCTTCAGTTGCCAAGCTCCTCCAGCCCAATATTTCCATTACGGCCTGTTCAAACTCAGACGAGACGTCCAACTCGTACTGCAATGAACTGTCGTTAGCTTCATCAGGTAGAAAGCCAGTGATGCATAGGCACATAAAAACTCCTTTTCAGCAGGCCGTGTCCACTTCCACATCGTCCATAAAAAAGCCCCCATCAAGATGGGGGCAAGTTTGGTTGCAGTTGGCAACGGAACGTTACGCTAAGTGGCTAGAGCCGGGATGTAGGAAGATTCTGAAATTGCTCGGCGCTGCTGCGCTACACGACATGCTCCGGCGGACTCAACCGCCCATCCAGCGCAAAGCGCTCCTGCAACACCAGCTCATACAACCCCGTGGCCAGCAAGGGGTTGATCAGCAGGTTCCAGCTATGGCGCGACACGCTGGAGGGGATCAGCACGAAGGCGTGCTGCTCCAGCAGGCTGGCGCCGAAGGCTTGTTGGCTGTGGCTGGGGGTGCCGGGGATCAGCCAGTTGGGGTTGGGGATGTCTTCGGGGCGGACGGTGTGGACCCGCGACGGCTCCAGCACCCGGGCCGCGGTCAGGGTGTGGGGCAGGCAGTCGAGGGCCTTGAAGCCCTTGTGCACCGCCACTTCCAGGATCGCGGTCGAGGCGTCCAGGCTGGCGTACACCACTTGCACCCCCTTGGGGTTCCAGCGTCCGCCGCTGCCTTCGGCGCCAATGCCGCTGTTCCAGGTCGAGGCATGTCGGGCCTGGTCGAGGCGCCAGAAATGCAGGGCCGGGGCCAGGGGGTCGGTGAGCATCAGTAGACCCCGAACTCGAGCCGGTGCAGAAAGTCCGTCACCAGTTCATAGCCCACCGGGTTGGCCAGCAGGTCGATGGGGACTTCGCCATCCAGGCCCAGCGCCGGCTGGGTCATCCAGTCTTCGGCCAGCGCCCGGGAGCCCAGCACCGCCTCGGCCTTCTCCAGCACTTGCGCGTAGTGCAAGGCGCGGGCGCTCTGTTCGGGGGTCAGGGCCTGGTCCTGGTTCTTCAGGCGCCGCGCCAGGGTGCGCTCGGAAAACCCGACGATCTTCGCCAGCACGTTGTAGCGCTTGAAGGCCTCAACCGACTCCACCAGCTCGATCACCGCACCCAGGGAGAACCCCAGCTGGGTGGCCCTGAACACCGCCATAGGGTCATCGGCGTCAGTGCCCGGCAGCAGCCCGCGCACCATGGGCGAAGGCAGCGCATAGACCGCCGCCTCTTCGCGCAGCAGGTTGGCCTTGGGGCCGCGGATGCGGCTGGCGGAGGGCTTGCGCGGTTCGACCTTGGCGATGGCCTTGGGCGCACTGCCCTTGGCCTTCTCAGCCTCGGCCGAAGGTTTCACGGTGGCGGTTTTCTTGGCGGCGGCGGTCATGATCATCTCCCGGCCTGATGACAGATGGCATTCACTTTAATGCCATTTGGCAAAAGAAAGAACCACCAGCTTACCAACGGTCGTCAGGCCCCGGTGACGCTTCGCGCAATGGCGCAGCCCCTGGACGCAAAGGCGCAGCTCAGCCCAGCGCCCCTGCGATATCCCCGGCAGCGACCGGGTTGTCGCCCAGCCACAGGCTGTTGTCGGCCAGGCGAATGCTCAGGCGGAGCGCCTCACGCTCTCCGGGATACTTGCGCAACAGCAGCTCCACCGCCGCCGTCGATGGCGAACAGGACACCAGGTCCCACGGCCCGCCACTCAGGTCCAGCAGCACCCGGCCATCGCGAGCATCCACCACCCTGGGTGCGTACACCCAATGGCTCATGCGCATTTCATGGGGCTCGACGCTGATCGTCAGGTGTTCATAACGCTTGGGGTTCATGACCGCTCCTTGGTAGCTGCTTGCCGGTCGATAGCCGTCACGCGCAATGCAGGAATATCGCGTCATCGTTCTTCGCGCGCAAGCTGCGCTCCTACAGAAGCAGAGCCATGCGGCCCTATACGGGTTCTCGTCCACGCCCCGCGGATTCGCTACTATGTCCGCCAGTTACCTACCTTCTGCCCAGCCACTGCGGAGCCTCAATGCCCAACCCCAAGGACATCGCCAGCGATAGCGGCGCCCCGATGATTCCCGAGCAGCGTCGCGAGCTGATCCTGCGCCAGTTGCGCAAGCACCAGGTGTTGAGCGTGCATCAGTTGATGGAGATGTTCGACTGCTCGCACATGACCGTGCGCCGCGATATCGCGCTGCTGGAGCAGGAAGGCCGGGCCTATTCGGTGACCGGTGGGGTGCGTATCGCCAGCCAGCTGCACAGCGAGCCGAGCCACCAGAGCAAGGCGGTGGTCGAGCTGCCGCAGAAGCAGGCCATGGCCCGGCTGGCGGCGCGGCTGCTGCACGCGGACATGACGGTGTACCTGGACGCCGGCACCAGCACCCTGGAGATCGTGCCGTACATCAAGGCGCTGTCGGGCATGACCGTGGTGACCAATGACTTCGGCATCGTCCAGGCGCTGATGGAGGCGCCGCAGGTGACGGTGATCCACACCGGCGGCCAGCTCGACCACGACAACCATTCCTGCGTCGGCGGGCTGGCGGTGGCGACCCTGCGTCAGGTGGTGACCGATATCGCCTTCATGTCCACCAGCTCCTGGGACCTGCGCCGCGGCATCACCACGCCGTCGGCGTTGAAGGTCGAGGTCAAGCAGGTGGCGATGCAGTCGGCGTCCCAGGTGGTGCTGGTGGCCAGCAGTTCGAAGTACGGCACCTTCAGCATGTACCGCATCGCTGGGCTTGAGCAGTTCGACGTGATCATCAGCGACGACGACCTGGCCCAGGCCGCGGCGGACGGGATTCGCAAACAGGGGGTGGAATTGCTGCTGCCCTCCGACTCGCAAGCGGTTGCAGCGAAAGACTGACAGCCGCTGCGCGGGTGCGGCTCACTGGTGCTGTTTTCTGAACCACAGCACGCAGGCGATATCCCGCAGGTCTTCGCCCAGCCCGTCGAGGGCCACCCGGGTCGTGCGGCGAATGCGCCGCAGCCACTCCACCACCGCGCACAGGCTGGCGAAAAAGAACAGCAGCACGAACAGTTGCCGCAAGCCAAAGCCCTGGTCCAGCCCCTGGGCGCGGAAGTGGTTCCACAGCCAGAGGCCGCAGGCGGCGCTCAGCACCACCAGCAGCACGCTGGCGATATTGATCCACTGACCAAGAATGGTGGTGCGCCGGGCACGACGGTATTCGCGCTCGATGCGCTCCAGGGTCACGGTGGGGATCTGTTCCCAATGCAGATCGTGCGGACGACAAGGCGCGTCGTCCAGGCCCGACTGATCGACGAATATCGACTTTTCCATGCTCCCCGCTCCCATTGATGGCACCAGTGATGGCCCTGGCGACAGGGAGCCAATGTACCCGCAGCCGGGGAGCGAAGGCCGACACCTTCAGAAATGTTCAGATTCCCGCAGAATCGCGCTTCGCGGGCGGCACCCACTGACCCGTGGCGCCGCCCCACCCGCCCCTCAGAAGGCTTTCCAGTCCCGCAGCCATTGCAGGCCAGCCGAGGTATCGCCGCGCGGCCGATACTCGCAACCGACCCAGCCGTCGTAGCCCAGCTGGTCCATCAGCGCGAACAGGTAGGGGTAGTTCAACTCGCCCAGGTCCGGCTCGTGGCGGTCCGGCACGCCGGCGATCTGGATATGGCCGATGCCGGCGAAGTCGCGGCGCAGCTTGGTCGCCAGGTCGCCCTCGACGATCTGGCAGTGGTAGCAGTCGAACTGCACCTTGAGGTTGCTCGCGCCGACTTCCTTGCAGATCGCCTGGGCCTGGTCCTGGCGGTTGAGGAAGAAGCCCGGCATGTCGCGGGTGTTGATCGGTTCCAGCAGCACGGTGACCCCGGCCTTGGCCGCCTGGGCGGTGGCGTAGGCCAGGTTCTCCAGGTACACCGCGTGATGGCGTTCGCGCAGCTCTTCCGAGGGCAGCAGGCCGGCCATTACATGAATGCGCGAATTGCCCAGCACCGCGGCGTATTCCAGGGCGCGCTCGAAGCCGGCGCGGAATTCCGCCTCGCGCCCCGGCAGGGTCGCGGTGCCCCGCTCGCCCGCCGCCCAGTCGCCGGGCGGCGCGTTGAACAGGGCCTGGACCAGGCCGTTGTCGCTCAGGCGCTGCTTGAGTTCCTGGGGGCTGTAGTCGTAGGGGAACAGGTATTCCACCGCTTCGAAACCGTCGGCCGCCGCGGCGGCGAAACGCTCGAGAAACCCGTGTTGCGGGTAGAGCATGCTTAGGTTGGCAGCAAAACGAGGCATGTTGGCTCCTAAAAACGGCTCAGACAAAAGGCCAGATCAGCAAGGTAATACAGAAACCCAGGGTACCGAGCAAGGTGGTGATGACGGTCCAGGTGCGCAGGCCGTCGGCGACGTTGAGCCCGGCGAGCTTGGTGAAGATCCAGTAGCCGGCGTCGTTGATATGCGACATCGCCAGCCCGCCACCGCCCATGGCCAGGCACAGCAGCGCCATGTGGTTGGGAGTCAGGTTCAGGGTGGCGATCAGCGGGCTGATGATCCCGGCGGTGGTCACCAGGGCCACGGTGGTCGAACCCTGCACCGCGCGCAGCAGCATGGTCAGCAAAAAGCCCAGGGCCAGCACCGGCAGGCCGGTGGTGCGCAGCAGGTCGGAGACCACCGCGCCGATCCCGGTGTCCACCAGCACCTTGCCGAACACCCCGCCGGCCCCGGCGATCAGGATCACCATGGCCACGCCCGGCAAGGCCGAGCCGATCACGTCCGACACCTGGTTGCGGCTCCAGCCACGGCGCGAACCCAGCAGCCAGGCGCACAGCAAGGTATCGATCAGCAGCGCCACCAGCGGCGCGCCGAGTACGGTCATGACACCGCGCAAGGTCGATTCGGCCGGCAGCAGCGAGGTGGCCAGGGTGCCCAGCAGGATCAGCACGATCGGCAGCAGGATCAGGCTGACGATCAGGGCGAAACCGGGCGCGGGTGCTGGCGGCAGCTTGGCGACTATGGCGCTGGTGGACTCTTCCAGGCCCATGTGGGACACGGCCACCGCGGCCTGTTGCGGGTCCTTGGCATTGCCGTTGGTCCAGGCCAGCAGGTCCTCGTTGGTCACGTGGGGGCCATAGACTTCGGCGCGAATGTCGTCGGTCATCGGGTAGAAGCGCCGGGTCATGCGCCCGGCCACGCGGTAGCCGACGTAGCACAGGAAGGCGGTGATCGGCAGGCCGAACATCAGCACCCGGCCCAGGTCGGCGCCCAGCTGGCTGGCCGCGGCCACGGCACCCGGATGGGGCGGCAGGAACGCATGCACGGTGAGCAGCGCCGCGCACATCGGCAAGGCGAACACCAGCAGCGGCTTGCGCGCCCGGCGCGCCACGCCATAGGCCAGCGGCATAAGGATGATCACCCCGACTTCGAAGAATACCGGCACGCCGATGATGAACCCGGCGATGGTCAGCGCCAGCGGCGTGCGGCGGTTGCCGAAACGCTCGATCAGGGTCTTGGCCAGGGCCTCGGCGCCGCCGGACAGCTCGATGATCCGCCCGATCATGGCGCCGAGGGCGATGATGATCGCGATATGGCCGAGGGTCTTGCCCATGCCGCCTTCGATGGTCGCCACCAGATCAGCCGGTTTCACCCCGGCCACCAGCGCCACCAGGATGCTCACCAGCATCAGCGCGACAAAGGGTTGGAACTTGTACTTGAGCACCAGGAACAGCAGCAGCGCGATGCCCGCGCCGGCCGTCAACATCAGGATAAGCGGGCTCATTGCGCGGCCCCTCCCTCATAAGAGAAAGAAGCGCCGGTGAAGCCAAAACAGCTGCAGTCAGGGAACGTCATGCGGGGATGTCCTGTTGTTATTGTTTTTTAAAGGCAAGCCGGGGCCGTCGAGAGACTGAGGACAACTCCCGGGCGGTGCTTGCAATGTCGGTTTACAGTTTCGAGTTGCAGCAGCGCGCTACCTACCAGTGCGCGCCGAAGGTCTCGCGCAGCTCATCCAGGGCTGCCTGATCCAGCGGCGCCGGCCTGGGGTTGCTCATCAGCCAGAGTCGCGCGGTTTCTTCCAGTTCTTCCAGGGCGTAGCTGGCCTTGGCCACCGAGCTTTCCCAGACCACCGGCCCCAGGCGCTCGAGCATCACCCCGCGCACGCTGTTGGCCAGTTGCGCCACCTGCTCGGCGACCTTGGGCGAACCCGGGCGCTGGTAGCCGATCAGCGGGATGTGCCCGACCTTCATCACCTGGTACGGCGTCAGCGGCGGCAGGATGTCATCCGGCTGCCATACCCCGGCCAGGGTCAGCGCCACCAGGTGGGTGGAATGGGTGTGCACCACGCCGCCGACGCCCGGGTTGCGGTCATAGACCTGGCGATGCAGGGCCAGGGTCTTGGACGGTTTGTCGCCGGACACCCACTCCCCCGCCAGGTTGACCTTGGCGATGGTCGCCGGGTCGAGGCGGCCGAGGCAGACGTCGGTCGGGGTGATCAGCCAGCCATCGTCGAGACGCGCGCTGATATTGCCGGCGCTGCCCACGGTGTAGCCGCGCTGGTAGAGGCTGCGGCCGACGTCGCAGATCTCTTCGCGCAGGGCCTGTTCCTTGTCCGCCGCGGCGCTCATCGGCCACCTCCGGCCAGTTGCTTGAGGGCCTTGGCGAAGAAGTCGCGGCTGCCGAAGTTGCCGGACTTCAAAGCCAGCGCCAGCGGTTCGCTGGAGTTGCTGATTGTGGCCGGCACGCCCGGGTCGATCTGCGCGCCGATCTGCAGCAGGTTGACCCCCAGCGCCTTGACCACCGCACCGGAGGTTTCGCCACCGGCAATCACAAAGCGCCGCACGCCGTTCTGGCGCAGGCCCGCGGCGATCTCGCCCAGGGCGTTCTCCACCAGCGCGCCGGCGCGTTCGACGCCGAGCTGCTGTTGCACCGCCTTGACCTCGGCCGGGGTGCTGGTGGCGTAGATCAGTACGGTTTCGTCACTGTCGCGGGCAAAGGCCAGGGCGTTTTCCACCACCGGCTCGCCGGCGGCCAGGGCCATGGGGTCGATGCGCAGGGCCGGACGGTCGGCCTCCAGCCAGGCCGCGACCTGGCCGATGGTGGCCACCGAGGCGCTGCCGGCCAGCACCACTTCGCCGCCTGCAACGGTCGGCAACGACGCCGCGTCGAAGTCGCGCAGTTTGCCGGCGCGGCGAAAGTTGCCCGGCAGGCCCAGGGCCAGGCCGGAACCGCCGGTGAGCAGCGGCAGGTCGGCGCAGGCGCTGCCCAGGGTGTAGAGGTCCTGATCGGACAACGCATCGGCAATGGCCATGCCGACGCCCTGCGCGCGCAGTTCGGCGATTTTCGCCCGCACCGCCTCGACGCCCCCGGCGATGCTGTCGTAGCGCAGCAGGCCGACTTTCAGTTGGGTCTGGGCCTGCAGCACGCGCACCAGGTTGGCGTCGGTCATCGGCGTCAGCGGGTGATGCTGCATGCCCGACTCGCTGAGCAACTGGTCCTGGACGAACAGGTGGCCGCGGAAAATGGTCCGGCCGTTTTCCGGGAACGCCGGGCACGCCAGAGTGAAATCACTGTTCAGGGTCTTGAGCAGGGCCTCGCTGACCTGGCCGATATTGCCGGCGGCGGTGGAATCGAAGGTCGAGCAGTACTTGAAGAAGATCTGCTCGCAGCCCTGTTCGCGCAGCCAGTCCAGGGCCGCGAGGGATTCCTCGACCGCCTCGGCCACCGGCGTGGTGCGCGACTTGAGGGCGATGACGATGGCGTCGGCATCCAGCCCGGCCGCCACTTCGCGGCTGGGGATACCGATGCTTTGCACCGTGCGCATGCCGCCGCGCACCAGCATGTTGGCAAGGTCAGTGGCGCCGGTGAAGTCGTCGGCGATGCAGCCCAGCAACGGGCGTGCGGTGGAATGGGTCATGAAAGCTTCCTCAGACAGGCTCGGGCTTGGCGGTCGGCAGGTCGATGCCCGGGAAAATCTTGATCACCGCCGAGTCGTCCTCGCGGCCGAAACCGGCGCTGGAAGCCTGCATGAACATCTGGTGCGCGGTGGCCGACAGCGGCAGCGGGAATTTGCTGGCGCGGGCGGTATCCAGCACCAGGCCCAGGTCCTTGACGAAGATGTCCACCGCCGACAGCGCTGTGTAGTCGGCCTTGAGGATATGCGGCACGCGATTCTCGAACATCCAGGAGTTGCCGGCGCTGTGGGTGATCACTTCGTACAGGGCGTCGGCGTCCACCCCTTCGCGCAGGCCCAGGGCCATGGCTTCGGCGGACGCGGCGATGTGCACCCCGGCCAGCAGCTGGTTGATGATCTTGACCTTGGAACCCAGGCCATGGGCGTCGCCCAGGCGATAGACCTTGCCCGCCATGCCGGCGAGTATCGCTTCGGCCTTGGCGTAGGCCGCAGCCGGGCCGGAGGTCATCATGGTCATCTCGCCGGCGGCGGCCTTGGCCGCGCCGCCGGAGATCGGCGCGTCGAGGTACAGCAGGCCCTGTTCGGCCAGGCGCTCGCCCAGCTCCACCGCGTAGGTCGGCGCCACGGTGGCGCAACCGATCACCAGGCTGCCGGCACCCAAGGCCGACACGGCGCCCTCTCCACCGAACAGCACGGTTTCGGTCTGCTCGGCGTTGACCACCACTGTGATGATCACATCGCAGGCCTCGGCCATCCGCGCCGGCGACGCGCAGGCCACCCCGCCTTCGCTGGCGAACTGCTGGGTGACCGCTTCACGCACGTCACAGGCATGCACCTTGAAACCCGTGCGCAGCAACGAGCGGGCAATGCCCAGGCCCATCGCGCCCAGGCCGACAACACCGACATTCTTGTTATTCATGGGGTACTCCAGGGAAGACAGCGGCTTGCTCCACGCCGGCAAGGCGCGGGCGGCGGGCCGCGAGGTAAAGGGCAGCACGGGCGGCGGGGGCGACAGGGTCGCCTGGCGGGTGAATCGAGACCTTGTCGGACATCGAGGGGCCGTCCTGTGATTTGTTGTTATCAGGTTGTGGCCGATCATCCACCAATGAACAGATTATGTGAAGTATTTTTTCAATCTAACATTTATTAACATTGCAGACCATGAACACCAGATAGCTCGTGGCAGCCTTGCAGCCCGCGCAGAATCAAACGGACGAGCGGTAGCCCATTGCGACCAGCGCACTGATCTGCGTCAACCAAACGTCTACACTCGAGACCGATGCTGTTAGGCGCAACATCACCGATCAGTGGTACCGCCCTTCATCGCCCGCCCATTGACGGTGGGCGTGGGACGGCGCTGTATGGTCAGTCCGCAATGCTTGAACAAGGATATTCAACATGGCAAAGATCAATGTATTGGCTGGTGATTTTCTACAAGGGAATGGCGAGTACCGACAGGGCGTCTTCAAGTTGCCGACCGTGACCAACCCCTCCCCAGGTGTCGAGGTCAAAGCCTCCGCATTCAAACACCTGGAAATCGCGACACAGGACAGCATCACCAACAGGGACGCCATTGGCTACGGCATCGCCGGGGCCATGCTGCTGGGTCCGGTGGGTGCGCTTGCGGGCTACCTGATAGCCGGCAAGGAAACCGAGGTGACCTTCATCGGCACCTTCAAGGATGGCCGCAAACTGCTGGCGGCCACAGACAGCGAAACCTACCGGGATATTGAAAAACGACTGACAGCCTAGGGTCCGTCGCCTGCCCATGCCCACAACTTCGGGCATGGGCTTCTCCCCTTCCCTACACCGATCCGGCTTCGCCCGGCACAGCCCGGCGTTGCTGGCGTTTGCCTTCCAGCCAGATCACCAGCCCCAACAGGCTGCCGCCAGCGATCAGCAGGCTGACGAACCAGCCCAGGGTGTCCGCCAGTTGGGTGAAGAACAGCGTGTACAGCTGGATGATGAAGAAGGTCGCGCCATAGCCCACCAGCATGGAAAAGCGCAGGCGAATGCCCAGTGCCAGCAAGCCCAGGCTGAACGCCGCCCACAGCCCATTGAACAACACCAGTTCGCCGGACTCGGCCAGGTGCCACGGACCGTCGATCAGGTCGTAGCTGCCGAACAGCGACAGCAGCCACAACGACATCTGGGCCATGAATAGCCCGGCGGAAATCCACACCTTGGCAAAGCCGCGATAACGGGCCAGCGTCGAGGCCTCGCCCCACAGATGAACAAAGCCGAACAGCACCATGGCCAGGGCCGCGCCGAGGAAGCGCAGCGGGTAGTTCATGCCGAACCAGTAGGCGCCCCACCCCGACTCATAACCGCTGCGCCCGCCGAACCAGATAAAGAACAGCACGCTGCACAGGGTCAGCAGCAAGACGTTGTTCAGCACATAACTGAGCGCCAGCAACAGCAGCAGGTCCACCAGCAACAGCGCCGGCCAGTTGCCCGAGCCGTCGGAGTAGATCATGCCCAGCACCAGGCTCAGGCCGATCAGGGCAAAACCGCCGAGCAACTCCAGGGTCGCGCCGAGCAGCTTCAGCTGTTTGCCCAGCAGCCAGCGCCCGGCGACAAACAAGCCGACCATCAACAGGCCAAGGCCGCCCGCCAGCTTCGGCAAGGTGAACGTCAGGTGCTCATGCAGCAGGATCAGCAAGCCCGCCGCCAGGCTGATGGCGCCGAAGGTCAGGAACCAGCGCCCCAGGGAACGCCAGTCCCAGCGGGTCTGCGGGTACAGCTCGGCGATCCGCGCGTGGGCCTGGGTGTCGATCAGGCCGTCGCGCAGCCATTGGTCCAGAGCGTTGTGCACCTGGCGATTACGGCGATCCGGGGTCATTGGCCAGCCTCCCCGGCGCGCAGCGCAGTGCGTTCGAACAACCAGCCCAGGAGCATGCCGAGGGCGCCGGCCACGGCAAAAAACACCGCGGCACTCAGCTGTTCCCAGGCGTACTCATAAAAGCGCGTGTACAGGTCGATGCCGAGGAACACCACGCCAAAACCGGTGAAGCTGGGATGCTTGAAGCGCGCGCCGAGTACCAGTTGGACGATGGCGCCCAAGGTGAATAACAGGGTCCAGGTCAGGGTCTGGCGGTAAGCTTCTTCCAGGCTGAGGAACCACAGCGAACAGTTGAAGTACAACAATCCGAAGATCACATACAGCCGTCCGAAGCCACTGAACCGGCGCAAGGCGTGATCCTCGGCGCGCTGGTGCCAGAGCCCCAGGAGCGCAGTCAACGCAGCGATCACGGCCATGGAGCGCGGGTCCTGGATGCCAAAATAGTACGTGCCGGAACCGCCATACCACTCCCACGAACCCAGGCCGTGGAAGACGCAAAGCAGGCCCAGCAGCAGCGGCCAGCGCAGGCGATAGCCATAGGCGGTGGCGATGCTCAGGGCGGCGGTGACCAGCAGCGCCAGGGGCAGGTTGCCGAAGTCGCCGGTCTCGCTGTCGGAGCTGCCCAGCAACAGGCTGGCGCCCATCAGGATCAGGCCGATGGTCAGGATCGCCACCCCGGTGACCGGCATGCGTCGCGCCGGGTCGCGGGCCAGGCGCGCGCCGATCAGCCATAGCCCGACACCGGCGGCGAAAAACAGCACCGCCCCCACCAGCACCGACTCGGCCAGCAGGCCAATGCCGCCCAGCACCGCCATGCCGATCAGCAGCACCGCGCCGATGCCCAGCCATTGCAGGACAGTGGACAAGCGGTGTTCGGGACGTTCGTACAGGGCGCCGAGCCGCTGCTGCGCCTCGGCATCGATCAGGCCACGGTGGCGCCAGTCGGCGATTTCGTGGAGCAACATCTGCTGGGTGGTTTTTCTCATGGCGCTCTTGGGGCTGGGGACATGGGGACCGGCTGCATACCGGCTATAGACTCGACAGCATAGCCAAGCGCTGCGCAGCCGTTTGTCTATCAAGACGCCCAGCGGACCGCCGCGCGGCACGCCGTAACCACAAAAAAGCTGATCCCAGCTCGTTACTGTAGGAGCGAAGCTTGCTCGCGATAGCCGTTAACGATAACGCCCACTGACTGGGTAAACGCGGCGCTCTCACGTTCATCGCGAGCAAGCTCGTTCCTACAACCTCCTTAGCTGTTGGCGCGCGAACCTCGGCGGCAGCCCCTACTCCGCCGTCGTCGGATCGATGATTGAGGTGACTCGCGATACCCGGTCCGCCGGAAAACCACCTAGCCTGGCGTGCTCCCTGACGAGTTCCTCGTCCGGGGAGATATAGACACAATAGATCTTGTCGCCCGTGACGTAGCTATGCAGCCACTGCACTTGCGACCCCAGCTCATTGATAACCTTGCAGGATTTTTGCGAGATCTGTTGCAGATCCTGCGGCGTAAGCGCCCCGGCTTCCGGCATCTCGCGCTCGATGACGAACTTCGGCATGACAACCTCCACTTCGTGAATGGCCGGGGCACGCCGACAAACAGCGTTACCCCGTATATTGGCCGAGGCAGACAGCCCTCGGCGGATCGCCAACGGTCTGCTTGCCCGTTACCTGCCAAGCGCTGCCGCCAATAGCGGCGCGGCCTGTTCATCGGTCAACGCCGGGGGCACTTCCATGCGCAGCAGGTCGCTCCACTCAAGCACCCATTTCTGCATCAGCGCGAGATCGCTGGTTTCCGCGATCCCAAACCCCGTCATACCGCCAACGGCATGCCAACGCCCCAGCATGCTCACCCCTGCGGGTGGCGCCCCACCTGTCTTGAGAAATCGCTCGATCGCACTGTTACGACGTTCGGGACTGATTGACCAGCTGACAATGAATAACATTTGCCACCTCCAGCGAAACTGGCGCCCATTGTTCTGCGCGCGCACCTGGCAGGCACCTTGACCACGGCCACGCATCGGTATCGACCCGCATTCCGTCTGGTCTGAAACGATTGTCCCAAGGGAAGGAATAGCAGCCTTGCGCCCCCGCCGCATGACCGCCGATCCTGTTCCCGCCCCCAGCATGAAGCCACCGGTCAGCGGCCCAATTGCTCGCGCGCCCCAGGCCGCTTGAAAGCACGCTCGTTTGGCCCTGCGACACCCTCGTTGCAGCGTCGGAGGGCCGGTAGATAAAGCCTGATCCGGGGGCTATACCTATGCATAGCGGTCGGCCCTACACCTAAGGAAGGGGGAAAAGACCATGGACAACAGCAATGGCTCAGGTAACAACCTCGTCCTCTGGTTACCGGGTAGCGCCCTCATCCTCAGTCTGGTCGTCTCGACCTTCGCCCTCACTCGCGAGCCTTTCCTCGAACCACGCCCCATCGGCGCACAATTCCAGGCGCAACCACCGATAGAAGCGCGCCTGTGGCAGGACCCGTTCGATGCGCTCGAGCGTTATCGCAAAAAGTTCAAGGAGGGTAACAAGCCCCCAAGTAATGACTTTGAATGCAGCCCCCAGCTTGTAGTCAGCAAGCCATTGGTACTGGACGCCGAACTGCAGCAACCACCGCCAGAGCCTCCCCAACTCATAGTGGCGCTGGTCGAAGGCGGCCCCTATGCCGATGAAGTGGAGCTGCGCCGGCGCATTCGCTATGCAATCCTGGCCGGGTTCAAAAACTCGCGCATGGTGCCCGAGGACGAGCAGCACATCCGCTGCCTGGCCCTTGCCGACGACCTGTCAGGCACGCCGATAACGTCGCAAGCCGGTCAGCAAGAAAAGTCGAAGTACGCAGAGATCCCCTATGAAACCTTCATTGCCAACCCATTCGACCCACCCAGGGACATGCAGGACAAACAGCGCCCATCCGCCCGGACCATTCTGCTCTGGGTAAAGCAGGAGCATCTGGGCTCACACCCGCTACAACGACTCGAAGCCTTGCGCCTCACCCTGCAGAGCAGGCTTCATTCGGATTGCGGCCCGCCACAAACCTGCCCTGGTGTGTCCAACCAGACACTGCTGAAGGTCATCGGCCCCTCCACCTCGAAAGTCTTGCTCGATATGTATCGGGACGAAGCCAACGGCCACGCCAAGCCCGATATCGAGATTTACTCACCTCTGGCCACCGCTGATTACGACACATTGATGCATGCCTTGGGCAAGCCTTCGCCCGGTGAAGCAACCTCCCAGCAGCAAACACCAATGGCGCCGAAACTCTCCATGAAACTGCTGCGCACCGTCAGCGACGACGGCGTCATGACGAGCCTGCTGCTGGAAGAGCTGAAGCTGCGCCATGTGGATCCAGTTGCTGGAGTGCAATGCAGCCAAGGGGCATTGCTGCGGGTCGGAACCCGTTGCGGCTCGGGAGGCTGGCAGCGCTCCAATCGCATTGCGCTGGTCTCCGAGTGGGACAGTTTCTACAGCCGCGCATTGATCGAGAGTTTCAAATCCAAGGTTGCCAATGACGCACGTCTCGATGGCAAGGACCTGTCTACCATTGATGACTGGGTATTGCGCTTCAGTTATCTGCGAGGCATGGACGGGCGCCTTCCGGAGGAAGCCGCAAGCGTCAACAAGGCGCCTGGTAGCGATGACAATAAAAACAGCAAGGACAAGAACACCCTGGATCTGAGCCCGCTGGAAAAGTCCGACGGCAATTCCCAGCTCGATTACCTGCGCCGCCTCGCCGACCACATCGCCCGCGAGGACGAAGCCTATCGCCGTAACGGCAGCAGCGGCATCGGTGCCATCGGGGTGCTGGGGGCCGATACCTACGACAAGCTGTTGGTGTTGCAGGCGCTCAAGGGGCGGATGCCGAACAAAGTGTTTTTCTCGACCAACCTCGATGCGCGCATGCTCCAGCGCGGCCAGGCCCAGACCACCCGCAACCTCGTCCTGGCAGCACCCTACGGACTCACGCTGACGCGTGCCCTGCAGCAGGATGTGCCGCCGTTCCGCGACAGTTTGCAAAGTGCCGTGTTCATCGCGGTCCTGGCGGCGCAGGCGCCACAACCCTACGAGGCCAAGCGGGCGAAGTTCGACTACTCCAAATCGGAGCTGCTTTCGCCAAGCATCTATGAGGTGGGCATCAGCGGCTTCATTCCCCTGTCAAGCCAGCTCACCGCGGCACGCCCCAAGGATTGCGCCGCACCCGGCCAGACCCGACAAGCGACGCACGACATCATGGCGCTGCGCTGCCTGCAGGACCCCTCGCGTCCTCCCTATCCCGAACTATCCCAGTCGGTACGCGACAAGTTCGATGAAAAGCAGTCACTTTTCTGGGCCGGACCGCTTTCGTTCATCCTGTTGGTATTGGCGATCCTTCTTGGCTGGTGGTGGACCTCTGTGCAACCCAGCGACGACAAACTGCCAGCCTGGGTGCGCAGTATCTCGTTGACGATGTTTGTGGTGTCCGGACTGTCGGCATGGCTCGCCGTGCAGTTCTGGCGCGTGGAGTTCATGTGGACCGCCTTCGTGCTGATCCTGTTGGGCATCGTTTGCTCGGAACTTGTCCGCCGTCATCAGCCCCAACCAGCGCACCCCGGACAGGTCCCCGTCCCTGCAAGCAGTGGCTTGTTCGACGCCTCGGCGTGGTACGTCGTGGTACCGATCGTGGTATTCGTCCTGGCCTTGCTGTGGATGTACCAGACTCGGCGCGCCTTGACGGCGGACGGCTTGGGCGAGCCGATGTCCCTGTTCGAGGGCATCAGTGCCTGGCCCACCGTGGCCCTGCGCCTGCTCGCCATGATCATCTCGATCGCGGCGCTGGCCTGGGGCTGGCGCAATCTGCGCATCAACAGTACCGAGATCGAACAGGCCTACCACCTGGACCTTTACATGAACAAGCTGCGAACGAGCCTGTGGAGGCAACTGCTGCGCCTCGTTCATCGAGAAAAGGGCACAACCCTGCAAAAGTGGCGCGCCGCCCTGGGACGTTGCCTGTTCCTGACCCTGCTCCCGCTCTTATCCGTCAGTCGCGACTGGCACACGCCTTCGCGACTGACGGATGTGATCCAGGCAAATGCCGCTGACAAGCGCACGATCATTTTCGTAACACGCTTCTGGAAAGAACACTGCACCGGAGGCACCTTCGGTGCCCGAATGCTGCGCAGCATTCTCGCCACCTGGATATTCGTGGTGGTCACCAGCGTGCTCTTCGTGCTCTGGCCAATGGAAGGACTGCCCATCCGCGGCGAGTCGCCGATCTGGACGTTAAGCTGGCTGCTGCCCACCCTGGCCTTCCAACTGCTGGTGTTCTGGGTGGTGGATGCCAACCTCCTGCTGACACGATTCATCCGTCACCTGAGCACGCATTACGCGATCTGGCCAAAAGGGCTGCGCGAGGAGCACCAGAGGATTTTCGGTGTGTCTCTGCACCCCTGCATCGACGATTGGGTGGACATGCAGCTGATCGCCAAACGCACGGCCACCGTCAATCGCCTGATCTATGCCCCGACGGTGGTCATGTTGATCCTGATTGCGTCGCGCAACAGTGTGTTCGACAACTGGCCGACCCCGCCCAGCATGGTCATTTCATACCTGTTGACCGCCCTGATCTTGCTCATTTCCGCGCTGTCGCTGCGCCGTGCCGCGGAAAAAGCGCGTAGCGCAGCATTACAGCATCTTGATAACTACCTGCTGGAAACACCCGACAACGCACCAATCTACAACAAGCTCGAACTGATCCGCGGACGCATAAACGACCTCCATACCGGAGCCTTCTCAAGTTACTCGCAAGAACCACTGGTGCGCGCCCTGCTGCTGTCGCTGACCGGCGTGGGCGGCTCGCTGATTGTCGATGCATTGAATTACGCCAAGTTCTAGCCGCTGACGGTCAGGAACGAACGGGCCGATCAGCCGTTGATGGCCATCGTTCAAGCATGACCAACCCGATAGCAGCCAATGAATGGCTATGCTTGATCTGTTGCTGGAAGCAATCCCGCCTCGCCGATAACGGGCTACGACGGGCGTCCCCTTTCCGTCAACGCCCCCAGCGCCGCGCGACATCGGCAAGGAGCGGTTCGAGATGCAATTGATCAGCGTGAACATCGACAAGCCGGAAGCCACCAACTTCATTTTCGGCCAGACCCACTTCATCAAGTCCGTCGAGGACATCCACGAAGCCCTGGTCGCCAGCGTGCCGAACATCGCCTTTGGCCTGGCCTTTTGCGAAGCCTCCGGCCAATGCCTGGTGCGCTGGTCCGGCAGCGATCCGACGATGATCGCGCTGGCGCAAAAGAACGCCCAGGCGATCGCCGCCGGCCATAGCTTTATCGTGTTTCTTGGCGACGGTTTTTATCCGTTGAACGTGCTCAACACCCTGAAGATGGTGCCTGAGGTGTGCCGCATCTTCTGCGCGACCGCCAACCCGAGCCAGGTGATTCTCGCTGAAACGGCGCAGGGCCGGGCGGTGCTGGGGGTGGTGGATGGTTTCTGCGCCAAGGGCCTGGAAGGCGACGACGACATCCTCTGGCGCAAGAACCTGCTGCGGCAGATCGGCTACAAACAATAAGGATCGCGCAAGACTGCCCTCCGCGCCGACCGGCTACTCGGACGGCGTGGTCCGGCAACTCTTGCGCTGACGGATCTCCTGCTCCGAAGGGCGCTCCTTGACGAACTCGAAGCGCGGCTCGCCCTCGTTGTAAGTGACCAGCCAGCCCCAGTCCAGCTCGGACTCATCCTGGCCCGGTTTCGGCGGCGCGGCCCACCACGGCTCTTTGCTGACGATCTGGCGCATGCCCTCCTACTATTGATTCGGCCTCATCAACTATAACGTGCAGGCCCCGAGGCACTCGGATTTCGGCTGACCGGCGAACCTGTCGACAGGGCTGCCCCGAGCGTCACCGCGCCAACGCCCATTCGGCCAGCGGCCGATAACGGCCCTTATGCGACTCGTACAGGGCGAAGTGCCGGGCACTCAGCTGAAAATCCGCAGGGGTCTGGGACTCGGGCACCGCTGCCCGATAGTCGCGCATCAAGGTCAAGTGCGGACGAAATTCCCGCGGCGAATCGACCAACCCAAGGGGCAGCAGCGCCTCCTGCAAGGCATACACCAGCTGGCGCAACGCCAGCGGCGCTTGTGTCGGCGCCAGCAACAAGACCCCGGCCCGGCGCCAGACCTCCAGGCGGTCGAGCGGGACGTGCAGCGCCTCACCGGGCGTTCGCGCGTTCGCCGCCGCGGCGCAGATCCGCGGAATCTGCGCCACGGTGACCGAGCCCAGGAACATCAGGGTCAAATGAAAGTTTTCCGCCGGCACCGGCCGGCCGCTCCTGAGCCCCAGGGCGCTGCGCCACTGGGCAATGGCCCGGCGTTGGGCGGCGGTGCAGGGCAAGGCGAAGAACAGCCGCTTGAACGGCTCGCCCTGCTCGCGGGACTCATCATTCATGCCCTGTCCTCCGATTCGGCCCGGGCGAAGTGCTGCCTGTCAGGTTACTCCCCCACCGGCCCTCTGCGAGTCGCCCACCGGGAATCCCAGGCCGGTTTCGCCCTTTCTTGAGTTCAGCATAAAGAAGGCAACAAGACGCCGCGTCCGTCGGCATTCGGTCATTTTTATCGGTTGTAATGCGCATTGACGTCCGCCCCACGCAAAGGAAGAGCCCGATGAGACTCGCGTCCTACAACGTTGAAAACCTGTTCAACCGCGCCAAGGCCATGAACCTGGAAGGCTGGGCCGAAGGCAAGCCGGTGCTGGAGCGTTTCGCCAAGCTCAACCAGCTGCTGGGCGAGCCCATCTACACCGACCAGGACAAGGCGCAGATGGTCAAGCTGCTGATCGAACTGGGCCTGAGCAAGTCGGACAAGGGTCCGTTTGTGATCCTGCGGCAGAACCGCGGCAGCCTGGTCAAGCGGCCCAAGGCCGGCGGCCTGGAGATTGTCGCCAACGGCCGCACCGAGTGGGTCGGTTCGCTGGAGCTGATCGAGGCCCCGGTGGACCTGGAAGCGATGCGCAATACCGCGCGGGTGATGATCGACCTGCACGCCGATGTGCTGGCGGTGGTCGAGGCGGAAAGCCGCCCGGCCCTGCGCGACTTCAACACGGAAATCATCGGTGCCCTGGGAGGCCCGCTGTACCGGCATGTGATGCTGATCGACGGCAACGATACGCGGGGCATCGATGTCGGCCTGATGACCGCCGCAGGCTACCCCATCGGCCAGCTGCGCAGCCATGTCGACGACACCGCGGCCAACGGCGAGCTGATTTTTTCCCGCGATTGCGCGCAGTTTCATATCCCGCTGCCTTCTGGAAAACAGAAGGACAAGCAGCTGATCGTCCTGGTCAACCACCTCAAGAGCAAAGGCTTCGGCGGCCTTGCGGCCTCGGCGAAAAAACGCCTGGCCCAGGCCGAGCGGATCAAGCTCATCTACCAAGAGCTGGTGGCCCAGGGCGAGGCCTATATCGCGGTGGTCGGCGATTTCAACGACACCCCGGACAGCGCGCCGCTGGAGCCCTTGCTCAAGGGCACCGACCTCAAGGATGCCTTTGTCCATCCGGCCTTCGACGACGGTGGTTACCCCGGCACCTTCGACACCTGCAAGGCGGCGAACAAGATCGACTACCTGCTGCTCTCCCCGGCGCTGTTCGCCACCGTCACCGCCGGCGGCGTATGGCGCAAGGGCATGTGGCCGGGCAGCCAGCCCAAGCGCTGGGAGGTCTACCCGCAGCTGGACAAGAAGGAAAACGCCGGCTCGGATCACGCGGCGGTGTGGGTCGACCTGGACCTGTAGGCCGCAAGGCCCCGCTCGCGAGCGGGGCCTGAGGGGTGGCCTGGTCAGCCCTTGACGGTGGCGCTGGCGGCCTCGTGGATAAAGGCCGCGACCTCCGCCGCCCGCGAGGCCAGCGAGGCATGGGAACTGGCCAGGGTGAGGGTCTTTTGTGGGTTGAGCCGGGCCGCCATCATTTGCTGGTTGCGCGGATGGATCATGCGGTCGTCGCTGGAGATCTGGTACCAGGAGGGCTTTTTCTTCCAGGCCGGCGCACTGATGGTATCGCCGAAGGTACTGGCCAGCGGCGCCTTCTGGGTCACCGCCATGACCAGCGCTTCGTCGGCGCCCAGGTCCTGACAGAAGCTCTCATGGAAGGCCTTCGGCTTGAGCCACAGGTAGCCATCGCTGTCGGGCTCGAGGTTGGCCGCCGCCGCGGGCAGGTGCTGCTGGGTGATCCAGCCCGGGCTTTCCCCGGCATCCGGGGCGAAGGCGGCGATATACACCAGCCCGACCACATTGGGCTGGTCACCCACTTCGGTAATCACCGCGCCGCCGTAGGAATGCCCCACCAGCAACACCTGGCCATCGACCTGGGCAATCATCTTGCGGGTGCGCTCGACGTCATCGGCCAGCGACGTCAAGGGCATCTCCACCGCGCGGATCGCGCTGTAACCCTTGCGCGCCAGCTCGATGATCACCTTGCTCCAATGGGCCGCATCGCCCCAAAAACCGTGCACCAACACAATCGTAGGCTGACCACTCATGAGCTTGAATCCTCTGTCTGGATAAAGACCGCTCGCCGATGGCGGCGGTACTGCCGGGCCCTGGGCATTGCGGGGCAGGTCGCTCGTCAAGTGACAGGCAGGAGACGCCCTCCCCCGTGCTGGCTTATGCTCGGACACGCTCATTATCGAAGGGGACGGTGCCGACCGACCATGACCGAAAAGCCGAAGACTGTGCAGAGACACCTGCCCCCAGCCGTCCCGCCAGCCGACCTCCGGCACCCGGCCGCCGATGTGTTTTTCGAAGTGTTCAGCCTGGCGCGGATGCATGGCGAGCTGCTGGGCGAGACGCTGCTGCGACCCGGCCAGCTGCTGCAGCGAGCGGCGGGCGGCGCCTGCTTCCATGTGATCCAGGACGCCGGCTGCCAGCTCAGGCTCGACGGCAATAACCAAACCACCAGCCTGATGCCCGGGGACATCCTGTTCGTGCCCCACGGCCAGGCTCATCAACTGCACAGCGCTGCGGATGCCAGCCCGGACCTGCCAGCGCGCATCACCAGCGGAGTCTTCCGGTTCGAGGGCGGGTGCGGCCAGGCCTTGAGCCAGGGTTTGCCCGGGGTGCTGCAAGTCAGTTGCCAGGGCGAGGACCCGAGCGACCTGATCGGCTCCCGTGAATGGCTGTCGCTGACGGTGGCGGCGATGCAGAAGGAAGTGCGCAACCCGTCGATCGGCAGCAGCATCATGCTGTCGCGGATCATCGACCTGATGTTCATCTGGGCCGTGCGCCATTGGCTGGCCCACGCCCCGCAAGGCATCAGCGGCTGGATCGCCGCCCTGCGCGACCCGCTGGTCGGCCAGGCGCTGGCGCTGCTGCACGCCGAACCGGGCGCGGCGTGGAGCGTCGAGCGCCTGGCCGGCCTGGTCAACCAGTCGCGCTCCAACCTGGCGCAACGCTTCACCCGCCTGGTGGGCCAATCGCCGATGCGTTACCTGATGCACTGGCGCATGCAACTGGCCAGTCAGCGCTTGCAGACCTCCAGCCTGCGCATTTCACGGATCGCCGAACAGCTGGGTTATGAATCCGAAGCCGCCTTCAGCCGGGCCTTTCGCCGCGAGTTCGGGGTCGCCCCCAGCGAATATCGCTCACGGGGTTGAGCGGATTTGCCGCCACCTTTCCGGTCCGGGACTCAGCCCCGCCCTTGCAACGCCGCGACCAACGCCGCCGAGGCGTTGTACAGCGGCACCCGGCCCTTGAGCAGGATCTGCGCGCTGCGCCGGTAGGCGGCCGCGTCGATACGGATCGAGGCGCCCTCCTCGCGCGCGGTGATCAAGGTGTCCAGCACCCCCGCCGGGTTTTCGATCGACACCGGGTATTCCGCCGTGGTGGCGCTCAGGGGTTTGGGCGTATTGAGCAGTTCATGGGCCACGGTGCCTTGCGCCAGGCAGGCGGCGGCCAGGCAGCAGCCACCGGAGACGGCCAATGAAGGATGGGCGTTTTGCGGGGTGAAATAGCGGGTGTTGATATCGCCCGCGCCCTGGACCGGGCTGACGATGCAGATCTTCGGCAGGGTTTCGCTGCGTTGCAGCTCCTCGGCGCTCATCAAGGCGCCGCCGCGGTTGCGCAGTTGCATGCGCAAGCCGCCCTCGACCATCAAGCCAATCAACCGGGCCTTGAAGTCGGCATCGGCGTCCAGCTGTGCCGGGGTTTCCAGGCCGGTCTTGCCCAGGTCCGCGGCCTGGACGATGACCATTGGCACCGCCACGTCGAGACAGGTGGCGCGCACGCCATTGAGCAGATCGATGCGTTGCCCGGTGGGAAACAGCTGGCCGGTCTTGGCTCCCACCGGATCGCTGAGAAACAGGTCGACCCCGGGGAACACGCCATTGACCCCGGGAATGCGCGTATCGCTCAGCAGGCGACCGTCGCGGAACGCCAGGCGCGCGAGCATGGTGGTCTGGGTATTGCTGTTGAAGATCTCGATCTGCGCGCTGTCCTCGTCCGCGCTCAGCCAGCCACGCTCCAGGGCATACAGGGGCAAGGCCGCCGACATGTTGCCGCAGTTGACGCTCCAGTCGATCGCGCTTTTACCCGCCGCCAACTGCGCCAGGGTGCTGACCATCCGCGCCTCGCCAGGCTGGCGCTCGGCGATGAACACCTTGTTGCTGGTGGGCCCGCCACGGCCCAGGCCGGTGATCTGGTTATTGCCCGGCAGCTCGCCGCTCAACGGCACCCCCATCAGGTGGCGCAGCAGTTCTTCGACCAGCAACGGGTCCTTGGGCAGGGTTTCGCGAGCCAGGATCAAACCGGTGGAGGTACCACCGCGCGCATGCCAGACAGGGAATTCAACGATGCCGGCGCGGATTTCGGGAAGGTCCAGTTCAAAAGGCATGATCGGGCTCGCAGTGAGGGACGACAGGCAACGATCATAAACCGCGGCCTGGGCGAGCGCAGCTTTCCAGGTCCAGGGCCGCGCGCGCCCTGCAGGGCAGCCAGGCAGATGAACGAACTTGAACTAGTATGGATTGCGTAAGGCCCGCGCCATCGGGCTATCCCATGGCTGTGGCTGACCAAGGTGCTTCATAAGCGGTTGCGTGCGAGCTGAAGGCTTCCGGGAGGCGAATCATGCTCGATCAGATTGCGCTGGGCATGCTTGTCTTCGCCGGAATAACCCTGTTCTACGGAATCATCGTCCTGCACGACATTCCCTACGAAATTGCCGTCCATCGGAACCATCCACATCAGGACGCCATTCACGCGGCAGGCTGGGTCAGTCTGTTCACGCTCCATGCCCTGTGGCCGTTCCTGTGGATCTGGGCCATGTTGTACCGCGAGGACCGGGGCTGGGGTTTCGCGACCGACAAGGCGCGGATGCAGGCCGAAATAGATCTGGCCCAAGAACTGGCCGAGCTGCGACAGCGGATCGAGCGACTGGAAGGACAATCCCAGGCCGGGCCCCGCCCGGAAGGGAAGCTGTGACCCATGGACCTGTTACTGATCCTGACCTACACCGCCATCTGCGTGGCCATCTTCAAGATCTTCCGTATCCCGCTGAACAAATGGACGGTGCCCACCGCCGTGCTGGGCGGCGTGGTCTTGATCGGCGCGCTGATTTTCCTGATGAACTACAACCACCCCTATTCGGAAGTGGCGCGCTCCTACTTCGTCTCAGTGCCCGTGATCCCGGTCGTCACCGGCCGGGTGATCGAGGTGCCGGTCCAGGGCAACACGCCGCTGGAGCCGGGCGACGTGCTGTTTCGCATCGACCCCGAGCCTTTCGAGAACCGCCTCAAGTCGCTCAAGGCCCAGCAGACAGCGGCGCGGGGCGACCTGTACCGGATCAACGAGTTGATCAGGCGCAACTTCGGCACCCGCCGCGAGCAGGAGGCCGCGATTGCCCGGGTCGACGACCTGCAGGCTCAGATCGACAACGCCCAGTTCGAGCTGAACAGCACCGTGGTCCGCGCCCCGAGCAAAGGCTTCGTCACCCATGTGTCGCTGCGCCCGGGAATGATGGCGAGCAAGCTGCCGCTGCGCCCGTCGATGGTGTTCATTCCCGACGAGGGCCATTACTTCTCTGCCTGGATGCGCCAGAACAGCCTGCTGCGCCTGGTCCCGGGGGACGAGGCGGAAGTGGCGTTCGACGGTATCCCCGGCCGCGTCTTCAAGGGCCGGGTAAAGAATGTCATCACGGTGATCGGCGAAGGGCAGGTCCAGCCGTCCGGCACCCTGCTGAGCTACACCGGCTCACCGCCGCCGGGGCGGGTGCCAGTGGTCATCGAAATCACCGACCCGGACTACCTGCCCTACGCCAGGCTCATGCCCGGTGGCGCCTATGGCCAGGCGGCGCTCTACAGCCAGCACTTCCACCATGTGGCGATCATGCGCAAGATCCTCCTGCGCATGTCGGCCTGGATGAACTACATCTTCCCGTTCCATTGAGGAACCAGGGTCGGGCCTGATACTCGGTGCGTTGCAAGTCCAGCTTGATTTCACTACCGGTCGAGTGGCTGCTTTCGCCTGTTGGCCTCGACAGAAAAAACGGGTGGGCCGCTTGTTTCCCTTCTCTCTATACTGGCTTCCCTGAATGGCAGTCAGAGCGCAAATGATGCCCGTCACAGCCGATAAAAATTCCCAGGTCATTTTGGTCTTGGCTCAACAAAGCGACTTGGACAATCTTGTAGCCATTCGAATCGAGGCCATGCGCGAAAGCCTGGAGCGGGTTGGGCGATTTGATCCAGTGCGCGCACGCGAACGCTTTCTTAGCGGGTTTGAGGCCCGCAATACACGCTACATCGAGGTATCTGGAGAGAGGGTTGGTTTTGTCGTGGTCAAGCACCGGCGCACTGAACTCTTGCTCGACCACTTGTATGTGAGACCGACCGCGCAGGGATCAGGGATAGGCTCTGCTGTTCTCGCCCAGATTTTCAAAGAGGCGGATGTAGCTGGGCTCCCTATTAGAGTGGGTGCCCTTAAAGGCAGCGCTTCGAATCGTTTCTATACCCGCCATGGTTTTCACTTCATCGAAAGCGGTGAATTCGATAATTACTATGTTCGTCAGTGCATTCCGACGATGGGCCTATCGCGCTGATGTCCCCTGCTGCAAGGCTGTGCAAGCCTGCAAAACCTTCACTCTTCGCCGTTGACCGGCTACGCCACCCCATCTGCCCTCCAATGACCTGGTTATGTGGCATCGGCCAATGACTTTGCGTGCGTAGCAAAATCATCCTGTATCTGCTGGAACCCGCAGCGCAGGTAAAACGCGGCGCCCTCTGGTGTATCCGTAGATAGGCGTACCACACAAAATCGCTGAGCCGCGTGTTCCAAAAGCCGCTGCACCAGGGCTTTGCCCAGATTCCGGCCCCTTGCTGCACGCGCGACGTACAGCCGCCTTAGCCTGCCGATATCCGGCCCGGCATAGGGGTCACGAGTAAGGCCACCGATGGCAATCAGTTGCCCGCTGCGGAAGGCGCCCAACAGGCACTCACCCGGTTGATCGAACCGATTCGAACCGTTCTCCCACTCTGCGACCAAGCGCGTAAGAAACCTGAAACCGTCCGCAACCGCCTCCGCTTCCAGTGCCAGGACTTGCGGAGAAAGCGCTGAGATCTGGCGTATCGCCAGTTCATCCGTTGACATAACCACTCGAGATCCTTGTGTGGGTAGGTATCGGCCAGAAGCCGCCAGTCACGGCGACTGGCAAGCGAACGCCGAAAAATGCGGCTTCGCTGGCCCTTCTCGCCTCGGCTGCCGATATTCGTCGCCATCACGGACATGACCACCGAACGGCCTCAAAACCTACCGTTTACTGAAGGCAAGACGAGCAGCGAAAAGCACGAAAACCATGCCAGTGGCGCGATCCATCCAGGTAATCACCTTCTCGCTGCGCAACATTTTGGCCAGCGGTTGGGTCGCGCCAATCAGGATGATCGACCAGAGCAATCCGATGGCGAGGTGAATGCCGACAAGGCCAAACGTCCAGGCAATCAATGGCTGGCCTTGCGGAATGAATTGGGGGAGGAAAGAGACGTAGAAAATACCGATCTTGGGATTCAGGACATTGCCCATCATCCCCTTGAAGAACCAGTTCGTCGTTGTCTTGTCAGTGCCGCCGGCAGGGGACAACGATTGCCGGGGCCGCAACAGCATGTTGAGCCCGAGCCAAGCCAGATAGGCCGCACCGCAGTATTTCAAGACATTGAACGCCAGCTCTGACACGGCAATCAGTGCCCCCAGTCCAAAAGCCACGGCGGCGCCCCACGACAGGCAGCCCGCACTGATGCCAAGGGCCGCGCGTAAAGCCTGCTGCTTTCCTTCCACAGTGGCCGTTCGCAATACCAGGGCGGTGTCGAGGCCGGGCGTCAGGGTCAATAGTGTCGCTGCAAACGTGAAGGCAATAAGGTTGTCGAGGAAAGGCATAGGTGGGTCTCAGCCAGAGGTAGGCGAAAGATTATCCTTGAAAGGCAGCCGATTGAAATTCATGCCGATGCGCATCCCTTCCTATCGCCCTATTCCCGCCGGCCAAAACTAAGCCCGCCGCGCCAACAGCAGCACCGAAGCCGCCGCCGACAACAACGCCGCGCAGCAGCGGTTGAAGAGCTTCTTGCCCCGTGGCTCGGCGAACCAGCGGCGCAGGTGCAGGCCCATGTAGGCGTAAGCGCTGATGGCGATCCATTCCAGGGCCAGGAACAGTGCGCCGAGCACCAGGAACTGGGCGGGAACCGGGGCTTGCGGGTCGACGAACTGCGGCAGGAAGGCGGTGAAGATCAATATCGCTTTCGGATTGCCGATAGCAATCAGGAATTCCTGCCGGGCCAAGGCCAGCAGGCCCAGTGGCGCGGTCTTGTTCTCGGCCTCGACCTGGGTATCCGCGGTCCACAGCTGGTACGCCAGGTACAGCAGGTAGCCAGCGCCGAGCATCTTGATCCCGTGGAACAGCAGTTCCGAAGCTTGCAGCACCACCGCCAGCCCGGCCGCGGCCAGGGCGATCATCACCGCGAAGGCGGCCAGCCGCCCTACTCCCGCCAGGCAGGAAGCGCGGAAGCCATAGGTGGTGGCATTGCGGATCGACAGCAGGTTGTTCGGCCCAGGCGCCATGTTCAGGGCGAAACAGGCCGGGAGGAAGAGCATCAGGGAGGCAAGGTTCATGGAGGTGTCCGTCGGCTGATGGCTTGAGTTCCACAGCAACCGACCGGGCTGCCGCAGCCCCACAAGCCTGCCCAATCCAGGGCATGCCGTCGAGATTTTTTGTCGATGCAGGCTGCGCCTACTCCTCCAGGGCCGCAAGCCCGGGCAGCAGCTTGTCCAGGGTCAGCGGAAACTCGCGCACGCGGATGCCGGTGGCGTTGTAGACCGCATTGGCTACCGCCGCCCCGGCCCCGCACACGCCCAGCTCGCCAAGGCCCTTGATGCCCAGGGCGTTGGCCCTGGGATCGGGCTCTTCGA
Organism: Pseudomonas sp. FW305-25; assembly: GCF_017351415.1. NCBI lineage: Bacteria > Pseudomonadati > Pseudomonadota > Gammaproteobacteria > Pseudomonadales > Pseudomonadaceae > Pseudomonas > Pseudomonas sp. FW305-25. Next base: position 75,773 of record NZ_JACNDE010000020.1, on the reverse strand, counting down.
GGAACAGCACGTCCATCGTCGCGATATCGCCATTGACCGGTATCAGGTACTCGGCCAGATCGTGGTTGACGAAATGGCCGTGGCGGGTGTCCAGCAGGGTCTGCTCCATCAGGGCCGCGCCGACGCCCCAGGCCATGCCGCCGAGGATCTGCGAGCGCGCGGTCTTGGGGTTGAGGATGCGCCCGGCACCGATCACCGCGAGCATGCGCCGCAGGCGGACTTCGCCGGTGTCGATGTCCACCGCGACTTCGACGAAGTGCGCGCCGTTGGAATGCTGGGAAAACTGCTTGTAGTCCTCCCCCATCGGCCCGACGCTGCCTTCGGCCTGCAACCCCGTGGGAGCCACTCGCAGCAGCAGATCGCTGAGGCGCTCCGAGCGCTCGCCGGTGCTGATACGGCCGTCGGCGAAGCGTACCGGCGCCTGGTTGTAAGGCGCGCCGGCGGCCTGGATGATCCGCTGCTTCAAGGCCTGGCAGGCGGCCTCCACCGCCGAGCCGGAACTGGCCGCTCCCCAGGAGCCGCCGGAGCCCGAAGTCTGCGGGAAGCGGCTGTCACCCAGTTGCACCTGCACCGCCGACATCGGCACCCCCAGGCTGTGGGCGGCGACCTGGGTCAGGATGGTGTAGGTGCCGGTGCCGATATCGGTCATATCCAGGCGCACCAGCACCCGTCCGGTCGGACCCAGGCTCACCAGGGCCCTGGACAACCCCAGGTAATTGGGCCTGATCGCCGCGGCCATGCCCATGCCGATCAACTTGCTGCCCTCGCGCACGCTGCCGGACTTGGGCTTGCGGCGGCTCCAGCCGAAGCGTTCGGCACCGGTGCGCATGCAGGCCAACAGGTTGCGCGAGGCAAACGGCACGCCGAGTTCGGGGTCCAACTCCGGCTCATTGCGCACCCGCAGTTCGATGGGGTCCAGGCCCAGGCGTTCGGCCAGCTCGTCCATGGCGCTCTCGAAGGCGAGCATGCCCGGCGCTTCGCCCGGCGAGCGCATCCACTCGCCGCGATTGAGATCCACCGGCACCAGCCGATGGCGGGTCAGGCGATTTGGCGCGGCATACAGCGAGCGGGCAAACACCGCGGTCTGCTCGCAGAACTCTTCGAAACGCGAAGTGCTCGACCAGACGTCGTGCCCCAGCGCCGTCAGCTTGCCGCTGCTGTCCGCCGCCAGCCGCACCCGATGCTGCATGGCCGGGCGATAACCGGCGTTGGCGAACATCTGCTGGCGGGTCAAGGCCACCTTCACCGGGCGCTTGAGCACTCGGGCGGCCAGCGCCGCCAGCACCGCGTCGGGATGGATGATCAGCTTGGCGCCAAAGCCGCCGCCAATATAAGGACTGACGATACGCACACGCGCCGGCTCGATGCCCAGGGTGTTGGCCAGCCCGCCACGGAAGTTCGCCAGGGTTTGCGCCGAGGTGTAGAGGGTCAGCTCGTCCCCGGACCAGACGGCGATAGAGGCATGGGGCTCCATTGGCACGTGGCTTTGGTACGGGGTGCTGTAGGTGCTGTCGAGCTTGACCGGCGCATTGGCGAACCCCGATTCAAAATCGCCGATGGCACTGTCGGTCTGGAAGCCGGCGTTGGTCCGCGGCGGGCTGTAGGCCTGGGCCAGGCGGGAAGCAAGGTCGAAGTCGCCCTGCTCCGACGAGTAGCGCACGCGAATCAGCCGAGCCGCCGCGCGCGCGGCCTCGAAGGTCGAGGCCACCACCAGCGCCACCGGTTCGTCGTAGTAGCGCACAGCGTCGCTCGCCAACACCGGCCGGGCCCGGGTGAACACCTCGCCCGTGGTCGGCGTCACCGCCGGGCCGAATGCCGCCTGGGCCGGTGCGTTGCGATGGGTCATGACATACAGCACACCCGGCGTGCGTTCGGCCTCGCGGGTGTCGATCGCGCTGATGCGGCCCCGGGCGATGGTCGCGCCGAGGATGTAGCCATAGGCGGTGTCGCCCATTTCCCGCTGCTCGTAGGCGTAGGTCGCGCGGCCGGTGACCTTCAGTCGGCCGTCGACCCGGTCCAGCGGTTGGCCAATCGGGCCGTTGGCGGCGGATGGGGTGGGTCCTGATGTGCTCATGCCAATGCTCGCTCTTGAGTCGCACTGGCCAGCATCTGGCGCAGGGTGCGTTTGGCCAGGGGGATCTTGAAATCGTTGCCGCCCTGCCCGCGCGCGCCGGCCAGGGCGGCCTCGGCAGCGCGCTGGTAAACCACCATAGCGGATGGCTGGCCGAGCAACACCTGCTCCGCTGCCGTGGCCCGCCAGGGTTTGGGGGCGACGCCGCCGAGGGCCACGCGGACCGTGCGCACCTGCCCCGCGCGGACTTCGAGCACCAGCGCCACGGAGACCAAAGCGAAGGCATAGGAAGCGCGATCGCGCACCTTGCGATACAGCTGCCGTCCCGGGAGTGGCGGCGGCAACGTGATGGCCTCGATCATCTCGCCATGGGCCAGTCGGGTTTCGAGCTCGGGCGTGGTCCCGGGCAAGCGGTATAGCTCATCCAGGGCCAGGGAGCGGCGCTGGCCGTCGGGCAGGAGGGTCTCCACCCGCGCCTCCAGGGCGACCATGGCCACCGCCATGTCCGAGGGATGCACCGCGATACACGACTCGCTGGCGCCGAGAATCGCGTGCATGCGGTTGTGCCCCCGCAGGGCCGAACAGCCGCTGCCGGGCTCGCGCTTGTTGCAGGCCATGCCCGGGTCGTAGAAGTACGGGCAGCGCGTGCGTTGCAGCAGGTTGCCGGCGGTCGAGGCCTTGTTGCGGATCTGCCCCGACGCACCTGCCAGCAGCGCCTGGGACAGCAGCGGGTAGCGCTCGCGCACACGGCGGTCGGCGGCCAACTCGCTGTTGCGTACCTGGGCACCGATACGCAGGCCACCCTCGGCGCTGTCCTCGATCGCGGCCAGGGGCAAGCGGCTGATATCGATCAGGTGGCTGGGCCGCTCGATGCCCAGCTTCATCAGGTCGATCAGGTTGGTGCCACCGGCGATAAAACGCGCCCGTGGCTGCGCGGCCATCAGGCTGACCGCCTGCTGCACATCGCTCGCACGCGCATAGCTGAAAGGCATCATGGGCTCAGGCCTCCTCGGCGGCGTCGCGGATGGCGGCGACAATGTTGGGATAGGCGGCGCAGCGGCACAGGTTGCCGCTCATGCGCTCACCGATCTCCCTGTCGCTCAGGCTGACGGAATGGGACGCCACGTCTTCAGTGACATGGCTCGGCCAACCGGCGCGCACCTCCTGCAGCATGCCGACCGCCGAGCAGATCTGCCCCGGCGTGCAGTAGCCGCACTGGAAAGCGTCACGGGCGATAAAGGCGGCCTGCAGGGGGTGCAGCAGGTCGCCATTGGCCAGCCCCTCGATGGTGGTGATCTCGTCGCCGTCATGCATCACCGCCAGGCTCAGGCAGGCGTTGATCCGGCGGCCGTTCACCAGCACCGTGCAGGCGCCGCACTGGCCGTGGTCGCAGCCCTTCTTCGAGCCGGTCATGCCCAGTTGATGACGCAGCGCGTCGAGCAAGGTGGTGCGTGGGTCGAGGTCCAGCAACTGGTCGCTGGCATTGATGCGTAGGGTGATCGCCTGGGACGGCAATGGACGGGAGGGGCTGGGCGGCGTCGGGGCGGGTTGGGCCAGCGCGCCGCTGCCCCCCACCCAGAGCAGGCTGGCGGCGGCCCCGGCTTGCAGCAGCGCGCGGCGCGACGGACGCGGTGAGTCCAGGTCTTGCATGGTGCTCTCCTGAAATGAACGGCTGGACGCGAGTATCGCCAAGGGCGCGGCACCGTTCTTTCAGGTATCAGGACGAGCTTGTCAGGATTCTGGACGCCTGCTGGCGGTAGCTGTTCGGGGTGGTCCCGATGATCCGCCGGAAGGTCGAGGTGAAGTGGCTCTGGCTGGAGAACCCCAGCTCCAGCGCCATGGCGCTGATCGGCATGCTGCCGGCCCGCAGCAGGCTTTCGGCGCGGCGCACCCGGCGCTCGATCACATAGGCATAGGGCGCCATGCCGGTTTCGGCCTTGAAATGCCGGGCGAAGGTGTCCACGGGCATGCCGGCGATCCGCGCCAGTTCGGTCAGCGAGAGGCTGCCTTCGATTCGTGCATCGACGTAGTCGCTCAAGCGCTTGAGCAGTTGCGGCCCCAGGCGTCCGCTGCCAGCGCTGCCGGTATCGACCCGGCCCAGGCGCAGCCCCACCAGCGCCACCAGATGCTCTATGTAGCTGGCTTCCGGGACATACCCACCGGCCATCTCGGCGCTGAGGGCGGCGAGCAGCGAATGGATCACCCCATCGCCGCTGTTGATGCGCATGGGCAATTCGGCCAGCCGCGGGCAGCCGGGAAAATCCAGGGCAGTGTCGATCCACAGGGCGGTATAGATCAGGTCGGCATCGCGAAAATAACCCTGGCGCTCGACGCCGGCCGGCACGAAGCTGATCGAGCCGGGGCGGTCGCAACCCTCGTAATTGAGCGTTGAACTGCTGCGGATATGAGTCTTTGCCGTTGCCCCGCGCTCCGTGAGGATCACCACGTGCTGCGGCGCCGTCCAGCTGAGCTCGGCTTCGCGGCAGGCCCAGCGACGATGATCGATGGTCACCAGGCCGTCGAACAACGACGCCGACTGCAGGACCGCGCCCTCGGCGCCGCGCGCGCGGATGCAGCCCGCGCCCACCCGAGGTTGCAGCAACCGGTTTGCGGATTCCCGTAACAGGGTCATGAGCCAGGCACCTCCGGAATACAGCGAGCAGCCAGCGTACTCCAACAGTCGCGGCCAGTTCCAGGCGGATGGCGCGCGGGGCACCTTGCCTGCTTGTCGCGCCACCCTGCCCGGCCAAACCGAACTGATTTACAATGCCATTCTTTTTTTCTGGCTCAGAGGCTGGCGATTCGTGGATGCCCTGTCGCTTGTCTACAAGCACCTGACCGAGTGGGTGATCGCCCCTGTCACCGCGCAGTTTCTCGGCATTTTCAATCTGAACGGCCGCCTCGGGGTCTTGTTCCTGTGCGTGTCCTACGGCGTCGCCTATGGCCTGTTCCGTTTCCGAAAGCGCCGCGGCCTGAGCCACGCCCGGTCGTTCTGGCAATTTCTCGGCGGCGGCCGGGTGCACCTGCATTCCTCGGCGCTGCTGGATTACCGCTACTACTTCGTGCGCGCCATCCTCAAGGTCGCGCTGGTGCTGCCCATCGTCCATCTGGTCGACCCTTACATCCTGCGCTCCGGGGACTACCTGGCCTTTTTCAGCAACCTCTGGGGCGAACGTCCGCGCCTGGGGCAGAACCTGGGGCTGGCGCTGCTCTACGGGCTGGGGCTGTTCCTGCTCAAGGACTTCCTCCATTACTGGGCGCACCGGGCGTTTCACTCGCGCTGGCTGTGGGCCTTCCACAAGGTCCATCACTCGGCGCCGGTGCTGGTGCCGGCGACGGCGAGCCGGGTGCACTTCGTGGAAAAGATCGTCGAGAAGCTGAGCATCAGCCTCGGCCTGGGCCTCTACGCCGGCTGCTTCTGGTATGCCTGCGGCGGCGAGATCGGCCGCTACACCCTGTTCGGCGTGACCTACCTGATATTCATCTTCAACAGCCTGGCGGCCAACCTGCGGCACAGCCATGTCTGGCTGTCGTTCGGCCCGCGGCTGGAGCATGTGTTGAACAGCCCGGCCCAGCACCAGATCCATCACAGCGACGCGCCCCGCCACTTCAACCGCAACTTCGGCACCAACCTGTCCCTCTGGGACTGGATGTTCGGCACGCTCTACGTCACCTCCTCGACACCCGAGCCGCTGTGCTTCGGCACCGGCGAGCGGGACCACCGGCGTTACCTGACGGTCTACAGCCTGATCGTCACGCCCTTCGTCGACACCGCCCGCAAGCTCCTGGCGAAACGCCCGCGCGGGGTGGCGCCCGAGACGCCCTGGTCATAGCCGGGGCGACAGCTATTGCTCGAAGCGACTGCTGGCATCGCGGTCGCGCTCGTAGCGCCTGGCGAGTGGAAACGCCGGCAGCCAGGACTCGCGACGAATAGTCCAGCTTTCATAGCTGGGCTTGAGTTGGTCGGGGGTGTCCAGGGCACCCAGGTTCACTTCGATTTCGTCGGCGCTGCGGGCGAACACCGACGAGCCGCAGTGCGGGCAGAAATACCGCCCGGCGTAGTCGCGGGTTTCGCCCTCGACGGTCACCGCGTCCTCGGGGAAGATCGCCGAGGCATGAAACAGCGCGCCATGGTGCTTGCGGCAGTCGAGGCAGTGGCACAAACCGACCCGGTATGGCGGCCCCGACGCCACGAGCCGCACCTTGCCGCATAGGCAACCGCCGGTGAATCGTTGCATGCCGTACCTCCTCTTGGGTCAAGCGTTGGTGGTGGCTGGCCAAGGCCGCGTCCAGTCATGGTGTCGGCTTGGCGGGCGCTGGCAGGGTGCCGGCCCGAGGCGCCTCTTTCTGCGCCTTGCGCTGCAACTGATTGCGCCAGATCCGATAAGCGCGGATGCCGGCGCGTACCGAGGGGAACAACAATTGCTGCTCCAGCTCGCGCGCCAGGCCTGAACGCACCAGCATCCGCAGGAATGCCCCGTGCGGCCGGGCGATGCCCAGGATGATGCCGCGGGCCAGCAGGGTGTCGCGCAGCTCCCTGAGGGCCACGATGCCGCTGACGTCGATCGAAGTCACCGCCTCGGCGACCAGCAGCACGGCGCGGGGCTCGGGCTCGCGTTCGACCGCCTCGAGCAGGCGCGCCTTGAAGTAGTCGGCGTTGAAAAACAGGATCGCGTCATCGAAGCGATACACCACCAGCCCCGCCAGTGTGCGCGCCTGCGGATATTGGCTGATATCGACCTGGCCTTCGATCCCGCGCACCCAGCCCAGCACCGCGTCGGTGGGCTGATAGATGCTTTTGAGCAACCGCAGGATCGCCAGCAGCACCGCGACGATGATGCCCGGCAGCACCCCCACGCCAATCACCCCCAGGGTGGTCAGCACACAGAGCCAGAATTCGAAACGGCTGAGCTTGCGGATGACCCGCATCGCCTGGATATCGATCAGCCCCCAGCCGGCCATCAACAGCACCGCCCCCAGCGCCGCCTGGGGGATCCAGGCCATGGGCGCGGTGAAGAACAGCAGGATCAGGGCAATCACCAGGGCGGCGATGATCCCCACCAACTGGCTCTTGCCGCCCACCATGCTGTTGACCGCCGTGCGCGAATCGGCGCCGCTGATGGCGAAACCGCTGGAGACCCCGGCGGCGATATTGGACACGCCCAGCGCCAGGAACTCATGGTTGGCGTTGACCGTGTAGCCGTTCCTGGCGGCGAAGCTGCGGGCCGTCAGCATCGCACTGCAAAAACTCACCGTGGCGATCGCCAGCGCATCGCGCAGCAGCCGTTTCAGTTCGCTCAGGTTGGTCTCGGGCCAGCTCAACTGCGGCATGCCCGAAGGGATCGGCCCCAGTACCGAGACCCCGTAACGGTCCAGGCGCAGCACCCCGACGCACAGGGTGGCGATAGCCACCGTCACCAGCGCCGCCGGCAACCTGGCAAAACGCCGCGGCAGCCAGATCAGCAGCGCCAGGGCGCCCGCCCCGATGGCCAGGGTCGGTAGATGGGTTTCGCCAAGCCGCTGCAGCATGTTCAGCAGGCTGAGAATGAAACCGTCGCCTTCGATCTTGTAGCCCAACACCTTGCCCAGTTGCCCGGCCAGCAGGCTCAGGCCGATGCCGTTCAGATAGCCGATCAGGATCGGCCGCGAGAAAAAGCTGGCAATGAACCCCGCCCGGGCAATGCCGGCGCCGATCAGCATCAGGCCGACCAGCACCGTGACAATCACCGCCAACTGCGCCAGGCGCTCGGGATCGCCCAGCGCCAGAGGGGCGATCGCCCCGGCGACCATGGCGCAGGTGGCCGCATCCGGCCCGACCATCAACTGCCGCGAACTGCCCACCAGGGCATAGACCATCATCGGCAAGACGCAGGCGTACAAGCCGTACTGGGGCGGCAGCCCGACGATCTGGGCGTAGGCGATGGCAATCGGGATCTGTACGGCGGCCACCGACAAACCGGCCTGCAAGTCGTACCTGAACCATTCGCGGCGGTATTGCAGGAGATTGGCCAAGCCTGGCAGCCAGCGGGCAAGCAGCATGGAGGCACCTTTGATCGAGGGCTTTGACGAAGGGTGATGGCGGGCGCGAAACGTCGGGCCCTGGATGAGAGGTAAGCAGAGTCGGTTTTCTTTGCGTGTTTTTCAACCACATATCGGCAGATCGATCGTCCCCTGATCTGGCAGACGCCGTGACAGACCGCAGCAAGCCCTCCGCCGCCAGCCCTCCCCAAAACGACAGAGCATGGCAGCCAATGCCCGCCTGCGGCATTAGCTGAGTATTCGCCAGCCGATTTGCCCATGCTCAACCTGATCGAGTGAATCCCCGGTTGCCCTTTCCAGGTGACAACAGGGCTGGTGAGGTCGGGCACGACGGATTCACTGCCAGGCTCTGCTCGCTATTTTTTGCTGTTCCTGGGGTCGTCCGCCGGGTTGAGGTAGGTGATGCCCCAGGGGCCCGTGCCGTGGAGCTGGAGCACGGTTTCCTGTTTTTGCGTGGCGGCGTACATCGGCATGCCGACGGGAATGATCAGGGTGTCACCTGGGTGATAGGCCTTGGCCTTGGCCGCGTCGAAGCTGTCGCCGGTGGCGAAGTAGAAGGTGCCCGAGATCACGGTGACACGTTCGGTCACGGGGTGGGTATGCACGCCGACTTTCGTGTTGGCCGGCAGCATCAGGCGCATCGTGAAAGGCTCTGGTTTTTTCAGGTCGCCTTCGATCACCGAAATCATCACCCCGGGCCCTACCGAGGGCGCGGGTGTCCATTTCAGTTCGGCGGGGGTGGCGGCAATCAACCCTGTGCCCTCGGCCAGAGCGGCCGATGCCAGGAAGGTTGCGCCGAGCAGGGCCAGCGAAACAGCAACAGCTTTGTGGACGCCCATCGTGATGTCCTCGCGTTTGAGAGCTCTGTGTGAATCGCAGCAGCGGCCAACCCAACATAGCGTCAACGCAAAAGCACAGCGGCTGCGCGATCGAGTCATATAGGGTGACGATAGCCGAACGCCGATGCGCGGATATATCCATTGCGAACAGCCTTGATAGCGCACGGGCATGGACGCTGGACTCCCGCCGATCTGCGCTTGCCTGGCAAAAGACAAAATTGCCATGTGTTTCCTTCGTTCTTTCATACGTCGCAGTTCTCACTGCCCGTTGCCCATGCCTGGAGTTCCCCCCGATGCCCTCGCCCCGTCCCCTGCCCTCTGCCTTGCTGGGCCTGGCCCTTGTCTGTCCGGCCCTGGCCGAAGCCCAGGGCCTGGAGCTGGGACAGGTGCTGATCGGCGCCGAGGAGCGCAGTGGCGAAGACGCATCGATCGAGGAGGCCAAGGCGCGGCTGGCCCAGGTGCCCGGCGGCAGCAATGTGGTCGACCTGCGCCGCCCGCTACAGGGCCGCGTGGCCAGCAACCAGGATGTGCTGGCGTATCAGCCGGGGGTCTATGCCCAGTCCGCGGGCAACGAAGGGGTGAAGATTTCGATCCGTGGTTCGGGGATCAACCGCGCGCCGGGCGCCCATGCCTCGGGGCTGTACACGATGCTCGACGGCCTGCCGTTGAGCGGCCCGGGCGGCACGCCCTATGAGTTGCTCGAGCCGCTGTGGCTGGACCGTGTGGAAGTGCTGCGCGGCGCCAACGGTTTCGACCGCGGCGCCCTGGCCCTGGGCGGCGCCATCGACTACATCAGCCACACCGGCTACGACGCGCCGAAGTTGCAGGTGCGCTACGCCACGGGCAGCCACGGTTATCAGCAGCGCCAGGTCAGCTCCGGGCAGGTGCTGGGCGACTTCGACTACTACCTGTCCCTGACCGACGCCCGCTCCGATGGCTACCAGGACCACAGCGCCAGCAAGAGCCAGGGGGTGATCGCCAACTTCGGCTATCGCTTCAACCCGAACCTGGAAACCCGCTTCTACATCCGCCATCGCCAGACCGACAACGACCTCGCCGGGCGGGTCACCCAGCGCTCCATCGAGCACGACCCGCGGGCAGCCAACCCGGCCTACGTGACGCGTAACGACAGCCGCGACCAGCCGGGCAGCACCTTTATCGGCAACAAGACCACCTGGTACATCGACGACGATTCGAGTATCCAGACCGGCCTGGTCTACCACGACTACCCCATGGACCTGCGCGAAGGCCCCAACCGCCTCAAGGTGGCCTACACCGATGTCAGCGGCACCTTCGACTACAAGCGCCGCGACACCCTCTGGGGCCTGGAAAGCCACAGCACCCTGGGCCTGCGGGTGACCAAGCACCTGCCCAACTCAGGGGCCAGCGAGCTGGTGCGTATCCCCGGCGGCAACACCGCCGGCTACGCGCCGGGCACCCATATGCGCAACTTCACCTACCAGGGCTCGGACAGCGTCCTGCATCTGGGCAATGACCTGGAAATCGCCGACGACCTGTGGCTGACCACCGGCCTGGCCGCCATCTATACCCGCCGCGAAAGCGCCGTGACCTACCCCGACGGCGGTGGCAAGACCAGCCTCGGCGACTGGGACTACGCGCCGCGCGTGGGCCTGCGCTACCAGCTGACCCCCGACCTGCAACTGTTCGGCAACCTCAGCCGCTCGGTCGAGGCGCCCCACCCCTGGTCGCTGATCTACAGCTCCAACATTCGTTTCCCGGCCGGCAGCGGCGCCGCCACCGGCACCCAGCGCGACCCGATCAAACTGCAAAACCAGACCGCCACCACCCTGGAACTCGGCGGCCGTGGCGACAGCACCATCGGCCAATGGAGCCTGGCCTGGTACTACGCCCAGGTACGCCACGAACTGCTCTCGGTATTGCCGGACGCCAACGCCACCACCCCCTACGAGCTCAACTCCAGCCCCACGGTGCACCAGGGCGTGGAAGCCAGCCTGGACAGCAAGCTGTGGTCGCGGGACGACGGCGGCCAGCTGAGCCTGCGCCAGAGCTACACCTTCAGCGACTTCCACTACCGCGACGATGAACGTTTCGGCGACAACCGCCTGCCGGGCCTGCCGATGCACTACTACCAGGGCGAGTTGCGCTACGACTGGCCCCAGGGCTTCTTCGCCGCGCTCAACACGCAACTGGTGTCCAAGGTGGCGGTGGACTACGCCAACAGCTATTACGCCGATCCCTACGCGCTGTTCGGCGCCACCCTGGGCTACAACGCGCCCAAGGGCGACTGGCAGACCTGGCTCGACCTGCGCAACCTGACCGACCAGCACTACGCCGCCACCGTCACCCCGGGCTACGACGACAAAGGCCTGGACGCGGCGCGATCGACGCCGGGGGAAGGCATGGCGATGTATCTCGGGGTGTCGTGGAGTTTGCGCTGAGGGGGTCGAATCTGGGCGGTTTCCGCCCTATACCCAGGCGCGTTCAGGACGTCGTGCCCCTTCATCTTGCCGGATCAATGTGACAGGGATGACCGTTACCGAATGGGTCGCGGCCGACCAACAGCCGGTACTCGCCCAGCGTTTAATCGATGGCATTGATGATTATTATCGAGAGGCTCGCCTCTCGGCGTGCCAAAACCGACTCCTATAATCGCCTCGAATTTTCCCCCGCGCCCCTGTCCGCCTCAGGCGACATCCCCCTTGGAACCCAGCACCATGTCAAGCGCAAGCCAGGCCCCTCACGGCCTCCTCGAACATAGTCAACAGAGCGTCAAACAACAGTGGCTGGCGATTCTCTCGGTCGCCGTGGGTGCCTTCGCCCTGGTGACCAGCGAGTTTCTCCCGGTGGGCGTGCTCAACGATGTCGCCAGCGACCTGGGCATCACTGCTGGCCACGCCGGTCTGATGGTTACCCTGCCCGGCATCATGGCCGCCCTCGCCGCCCCCTTGCTGTCTGTGGGCATCGGTGTCCTGGACCGTCGCAATCTGCTTATCGGCCTGACGCTGATCATGATCATCGCCAACTCGGTCGTGGCCTACGCCAGCGACTTCAACCTGCTGCTGTTCGGCCGTGTGCTGCTGGGCATCAGCATCGGCGGTTTCTGGGCTACCGCCATTGCCCTTAGCGGCCGCCTGGCCCCCAAAGGAGTGGGCGTAGCCCAGGCCACCTCGATCATCATGGTCGGTGTGACCCTGGCCACCGTACTGGGCGTGCCCGTAGGCACCTGGCTGAGTGGCCTGATGGGGTGGCGCATGACCTTCCTGGTCACCGCGCTGTTGGGTATACCGGTGCTGCTGGCGCAGGTCTTCCTGCTTCCGCGGCTCACCCCGGACAAGGCCATTCGCATCAGTGACCTGCCGGCCTTGTTCATCAACCCACAAGCTCGGGTCGGACTGATCGCAGTCTTGCTGATCGGCCTGGCGCACTTTGCCGCGTACACCTATGTCGCCCCCTTCTTCAAACAGAGTGCCGGCTTCGATGGGCCGACTATTGGTTCATTTCTGCTGCTGTATGGCGTGGCCGGGGTCGTGGGGAATATTTTCGCTGGTTTCGCCGCCAACCGGAGCGTGCGTCATACCCTGTTGCTGGTCGCACTGATGATCGGCACCAGCACTGCCCTGTTCCCCTACTTCGCCACCGGCATGACTGGCGCTGCGATGTTGATCGCGCTCTGGGGCTTCGCCTTCGGCGCCTTCCCGGCCTGCGCCAGTATCTGGATGTTTGTCGTAGCGCCCAAGGATGTCGAACGCGGCATGCCACTCTTCGTCGCCTTGTTCCAGGTGATTATTGCGTTGGGCTCGTTCTTCGGCGGGAGGATCGTCGACCAGCTGGGCAGCTCGGTGCTGTTGAGCCTGGCCACGGTCCTGGTGGGCTGCGGTTTTGTCACGGTACTTGTGCTGGGACGCAAGGTCAGTAATAGCCTGGCGGCCCAACCCGGCTAACAGGTTGATGTAAATAGCCGGGCCTTGTAGAAGCAATGGCCGCTCAAGCGCCATGGATCAGCTCTCGGAGGACACCACGGACTCCGGACTGGATTCGGCAGCCAGCTTCAATCGGTCGGCCTTGCTGATGTATTTGGGCTTTCGCGGTGCCAGCTTGGCACTGGCCTTTTTCGCGTTAGCCTTTAATAGCTGATTGATTTTCTTGCGACGATTCATGTTTTTTCTGCTCGGCATTGTGAATGCTTGAATGATAGGGGATTCAAAGCGCCCCTTCCTGTACAACCCCTGGACCGCGCTCAGGCCAGCAACTCGCTGATCCACCGAGCCTGCCGGGCGATGTCCTGGACCGTCTCCTCGGGCACGGCCTGCCGGGCACGGGCGAAGTGGGCCAGGGTCTTGTGTTTCAGGCGCAGCATGCGCTGCCACTTGGCCAGGAAGGCCGGGCTGCGGGCCTGCAGTTGCAGCGGGCCGAAGTACAGTTCCTCGGCGGTGTAGCTCACTGGCCCGGCGCGCTCGGCGACGATGATTTCGTAGAAAAAGCGGTTTTCCCGCAGCACTTCCTCGCCGAGGATGCGGTAGCCATGCTCCATCAGCCATTGGCGCAGGGGCTGCTCGCCGCCGTTGGGCTGCAGGACCAGGCGTTCCTGGCCGCTCAGGCGGGCCTTGCCGCTGTCGAGGATGTCGCGGATGGTCTCGCCGCCCATGCCGCAAATGCTGATCGCCGTGATCCCGTCTTCCGGCTCGATCGCCGCCAGGCCGTTGGCCAGGCGCACGCTGATGCCCGAGTCCAGCGCGTTTTCGCGCACGCTGCGTTGGGCCGCGTGGAACGGCGTCAACGCCACCTCGCCAGCCACCGCCGCGGCGATAAGGCCACGGCGCAGCAATGCCACCGGCAGGTAGCCGTGATCCGAGCCGATATCGGCCAGGCGCGCACCCGCTGGCACATGCGCCGCCACGCGCTCCAGGCGCATGGACAATGTCTGTTGGTTCAACTGCCGCCCCTTTTCACCACGAACGTCCGGCGCCTTTGGCCGGATCGGGGCGCGATTTTGTCGGGCAATGGCGTGCATTTCAAATTTATGCGACCGGGGCCAGGGTTCGCGCCGTCCTGCCAGGCACCGCCCGCTAGCCGCCTCAGTCGTCGAAGCCGTAAAGGACCGCCGGGTTATCCGCCAGGATGCGCCGGCGCCAGGCGCCGTCCGTGGCCCAGTGGGACAGCAGGTCGAGCATGGCGCTGTCGCTCGGCCTCGGGTCGCGCCCCGGGTGCGGCCAGTTGCTTGCCCACAGGCAACGTTCCGGGTGGCTATTGATCAGCGTCTGGGCCAGTACGCCGACATCCTCGTACAGCGGCGCGCCGACCCGGGAGGTTTCGTAAGGAGCGGAAAGCTTGACCCAGGTATTGCCGCCGTCCAGCAAGCGCAACAGGGTCTGGAAGGCAGCATGGCCAACGGGGACCGGCTCGAGGAACTTGCCCACATGGTCGATGCTCAGCCTGCTCGGCAACGCCAGCAGACGCTCCTGATAACAAGGCAGGTCGCGGCCGTCGAGTTGCAGATTGATCACCCAGCCGAGTTCGGCAATACGCCAGGAAATCCTTTCCAGCGCGTCCCAGGGCAGCACCCCGCCCGCCCCCGGCACCATCATGAAACGTACGCCGCGCACACCTTGCTGATGCAGGCGGGACAGTTCGCTCCAGCGCGTTTCGGCCTTGATCACGGCGATGCCCCGCGCTGCCTGGCCGGCCTGGACCAGCGCATCCAGCAGGCAGGCATTGTCAAAGCCGTACCCCACTGGCTGGACCAGCACCGCGCGCTGCAGGCCCAGTTGCTGTTGCATCCGCGCGTAGTCGCTCCAGGTCGCGGTCGGGACCGGCGATGGCGCCGCAAAGCGCACGGGGTCGTACACGTGCACGTGGCAGTCGGTGGCGTGGCTGGGCAAGGTCATAGTCGCGGGTACTCCTGGTTAGTGGGATTGCAGCCGGAATACATCCCGGGCGCGGTCCGCGCGCGCCAGGTTCACCGCCCCCTGCGGAACTCGTCCTGCGAGCAAGGCCTGGACCTGGCGCACGGTGTCCATGGCCTGATGCTCGCTGGCTTCGGGGGTCAGCCCACCGATGTGCGGGCTGGCAATGACCTTGGGATGGGCGGCCAGCAGCGGCCCGGGCATCTGGTCTGGCGCGCGGCCGACATCCAGCGCACAGCCACCAATCAGCCCCTGCTCCAGCGCCTCGAGCAGGGCAGCGTCGTCCACCAGTTCCCCGCGCGAGGCGTTGATGAAGAACGCGCCAGGGCGCATCGCGCGAAAGGCCTCGCGCCCGAACAGGTTGTAGGTCCGCTCGACCGCCGGCGCGAGGCAGACCACATAATCGGCGGCGCCGATGGCCTGCTCGAACGACACCTGTTCGATGCCAGGCTCATCGACCCGGGCATTCGGGTCATTGACCCATACGCGCATCTGCAGCAGCCGAGCAATGTCGGCCAGGCGCTTGCCAATGAAGCCGTAACCGATGATCCCCAGCGTCGCCCCGCGCAACTCCCGCCCCATGAGCACCTGCGGCGCCCTGCCCTGCCAGTAATCGGCGGCCGCGCGGCTGATGCCCCGCGCCAGGTCGATCATCACGCCGATCACCCATTCGCTCACCGAGCGGTCGAACCCCGGCGTCGCATGGGTGACCAGCACGCCGTGACGGCTGGCGGCTTCAACATCGATGTTGCGGATGTCCACCGCCACCCGGCAGATCGCCGCAAGCTGTGGCAGGCGTTCGAACAATTCGGCGGGCGCGGCCGCCTCGCGGCTGGCGACAATGATCGAGCAGCCCTGTGCCCGATCGACCAGTTGCTCCAGCGACAGCGGATCGGGCGAGTCGTTGAGCCGGACATTGCCCAGGGCCTGAAGCTGCCTGAGCGGCTGCTCGGCGTAGTAATTGGCGCGCACGCCGGGGGCATGGGTCAGGAAGATCTCAGTCATGGTCACGCTCGCTTGTCGGCGCCGGGCCGGGCCACCGAATGTCGGGAAATCAGCATTGGCTGGAACACCAGATTGACAGCGGGCAGCTGTGGGTCGCGGGAACGCTCGACCGCGCGCTGGACCATGATGTCGGCCATCTCGGTCAGCGGCATGGCCACCGATGTCAGGCTGGGGTTGCTGAACGCGGCAATGGACAGGCCGTCCATGCCGACCACCGAGATGTCCTCGGGCACCCGCAGCCCCGCCTGGATGAGCCCGGACATCAGGCCCATGGCGAGCATATCGTTGACGGTGACGACACCGGTCGGCCTGGGCGTCATTGCCGCCAGATCAGCCGCCATGGCGAATCCCAGGTCGGCAAGCTCCGAATCGCCGAACGTCTCGAGCACCGGCCCTTCGATGACTGTGGCACTGACCTGCGCGCCCTCCTGCGCGGCGCGCTCGCGAAAGCCCTCGATCTTCGCCGTACGGCTGATGGTCTTGCCGCTGGGCACCAGAAACGCCAGGCGCCGATGACCGTGTTCGATCAAGTGCGCGGCGGCGATATAGCCCGCCTGGAAGTTATCCGGCGACACATGGTCCACCCGCGAGTCGCCGTCCTCGGTGGTTTGCCGGTCGTAACTGACGACCGTCAGCCCACGCTGTACCGCGGCCTCCAGGTGACGCTCGTCGTCCTGGGACGAGACCACGATCACCGAACGCACGCCGAACGACAGCAGGTCATCGAACATCCCGGCCTCCTGCTGCTTGTCGCGGTGGGTGTTGCCCAACAGCAGCCGGTAGGAAAACTGCGCCCGGGCGGCGGCCTCGATCTTCAGGGCGATCTGCCCGTACATCGGGTTGGCGGTGGACGGAACCAGCAGGCCGAGCATCGGCGTATGGCCAGTCTTGAGCTGCCGCGCCACCCGGTTGGGCTGGTAGCCGAGCTTGAGAATCGCCGCTTCGACGCGAGCGAAGGTGTCGGCGCTGAGCTTGTCGGTGCGCTGGTTGAGCACATTGGACACAGAGCTGACCGAAACCCCCGCCAGAGCGGCCACATCGTGAATCGTTGTCATGTTTTGCATTAACCCATATTGAAAGTGCGCGGCAGCCACAGGGAAATCGATGGCACAAGGACAATCAAAATCAGCATGGCCGCCAGCAGGCAGAGGTATTTGACCATCCGCCGGGAAACCTCCTCGACCCGCGTGCCGGTCATCGCGCAGGTGGCGAACAGCCCCAGGCCGAACGGCGGCGAGAACAACCCCAGGCCCATGGCGATCACCGCGACGGTGCCGAAGTGAAAAGGACTGACGCCCACCTGCACAGCGATCGGCACCAGCAGCGGGCCGAAGATGATCAGCGCCGGCGCGCCCTCGAGCACCGCGCCGAACACCACCATGATGATCACCGAGGTGATCATAAACGCCACGGGGCCATAGTCATGCGCCAAGGCCAGCATGAAGTCGGAAATGATCGCCGGAATCTGCAGGATCGTCAGGGCGAACGCCAGGCTGGAGGCGGCGGCGATGATGAACAGGATACCCGCGGCCATCGAGGCCGAGCGCACGAACAGCCTGGCGATGCCTTTGAACGTCAGCTCGCGGAAGGTCAGCCCGCCCACCAGTAGCGCGTAGACCACTGCGAACGCCGACACCTCGGTGGAGGTGGCCACGCCGGAGGTCACGCCCTTGCCGATCATCGTCACCATGATCAGCGCCACCAGCGCGCCCCCCAGCAGACGCACGACCGGCCGGCGCGAGGGGAAGGCCAGGTCGGGGTCGACCTTGCGTCCGAAGATCACCGCCAGGGTCGCCAGGCCCAGGGCGAGCATCACCGCCGGCACGATGCCGGCGAGGAACAGGCCGCCGATCGAAATGTTCGCGACAAAGCCCATGATGATCATGTTGATGCACGGCGGGATGGTTTCCGCCATCACCCCGGAGGCCGCCAGGACCGCCGCGGTCTCCGCCGGGTCCTGGCGGGTGCGGCGCACGGCGGGCACGACGATCCCGCCTACCGCGGCGATATCCGCCAGCTTCGAACCCGACACGCCGGAGAAAAATGCCGTGGCCAGGATGGCGATCAGGTTCATCGAGCCTCGTACCCGGCCGAAGAGCCGCACCAGCAGTTCGATCAGGCGCGAGGACATGCCGTTGGCTTCCATCAGCAGCCCCGCCAGCACGAAAAACGGAATCGCCAGCAACACGAAGTGATCCATCCCGGCCATGACCTGTTGCGAGTAGATCACCATCGGCAGCGACGGATCGCCGATGAAGTACAGCAAGGCGCACAGGGCCAGGACGAAGGCAATCGGTACGCCCGCCAGCAGGCCGCCGAAGAAGCCGCCGACCAGCAGTCCCCAGGGTTGCAGGGCGTAAGCCTCGACCTGGGTGTTCCAGGCATACACCGAGCCGCCGACCAGCAGGCAGCCGAGCAACGTCAGCCAGGTGACGGGAGTGGCGCCGTTGACGGCATTGGCAACGCCCACCGCCGTCATCAGCAGCGCGCCGACGAACACCGGCAGCACATTCAGCCACTGCGGCAAGCCCATCGGGGTCACGACGTTGACCGAGTCTTGCAGCAACAGCCAGGACGAGAACGCCAGCCCCGCCGCCGTGCCCGCGACCAACCAGCCCCCGGTCTGCTGCGCGGCCTGCTGCCAGCCGGCGGGCAACAGCGCGCGGAAGAAGTCCACCTGTACATGTTGCTTGCGGGCCAGCACCGTAGCGCCGCCGAGAAACACCAGCATGACCATCAGGCCACGGGCAACTTCCTCGGCCCAGTCCACCGGGTGATGCACGAAGTAGCGCAGGATCACCGAGACGAACACCACCGCCACGTCCAGCGCCAGCACCACCGCGCACAGGCGTTCGACCCACCGACACAGCAGCGCCAGCAAGCCGCCACTGCCCGGCGTTGTGGCAAAGCCCCAGTCGTCGGCCATGGCGGCCGCTGCGTTGGTCTGCCCGGGATGTTCCTCTACCACTTGATCCGCGACAGCGAGAGCGTCGGATGAACTCATGGTGTCTGTCTCCTCTTGTTATGGGGGCTGGCCTGGATCACGCTCTGGCCGCGTCGATAAGTCCCAGCACCGACGCCATGGACGGCGTGGTCCGGGTGAACGGCAGCCAGAGTTTGTCGCGCATGAGGGTACGGATGCTGGCGCGCTCGGCGTCAGCCATGGGGAAGAAGGTCATGCCGCCCTTGCCCAGCGCGGCGATGGCTTCGGCGCCTTTGATCGCGGCCGCCCGGCGCTGGGACACGCTGGCTTCCCGGGCCGCCGCCATGAACACCGGTTGCAGGTCGGCGGGAATCTTCGCCAGCCCGCGCTTGCCGATCACGGCAATGCAAGGGCTGAACAAATGGTCGGTCTGCCAGCTGTGGCTCACCACTTCGTCGAGCTTGTTGGCCAGTACGCTGGCGGCATCGTGTTCGAAGCCTTCCACCACCCCCGTCTGGATGGCGGTGTAGACCTCATTGAAGGCAATGGGGGTCGGGATCGCACCCAGCAGCTTGAAGGTTTCGATGAACGCCTGGGTCGGCAGGACCCGCAGCTTGGTATTCCTGATGCTCTCGAGATCCTTGATCGGCGGCTTGGTATAGACGCTGCGCGCGCTGAAATGCGCGCCCCAGCCCACGACCGAGCAACCGGTGCGCTCGCGCAGCAGCCCGTTGTAGATCTCGCCGACGCCGCCATCCACGGAGCGGGCGACATGCTCGTAGCTGTCGAACAGGAACCCCAGGTCCAGCAGCGCCAGTTCCGGCAGGGCCGTGGCCCAGATCGAACTCCCGGAGACCATCAGGTCGATCGAGCCCAGGCGCACCTGTTGCACCACATCGGCCTCTTTGCCGAGTTGGCCGTTGGGGAAAAAATCGATACGGATACGGTCGCCCACGGACTGTTTCAGGTTCTCGGCCAGGCGTTGGTAGAACAGGTAGTGCGCCGAGTTCTCGTCCGCCGTCATGGTCGAGGACAAGCGCAATACCGAAGGGGCGGCACGGGCAATGGAAGGCAGGGCCAGCGCGCAGGCACTGAGGGCGGCACACTGCACGAAACGACGTCGGGTCAGAGGCATGAGGCTGTTCTCTTTTGTTGTTGTTTTGCGACATTTGCATGAGTTAGTAAAACGTTTTACTAAATCGTTTACAAACTACCTCCAATAACCCGGATCTGGCAATGGAAATTTGCCCACGAAGCAGACATTGCCTTCGAACAAAGCGTCCGACGGGGCCACGGCGCGGTCGAAAACCGTCGCCGGTCCGGACACACGAACGGCTTCGTACCCTGCCACGGCTATCCGCGGGGACTCGCGGGCTACGTCGTGTATCCCACTGTATCTACCGCCCTCCCCGGTACACGCGCTTGCATCCGCCCCGGGATTCGGACACAGGCCAGATACGTCGCGGCCGTCAAATGCAACCCAGGTTGAAGGGGATCAGCCAGGTCCCCCGCCCCACGGCTTGCAATCCAATGGAGAGATCAGCATGAAGATGACACTGCGCAACCACACCATCGGCGCGTCGGTCCTGGCCCTCACCCTGTTCGGCATTCTCGGCACGGCCCAGGCGCAGACGCCCGCAGCGGCGCAAACCGACGCGAGCAGCACCGGCACCACTTATGCCGCCCCTTCGCCGTTCGGCCCGCTGAAGCATGTCAACGCCGGGCTGCTGGATGTGGCATACGCCGAAACCGGCCCGGCCGATGGCCCGGTGGTGATTCTGCTGCACGGCTGGCCGTACGACATTCACAGCTTTGATGAGGTTGGGCCCTTGCTGGCGGCCAAGGGTTATCGGGTGCTGATGCCCTATGCCCGCGGCTACGGCGATACCCGTTTCCTGTCGGCGAAAACCCTGCGCAATGGCCAACCGGCCGCGCTGGCCAGTGACGTCATCGACTTCATGGATGCGCTGAAGATCAAGCAAGCAGTGCTCGGCGGCTATGACTGGGGTGCGCGTTCGGCGGACATCGTCTCGGCGCTGTGGCCGGAGCGGGTCAAGGCGCTGGTGTCGGTCAGCGGCTACCTGATCGGCAACCAGGCGGCCGGCCAGAATCCGCTGCCGCCCAAGGCGGAATTGCAGTGGTGGTACCAGTTCTATTTCGCCACCGATCGCGGTCGCGCCGGCTATGAGAAAAACACCCACGACTTCGCCAAGCTGATCTGGCAACTGGCCTCGCCGCAATGGACGTTCGACGACGCCACCTTCGAGCGCAGCGCCAAGGCCCTGGACAACCCCGACCATGTCGATATCACGGTGTTCAACTACCGCTGGCGCCTGGGGCTGGTTCAAGGCGAAAGCCGCTACGCCGCACTGGAACAGAAACTGGCCACGGCCCCAACCATCAGCGTGCCGACCATCACCCTCGAAGGCGATGCCAACGGCGCGCCGCACCCGAACCCCGCGGACTACGCCAAGCGTTTCACCGGCAAATACCAGTTCCGCCTGATCAGCGGCGGCATCGGCCACAACCTGCCGCAGGAAGACCCGCGGGCGTTCGCCCAGGCAGTGATCGATGCGGATCAGCTGTGAGGTCGGCCTGACTGTCCTGGGCAAAACATGGCGTGGGGAATGACTAGCGTTGAGTGAACCGCGCCTCACCGATCAGCGGCCGTCTCACAGCAACGGCGAAAAGCTCGCCGGCAGGTAGATCGTCGAATGCATGTCGCGCAGTTGCGGACCTGAGTTTTCCGGCGGCCAGACGCCATCCTGTACGGCACGGGTGCGCACGTCCAGGCGCTGTTCGAGCGAGTAGTACGGCCAGATGTGCAAGTACCGAGGCAACTGACCGTCGGTGGCATAGAAGGCGGCATATACCGGCGAATATTGCTCGGCGGTTCTGGGGCCCAGCGCTTTTTTCCAGCCCCTCAGCGTGGGTGCCAGACCGGATGGCAGCAGATCGTAGATACGAAACTCGTAGAACGGCCCGTGCCGCCCGGCAGGCAGCGGCTGGAGAAAGGGAAACAACGAATAGTTTTCCACGCGCATCTCCATCAGATACGCCTCAATGCCAAACGCGTCGGCAGCCGCCAGATAACGCTCGCGCTCGACCTGGCGAGACGCCTCGTCGGCAAAGCCGCGCAACATCGCGATCTGATTCAGCGGGCCGACCTCCGATGCCCAGCACCCCATCAACTTCACGCCGGCGCCTTGCGCCAGCAGGCGCTGTTCCAGACACACCATGGCGATGGCGACAGTGCGCACGCGCACGGTGAACGTGATCAACTCGTACAGCTTCATGAATACCTCGGCTCAGGACCAGAGATGCGTGGATGATCCGCACCCACAACGAAAAATACATTGCGTCGCTGATAACCGGCGACAGCTCCCTCGACTCGAGCGCGCGGTCAAATATCCGGGCGGTTCTGCAACGCAGTTAGCTGTTCCAGCTTGCAACGCAGTTTGATGCTCAAGCGCGTCGACGCTGGAACACGCTGTCACCGTCAAGGTGATTGAGGTGGGTACAGCCCATCAGGTTCATGGTCAGTGCGAGTTCAGCCGTCAGCAGGTCCAATGCCCGTCCTGCTCCGGCTTCACCGGCCGCCGCCACCCCGTAAAGGGTGGATCGGCCCAGCAGCACGGCATCCGCACCCAAGGCGAGCGCTTTGACGATGTCGCTGCCACGGCGAATGCCGCCGTCGAGCAGCAGGCTGAGTTTGCCCCGTGCCTGCGGGGCGATGGCCGCCAGCGCGTCGAGACTGCTCAGTGCACCGTCCAGCTGGCGACCACCGTGGTTGGACACCACCACGCCGTCGAGCCCAAGGGTGATGGCGCGCTCCACATCTGCCGGATGCAATACGCCCTTGAGCAACAGTCGCTCTCCCCACTGCTCACGCAAACGCGCCAACATGTCCCAGTCGAGCAAGGTATCCATCTGCTGGCCGATAAACGCCATCGATCCCAGGGGGTTACGCTCGCGCGGTGGCAAGTAGGGTTCGAGGTTGCCCATGCCGGGCAGCCCCGATGGCCACATCACCTGCTTGAGCCAGCGCGGGTGGCGGACCACATCCAGCTTGTTGCGCCATGTCAGCTGGCGCGACCTGGCAAAATTGCGCCGGTCCCATTGGCGATTACCCAGCACCATCGCATCACAGGTCAACACCAGGGTCCGGCAGCCTGCGTCGGCGGCCCGCTGCAGCAAATCGTTTTGCACCCGCGGATCGCGCATGGCGTACATCTGGAACCACAGGTCGACACCAGGCACCGCCGCGACAAGCTCTTCAAGCGAGGTATTGGACGCGGTACTCAGGCTGAAGGGCAGCCCCCGTGCCGTTGCCGCCCTGGCCAAGTGAATGTCGGCATCGCGGTGCAGCAGGCCGTTATAGCCCGTCGGCCCAATCAGCATCGGCATGGGCAACACCCGGCCGAGCACGGCGCGACAAGTGTCGGGCGCATGGCAGGGCACCATGGCCCTGGAATGCAGGCCAAAGGCGCTGAACGCCGCGAGATTATCCTTGAGCGTCAATTCGGCCTCCGCACCGCCGCTGAGGTACTCCCACACGAAGTAAGGCAAGCGCCGCCGGGCTATCTCGGCCAATTCGGCGATACTGTGAACGCGATCCAAGTCGCAGCCGGTATAAAAACGACGCATAGGCAATCCTTAAAGCGCGGCATAAAAACCGCGGTAAAAAAGTCCGGAAGGAGCGCTCCGGACGAAGGAAAAACAATGTTGAAGTTCAACCGTGCCGGATGCGCAGGCCGGCCTGGAAGCCGCGAACGACTTCCAGGGATTTCAGAACTTCCAGGTGTAGGTCGTGATCAGGCGATTTTCCTGATAGTCCACCCCCGACGCCCTGCCATTGCCATAGCGCGTCTTTACGTCAATCCGGCGCCACTCGAAACCTAAGTCCTTCAGGGGACCGCTTTGCACCACATAGCCGAGCACGATGTTGCGTTCACTTTCGACGTTCTGTTCGAGGCTATTGCTGCCTCGGTCGATACCGGTGCCGCGTATGTAACGCGTCATCAATTTCAACCCCGGCAACCCGACGCCCGCGAAGTTGTAGTCATAACGCAATTGCCAGGAGCTTTCGTTCGGCTTGACGAACGCCACTGTCGACCAGTTCACCAGGTAAGGCTGCGGCGCATAGCCATTGAGCGTCGGGAATGTCGACTCGCCGAGCATGCGCTGGTAGCCGACACCGAAGGCGTGGGCGCCTTTTTTCAGGGTGGTCATGACGCCATAGGAGCGGTTGTCGATATCGCCGTACAGCGCTTTGCCGTCTTCACTGTGATTGAAGTAACGAAGGTCTGTCTTCAAGCCGTAACCGGCACCCAGATCATGGTTATAGGTCAGCCCCAGGTAGTGTTGTTTATAGATATCCTCCAGTTGCCCGAAGAAATAAGTACCGGACAAGTTTGGGGTAAATACATAGGTGGCACCCGCAAAGTTCAACCCATCACTGCGGCGTTTGATGTTGGGACCATTGAACAAGTACATCTTCTCGGTATTGGAAGACTCCCGGGAGCTGATTTCGGTAAAGCGACCGCCCGTCAGTGTCAGCTTTTCCACTTCCCTGGACTCGATCTGTACACCGTGATACGTGGTGATCAATTGCCGCGAATCGTCGATGTAGGCCACCGGCAACGTCGGACGAAGTTCACCTATCTTGAGTTCGGTTTTGTTGTAACGCACCTTGCCGGTCAGCGCCGCACGGCCATAGTCACGGACTTGTTCGCCCTTGCTGGCATCGTACGGAATGATGCTGTCCGGGCCCCGTCCACCGCCGCCGTCCAAGCGATAGGCGTACTGCGCCGAAAGGTCCAGGCCAAACTGCAGCGTGCCTTCGGTGTAACCCGAGATCGCGCGAAAATCGAAACCTTGGGTCCAACTGCCCACCCGGGATTGCGGCGCGTCATGCTGTTTGAAATCACGGTCAATGTAGAAGTTGCGCATCCCCAGACTGACTTGTCTGTCATCTACGAAGTCGGCATATACAACGACCGGCATGAAGATTCCCATCACGGTCACAGGAGTGACGCCACGGCTTACCCAGCGATTCTGAGACATCAAGCGTTCCTTCTTTTTTACATGCACAAAGGCACGGCTAGTGGAAGCAGATTAGTTCAGCAAAAGTTAAACTTAGGCAGTCAATCCGCAGTATTGTTTTTATAACCACTCACTGCAAAAAAAGGCGTAACACAGTCATTCGCCAGAACAGCGACAACTGCTTTCTTGTTATTCAATAAACTTAATGATCATGGAAGTCCTTATCGAAACTTCCGGGTTCCAGCCCTGTCAGGGAGTTGCTTTGGATGCATCTCCCAAGCGGTGGTAGGCGCGATTGAAATACACCAGGCCTTCCTGGCTTTCGCCATTACGGATACCCAGGACTTCGCAATAGAAAATTGTGTGCGATCCGACTTCATGAGCCTGGGCGATGCGGCAGTCAAAACTCACCAGTGCCTCATCGAGCAGTGGCGCCCCACTTTCCAGGGTGGTCCAGGATGCGCAGGAAAAGCGCTGCTCGGCATCGAGGTTGCGGTTGGAAAACGCCCCCGATACCTCCTGGTGCCCCGGCGTCAGGACGTTAACGCTCAGCACCCCATTACTCTTGAAATGCACATTGGAAAACGACGAGCGATTCATGCACACCAACAGTGTCGGCGGCTGGTCGGTCACGCTGCACACCGCCGAAGCGGTGAAGCCGAAACGACCCGCAGGGCCATCGGTGGTGATGATCGAAACCGCACCACCGAGCATTGCCATTGAGTTACGAAATCCCGTTGTATCGACCATGGTCTTACCCTCCGGTCTATCAGATATCCAGCACCAGCTTCTTGGATTTGGCTCGGGAACAGCACACCAGAATCTGGTCATTGGCGGATTTTTCGTCATCCGTGAGATACACGTCGCGGTGATCCGGTTCGCCTTCGATAACGTCGCACAAGCAGGTGCCGCAAACGCCCTGCTCACAGGACACGTCAATCCTGATGCCCACGGCAGCCAGTGCCTCGACAATGCTCTGGCCCTCGACCACCTGGACGGTCTTGCCACTACGCTGGGCAACCACTTCGAAGCCCGCGCCCGAGGTGTCGACTTCGACCTGGAAGTATTCGCGGTGCACATGATCGTCGGCGTAACCTGCTTCCAGGGCCTGGGCAATGATCCAGTCCATGAAGCCGGACGGTCCGCAGACATACAGGTGTACACCGGCCTGGGGGGTGCCCAGCACCCTGGACAGGTCGAGTTTCTGTTCGACGGCTTCGTCGTCGAAATGCGTGTGCAACCGGGAAGCAAACGCAGCGCTGCCCAACTCGTCGAGAAAGGCGCTGCGACTGCGCGAGCGGCCGCAATAGTGCAGTTCGAAATCGCTGCCGCGGGCATTCAATGCGTAGGCCATGGCGACCATCGGGGTAATGCCGATACCGCCACCGATCAGGATCGAGCGCCTGGCATCGCTGGCCAGCGGAAAGTGATTGCGCGGCAGGCTGATCTCGATCTCGCGCCCTTCTTGCAACCACTCATGCACCGCCACCGAACCGCCCCGCGAGGCGGGATCCTTGAGTACCCCCAAGCGATAGGCGCTGGCGTTGGCCGGATCGCCACACAGCGAATACTGACGAACCAGCCCAGCCTTGAGATGGATATCGACATGCGCGCCCGCCTCGAACGCGGGCAAGGGCTGTCCCGACGCATCGCTCAGATCCAGCACGACGACACCTTCGCCCTGCTCTTCGCGCTTGCGCACGACAACTTTCAATAATTGATCGCTCATACCGGACTGTCCCGAATTGGTTGTACGGGCGCGCACCTGGGCACGCCCTGCTGCTGTTGCAAAACGTGGCGCCAATGACCTCAGCGCATGAAGAGCCCGCCGTTCACGTCCCAGGTCGCCCCGGTGGTGAAGTAGGCGTCTTCGCTGGCCAGTTGCACGATCAGCCTGCCGATGAATGCGGCGTTGCCCAATTGCTTGACCGGAATCGCCTCTATCAGTTTTTCCAGGCGCTCGGGCGGCACGGCGGCACGTACCGCCGGCGACTCGACAGGGCCCGGGGCGATGGCGTTGACCGTGACACCGGAGGCCGCCAGCTCTTTGGCAAAGACCTTGGTCAAGGTGATGATTGCGCCCTTGGAGGCGGCGTAATGCGCGCCGGTCGCGGTGCCGCCGTTCTGCCCGGCCAGGGAGGCCATATTGATGATCCTCCCGTACCCCCGGGTCGCCAGATAGCTGCCGAACACTTGGCAGCCGACAAACGTGCCGCGCTGGTTAACGCTCACCACCCGGTCGAACTCTTCCGGGCTGATCTGCATCACGGGCGTGGTCATGGTCATCGCGGCGTTGTTCACCACCACCTGCAACGCCCCCCAATGCGCGACGACAGCCGCCAGAGCGTCCTCGAAATCGACCTTGCTCGACACGTCGAGCTTGAGCGCCAGCACCCGTTCGCCAGTAGCGTCCAGCTCAGCGGCGGTGGCTTGCGCCGACTCCAGCGAGCGGTCGCTGATCACGACCCGGTAGCCGCTGTTCAGCAGTTGCTCGGCAATGCTCCTGCCCAGCCCCTGGGCCGCTCCGGTGACCAATGCAACCTGTGTCATGGCAGCGTCCTCAGAGGATGTAACCGATACCCGCGAGGGTATCGGTGGAGTTGATCAGTTGAATCAGCTTGCGCTGGATCTTGAAACTGTCACCGCTGAGCACCAGCTCGAATGTGACATCGGCGGTGTACTGCTTGAGCACATCCTTGCGGAACTCGCGCAGGTTCTGTGCGCAACGCACGGTGACCACCCCGTCTCGATCCGACAACAGGCGAAAGCGCGACTGACTGCGCACGGTGCGCGCCCGCGGGGTGGTCGAAATCGATTCGCCGCTGGTCAATCGGGCCACGCGCAACTGACGCATGTGGTGATCGTCGTAGGCGTAGTTCAGGGTGTTCTCGAAATCGGTTTCCAGCGGATCGATCGGGATGATGTAAGTCGCGTTCTCGGTCCACAGATCGAGCCATTCGACAAAATCGCCGTGATCGAGCATGTCCGCTTCCTGCCAAATGAAAGCGCTGACCTGGTTGAGCAATTGCAGATTGATCATGGTGTTCTCCATCGACTCAGGCCGACATCATTTTTTTCCACTGCTGGTAGCCAGCGCGCATGCCGGTCTCGGCACTCACATCGCTCACCCGCCCGTCTTCCGACTCCTTTTCGCCCGGCAGGCCGCGATTGAGCATGATCCACAGATCGGTGCCGGCACTGGCGCCGCGCTGTACGCGCTCCCATGCCTCGGAATCGTCCGGCGTGCCAAACCCCATCGGGCCCTGGAAGTGCTCATGCAGGCGCAGGCGATAACGGTTGGCCACGGCCGGGCCACCGTCCATGGTGATCACCGCGTGATGGATTTCGGTTTCGTCCACTGCGATGGGTTGCAGCACCCGGAAGAACGCCATGGAACAAGCGACGTTCGGGAACAGGTTGAGGTTGAAGCCCGAACCGCCTACCGCGCGTACGATACGGCGGACCGATTCCTCGTCCTGGCCTTCGGCGCGCAGTTGCGCGGCCAGATCCTCAAAGCGCGCCGGGATCGGCAAATCGAGATTGGCCTCCAGATCGACCAGGTCGGGGATCATCACCATCACGCTGTGGCCGTTGCCGAGGTCTTCGACGTAGCCCGGCCCTTTGACGAAATCGAACAGCTCCAGCGTCTGTTCATCCACGGACGACAGGAACGACTTGTGCACCAGCGGGAAGTGATAGGCATCGGTGGTGTTTTCCAGCTGGATTTTCCAGTTGCCGGGGAAGCGGAAGCGATGCTCGCCTCCCACCTTGACCGGGTAACCGGCGCCCTGCTTCATGAACAGGTCAATCCACTTCTTCGCCGGGCCGAGGAAGTCGACGAGGGGCTCGATATCATCCTTGAAGGTGGCGAAGATCATGCCGTTGTATTGCTCGACACGCAGGCCGACCAAAGGCAAGTCGGCCTTTTCCAGGCAATCGCCGTAACTTTCCGGGTGCGGCACACCACGCAGGCTGCCATCCAGGGCGTAGCTCCAGCCGTGATAAGGGCAGACGAAACTGTTGGTCTTGCCCTTCTTGTGTTCGCACACCGTTGCGCCACGATGGCGGCATCGATTGAGCAACACATGCACGTCTTTCTTGCGGTCGCGTACGACGATTACCGGCTGCTTGCCGACGTAAGTGCTCTTGTAGCTGCCGGAATCGGGAATCTCGCTGGCATGCGCGACCCAGATCCAGGTGCTGTAGAAAATCTTGTCCAGCTCCTGCTCGAAGAGCTTGCCATCGGTGTACATCGACGTGTGAACACGGTCATGCAGAACCAGGTCGGAGGGGCTGGCGTCCAGCGTTACGGTGTTTATCAGGTTATTCACGATCACTCCTCGTCGGCAGGCGTCGCCGACTTCAAGAATTCCGGGTGTCACTCCCCGGATTGGCCAGGTACGGGCAGGTGGGCGGCGCTATTCCAGGTATCGACCGGGCGACTGAACAGGTTCTCGGTCTGAAAGTGCGCCATGCGCCACTGCCCCTGTTCCTGGGCGAACCGCACGCTGAGGCGAGCGCTGTTGAGGTGCGAGGCACCCGAGGCAAAGGTCGAGGCCTGCAACATCACCCAACTGGCATCCGCGGTCTCGCCGCTGACCCGGATCAGCTCCGAGGTCAGGAAATGCACGTTCAGCGAAAAGTGCGCAGGTTCGACCATGTAGGTCGCAAACATCGCTTTGATCGCCTCACGCCCGCGGTAACCGCCGAAGCTGTTCTGGTACCTGGCTCCCTTGCCTTCCCAGATCGCCTGCGCCGTGAACAGAGCGGCCAGCTCCTCGAGGGGGGAGCCCACGCCCAGTTCATCGCACAGGAACATGTAGCGGTTCATGCAGGCGCGAATGGCGTTCTCGCTTTCCAGCTGTTGGAGCCGCTGCTCCAGTGCGCGCAAATGCTCTTGTGATGACATGGCGACTGCTCTCGATTCAGCGCTGGATGATCAGTTCGCGACCGGTACGGGCCTCGACCTTGCAGTACTTCCAAAGTTTGTAGGGGCCATCGCCGACCTCCGTGGTGCGAAACAGATTGCAGGCGGCGTGGACGGTTTCGATGTCCGGCACATCGGCCAGCAGATACGTGGTCCAGGGCCAACCGGCGGAGGGGCCGACCATGCTCTGGTCATCGTCCATGTTGCCCAGCACGGTCACGCCAGGCAGATCGGCGATGCCGTTCCACATGACGCCGAACGCGGCCCATACCTCCAGCGCCTCGGGACGCGGAGCATCGAAGAAGTTCTGGTTGATGCCGATGCAGAACAGGACTCGCAGGGATTTTTTATCGGTCATGGGGTTCACCAATCAGTAGGGAAAATTACAGGTAGCCCGGCAGCGGCTTATTGCCGAAGAAAATCGCGCCGGCGTTCTGGTAAGTCATGTCGCCCATGAAGGCGTGCTGGGTAATGACCTGGGTGTCGTTGACGAAGCGCGACAGGGGGCTGGTACGGTACACCCCGCTCATACCCGAAAGCATTTGCGCGGTGCGCGCTACATCGGCCGAGACACGAGTGGCATGGGTCGAGGACAAGCGCAGCATATTGGTCTGCTCGACACTCACCGGATCGCCGGCCAGGACGCTGGCCCAGGCATCGTCGATCGCCTGGTAGAACCACGACCGCGCAGCGCGCAGCGCCGCTTCGGCCTTGGCCATTTCGACCTGAGCCAGCGGCCGGTCGGACAATGACGGCGCACCGGTCACGGAGATTCGGCCACTGGCCATGCCACTCAACTCGTCGAGGGCAGCGCGCGCAACGCCCAGGCCGACCACCGACAAGACCTGAGTGGCGAACGACAGGGACGGATAGCGGAAAAACGGCTCGTCAAGACTCGAAGGACCGCCGCGAACGAACGTCCACTCCTCAGGCACCACGACGCCTTCGACGACGACGTCATGGCTGCCGGTGCCGACCAGGCCGACGACGTTCCAGGTTTGCTCGATCCGCACCTTTTCCCGAGGCATCACCGCCAGCCGTGGAAGGCCGAGCATCTCGCCGTTCTTCGGGCTGATGCCCACCCCGATCAGCGACGCCCCCATGCAGCCGCTGGAAAATTTCCAGCGCCCGTTCACCTCCAGACCACCTTCGACAAATGGCGCGGGCTGCGGTGGGAAGATCCCGCCGGCGAATACCACGTCAGGCGAGTCGGCGTAGATTTTCTGCAGGGTTTCCAGCGGTAGCGCCGCCAGATAAACCGGGCTCATGCCGAAGCTGGCGACCCAGCCGGCGGACCCATCGGCGATGGAGATGTCCTCGACCATCTGGCAAAACTCGGCCGGTGAGCGCTCGTCACCGCCGAAGCGCTTGGGCACCAGGGCACGATAGACGCCGAGCGTGCGGAACTGTTCGATGACATCCTGCGAGATGCATTTTTGCTGGTCGAATTCTTCATTCCGGGCACGCGTGCGAATCTCGACCAACAGATTCTGAAAGGCTTCATTCGCCGTGATCGGCACACGGCGCTGGTGATTCAGCTCGCTTGGCGCAGTCATGGGTTTCTCCATAGTAAGCATGACGATTTACTCTTCCAGGCGCCGGACCAGCTCGCGGGCGACTGCACACAGCAGTTCGTCCGCGCCATGGGCGGCAATGAGTTGCAGGCCTATCGGGAGCCCCGAAGCGCTTTCCAGAGGAATGCTCAGAGCCGGATGACCGGAAAGATTGAAAGCGCGCACCAGTGAGGTCATGCCCAGGGCGGCGCGAGTGTCGGCCGCATCGACGACCCGCAATGGGAAGTCGGGCATGGTCGGCATGGCCAGGATTGGGGTGATCGCCAGGGCTGCGTCCACTTCTGCGGTAAACGCGCGACGGGTGATTTCGGCTTCTTCAACGAACTTGGCCGTGGTCAGGCTGGCTGCGCGCAAACGGTCGGCGACATCGCTGCCGACCCGGCCGGTTTGCAGCAGATGACCGCACGCGGCCCAGGTTTCGGCGTTGATGATCGCCATCCCGGCGCCATACGCTGCGGACATACCAGGCAGCGTCTGCTCAAGCAGCTTGAAGTGCGAACGCCCCAGCGCCTGGTTAACCACCGCCTGGATCTGTTCGTGGACCTCCACCGCGACTACGCCGATAGCAAGATGCTCGGGCAGCGGGACGGGGGCGAACGTGGGATCGATGATGCCCATCGCTTCGATCAAGCGATCCATATCCCGCGCCAGGGGGCCTACGCAATCGAGGGTGCTGTGCGTCGGCATGACACCCTGGCGACTGATCCGGCCAAAGGTAGGCTTGAGGCCGAAAACCCCGCAGCACGCCGCGGGAATCCGTACCGAGCCCCCGGTATCGGTGCCCAGCGCGAAGTCGCAAAGCCCGCCCGCCACCGCCGCCGCCGAACCGCTGGAGGAGCCACCCGGTATATAGCCCGGGTAGCGCGGATTGGCTGCCGTGCCCGTCCAGGCGTTGAGGCCGGTAGTCCCGAAAGCCAGTTCATGCAGGCTGGTTTTGCCGGTGATCCGGCAGCCCGCACCCAGGAGCGCCCGGACCACTTGGGCATGCTCGCCGGCCGCCGGAGCATCGACCAGTGCGTTGCTTGAAGCACGGGTCGGATAGCCCGCGATATCGATGGTGTCCTTCACCATGACCGAAAGGCCATCTCCCCCTAAAGCTAAATCCTGGACAACGATCGACATGCTCTTTACCTGCTCTTTGTGTATCGCCAGAACGGATGCCCTCGGCATGAAAGCCTGGGTGAACGCTTAAATCTAAAATCATAATAATTACGTGAAATGTCAATTGAATTTTACCAAATAAAAAGATGTGTATTTTCGGTGCAGATTTTCACTTTTCGCACCAGTGACGTGCAGTTTGGTAACACCGGCACAGAGATAGGAAAAACCGGAAAACATAATATTTACCCTTATAAATCAATAAGTTAATTAGATATCAATAACGATTAACAACAAAACATTTGAAAAATATCGAGTTGACTCTTCCGTCAGAAAACCCAAAAACAAAAAAATAAAACCGTGAAAAAAACCACTTAAAAAACATAAAAAAACACTGATTTTTCAGTGTTCAAATTCTTGGTTTTCGGGGTCGATCAAGGCCTTTATTGATCCAGATCAAAGCCTTGCCCAGCATGGTGTGGTGCCGGTTTTATCCGCCTTCCAGATGCCCCTGTGACAGACCGCCGGAAGGCCTTGGCAGGATCGCCTCGACACTGCCCGCTCCGGGTATCGCCATGACGGGTTTGCGCCCTGCACCAAAAAATTTCTGGCATGCAACCTGCTTTTGCCCTCATCGCCTTCGATCGATAGCTCATGGTCGAGCGCCATCTCAATGGCTCGGTAACGCCCCAGGGGTGTCGCAGCAGTTCGCCCAAAAAAACAGGGCCGTACCTTGGGCCGTACTCGCACCACGTCGTGGTCGGGGCGGCTGACCATTAGCCTTTTGCCGCGTTGAAACTCTTCGGAGAAAGTCATGCTTTTCAGAAAAGCCGTGTCCACGTTGTTGTTGAGTGCCGTCTGCGCTGCCGCCCAGGCAGATGTGAAAGTCGGGGTCATTACCTCCTCCACCGGGCCGATCGCACTGGTCGGGCTACCCCAGAAAAACACTATCCCCCTGCTGCCGGCCCAGGCTGGCGATCAGGCGGTGAAGTACATTTCTCTGGATGATGCGAGCGACCCGAGCGCTACGGTGAAGGCGCTGAAGAAGTTGATCGACGAAGAAAATGTCGACGCCATCATCGGCCCGAGCGGCTCGCCCAATGCCATGGGTGTGATCCAGTTCGTCGCCGAAGCTGGCGTGCCGCTGCTGGCCCCGGTTGGCACCGCCGCGGTGGTGCTGCCGATGACCGAGCAGAAGAAATGGGTATTCAAGACCACGCAGAACGATGACCTGATCGCCAAGGCGCTGTTCGAACACATGGCCAAGAAGGGCGTGAAGACACTCGGCTTCATCGGCACCGGTGACCCTTATGGCGAGAACTGGGCCAAGGTTGTGAGCGGCCTGGCGGCGCAGCACAACATCAAGGTCGTGGCCAACGAGCGCTTCCAGCGCCAGGACACGTCCGTCACCGGGCAGAGCCTGAAAATACTCGCCAGCCGTCCCGACGCGGTACTGGTCGCCGCGCCCGGCAGCTCGGCGGTGATGCCGCAGACCACACTGTTCGATCAGGGCTATCGCGGGCAGATCTACCAGACCCACGGCGCGGCACTGCCGGACTTCCTCAAGCTGGGCGGAAAAAAGGTCGAAGGCACCATTCTGGCTGCCAGCCTGATGCTCGTAATCGATGAAATCCCGGACAGCCACCCCTCGAAGAAAATCGCCAGCGACTACACCACGGCCTACGAAAAGCTCAATGGCAGCAAACCGGCGACCTTCGGCGGGAACACCTTCGACGCCGGCTTGCTGCTACAGCAGGCAATCCCGATTGCAGCCAAGAAAGGCGCACCCGGAACTCCCGAGTTTCGCGCGGCCCTGCGCGATGCACTCGAGCAAAGCCACGAACTGGCCGGCACCCAGGGTGTTTACAACATGACACCGCAAGACCACAGCGGCTTTGACGAACGCGGCCGCGAATTGATCGTGGTCAAGAACGGCACCTGGATGCTGCTGCAAGACCATTGATCGAAGCCTGGTTGCACGGCCCGCCGCACGCCCCGCTCGATTGCCGACGAGGCGATCCGCACCTGCACGCGGGCCTGATATTCAATCCGTAGACAAGAGCTCTCATTATGAATTTCCAGATAGCCATGCTGCTGGGCCAGGACGGCATGACCAACGGCGCGATCTATGCGCTGTTGGCCCTGTCGATCCTTCTGGTGTTCACCGTGACCCGGATCCTGTTGATCCCCCTGGGTGAATTCGTGACCTACGGCGCCTTGACCATGGCCACGTTGCAGAACGGCCACCCGACGGCCCTGGTCTGGCTGCTACTCGGCCTGACACTGATCGATTGCGCGCTCGACCTGTGGGGGGCGGCACGTGCGAGCCTTCGGCTTGCCGTACGCATTCTCTTCAAGCTCGGCTACGCGGGGCTGCTGGCGGTGCTGATCAACACCTTGCCATTGGCCGAGTTGCCGATGGCGCTCCAGGCGCTGCTGACGCTGGCGCTGGTGGTACCATTGGGGCCGCAAATCTACCGCCTGGTGTTCCAACCGATCGCCTCGGCCAGTTCGCTGGTCCTGCTGATTGTGTCGATCGCCGTGCACGTCAGCATGACCGGTATGGCGCTATTGCTGTACGGCCCCGAAGGCGCCCGCACCAGGCCCTTCTCCGAAGCCGGGCTGGAACTCGGTCCGGTGACCTTCAATAGCCAGACCCTCTGGGTCCTGACCGTGTCCCTGGGGCTGATCGTCGGTTTGTACCTGTTCTTCGAGCGCACGCTTTATGGCAAGGCCTTGCGTGCCACCGCGATCAACCGCATGGGTGCCCGGCTGATGGGGATTTCCCCGACGCTCGCGGGCAAGTCGACCTTCCTGCTCGCCGCGCTGATCGGCACGCTTTCGGGGATCCTGATCGCGCCGATCACCACACTGTACTTCGACTCCGGTTTCGTCATCAGCCTCAAAGGTTTCGTCGGGGCGATCATTGGCGGGCTGGTCAGCTATCCGGTCGCCGCACTCGGCGCCCTGGCGGTGGGCCTGATCGAAGCCTTCTCCATGTTCTGGGCCAGCACCTATAAAGAAATCATCGTGTTCACGCTGATTATTCCGTTCCTGCTTTGGCGTTCATTCACCCGTCGTCATGTGGAGGAAGAAGAATGAATTCGCGCTACCTGTTACTTGCCTTGTTGCTGGCGGTGGGCATTGCGCCGCTGCTGTTGCCCCCCTACTACGTCACCCTGCTCAACTACATCGGCATGTACGCCATGGTGGTGCTGGGGCTGGTGCTGCTCACAGGCGTCGGCGGCATGACCAGTTTCGGCCAGGCCGCGTTCGTCGGGCTCGGTGCCTACACCTCGGCCTACCTGACCACCGCCGAACAATTGCCAGCCTGGCTGGCCTGGGCCGGAACGTCACCCTGGCTGACGCTGCTGGTGGGCGTGGTGCTCACCGCTTCGGTCGCGCTGATTCTCGGCGCGCTGACGCTCAAGCTGTCCGGGCATTACCTGCCGCTAGGGACGATTGCCTGGGGGCTTTCGCTATACTACCTGTTCGGCACCCTGGAATCTCTGGGCGGCCATACCGGCGTCGGTGGCCTGCCGTCGATCTCGTTGTTCGGCCTGAAGCTGGACAAGGGCGAGAACATTTTCTACCTGATCTGGGCCCTGCTGTTGCTGGCGATCGTCATCACCCAGAACCTTCTCGACTCTCGCGAAGGCCGCGCCATCCGCGCCCTCAAGGGTGGCCAGGCAATGGCCGAATCGATGGGCGTCGACACCTTCCGTTCGAAGATGGTGATCTTCATCATTTCCGCGGTGTTCGCGGCGATTTCCGGCTGGCTCTATGCCCACACCCAACGCTTCGTCAATCCGACGCCATTCGGTTTGAACATGGGCATCGACTACCTGTTCATGGCCTTGATCGGCGGTGTCGGCAGCGTCTGGGGCGCCCTGCTCGGCGCGGGCATCCTGACCCTGCTCAAGCAGTGGTTGCAGGACTGGTTGCCGGCTCTGCTGGGGCATACCGGCAACTACGAAATCATCGTGTTCGGCATTCTGATCGTGGTCCTCATGCAGCGTGCGCCCGCCGGTCTCTGGCCATTGCTGGCGCGCCTGATACCGGCCCGCGCCAAGGTACGCCGCCAGGTCCACAGCACCGACGCCCCGGCTGTGCCGCTGGCACATCGGCGACGGCCTGAACATGGCGAACGAGTCCTTGAAGCGCGGCATGTGACCAAACGCTTCGGCGGGCTGGTGGCCAACAACGACATGAGCCTGGAAATCCGCTCCGGCGAAATCCTCGCGCTGATCGGCCCCAACGGCGCCGGCAAAAGCACCCTGTTCAACCAACTATCCGGTGTCGACACACCGAGCAGCGGCGATGTGCTGTTCATGGGCCAGAAGATCAATGGCCTGAATGCCCGGCAAGTGGCACGCATGGGCATGAGCCGCACCTTCCAGCACGTGAAACTGCTGGGCAACATGAGCGTGCTGGAGAACGTCGCCATTGGCGCGCATTTGCGTGGCAAGCAAGGCGTGCTGTCGGCGGCCCTGCACCTGGATCGTCGCGAGGAAGCCCGGTTGCTCGGCGAAGCCAGGCATCAACTGGAGCGCGTGGGCCTCGGCGACTACCTGTATGAAGAGGCCGGGAGCCTGGCCCTGGGCCAACAACGGATTCTGGAAGTTGCCCGCGCCTTGTGCGCCGCCCCGTACCTGCTGCTGCTCGACGAACCCGCGGCCGGCCTGCGTCTGAAAGAAAAGGAAGCCCTGGGCGTCCTGCTCAGCCGCCTGCGCAGCGAAGGCATGGCGATCCTGCTGGTCGAGCACGACATGGACTTCGTCATGGGCCTGGTCGACCGCGTGGTGGTCATGGAGTTCGGCCAGCGGATCGCCCAGGGATTGCCTGAAGACGTACAGAAGGATCCCGCGGTACTGGAAGCCTATCTGGGAGGAGCCGAATGATGAACATGCAAGTGGAACCGCACCTCACACCGCGCAACCAGGTCGACGACGCCGTGCTGGAGATCAAGGACCTGAGCGTGGCCTATGGCAAAGTCGAAGCGCTGAGCGACGCCAGCCTGACGGTGGGCAAGGGCCAGATCGTGACGGTGATTGGCCCCAATGGCGCCGGCAAGACCACCCTGCTTTCGGCAATCATGGGCGTGCTTGGCTCCCGGGGGCAGGTTCATTTCGATGGCAGCCTGGAAGCCTTGCCGGAAGTGGAAGTGATGGTCTCACGGGGCCTGGGACTGGTGCCGGAAAAACGCGAGCTGTTCACCAGCATGAGCGTGGCCGACAACTTGCTGCTCGGCGCCTTCCAGCGCCATCGCCGGGGCGACCGGCGCTACAGCGAGACGCTGGCCGAAATCTATGAGCTGTTCCCGCGTCTCTGGGAGCGCCGTGAACAACTGGCAGCGACATTGTCTGGCGGTGAACGACAAATGCTCGCCGTGGGTCGGGCACTGATGGCCAAGCCCAAGCTCCTGATGCTCGACGAACCGAGCCTGGGCCTGGCGCCGCTGATTACCCGGGAGATTTTCCGGATCATTACCGCCCTGCGCGAGCAAGGGGTATCGATTCTGCTGGTGGAGCAGAACGCGCGCGCCGCCCTGCGGGTGGCCGATTACGCCTATGTGCTGGAAACCGGCCAGATCGCCATACAGGGCCCGGCGCAGCAACTGGCCGACGATCCGCGCGTGATCGAAGCCTATCTGGGCCTGGCCAGCAAGCACCAGGAAATGCTCGCCAACTGACGGCTGCCCTGCCCCGGCGACCGAAGGGCGCCGGGCGCGTCGAGCACGGTCTTATCCGGCCTTTGAACATCTGGAGTCGCGATGAACGCTATCCCCCTACGCATCGGCATCGCCGGTGCCGGTGCTATCGGCTGCACCCTGGCAGCACGTCTGGCTGCTAGCGGCCACATGGTCAAGGTACTGGCCAGAGGAGAAACCCTGAGCGCCATCCGCCGTGACGGCATCCACCTGAACGACCTGGACGGCCACCACCATGTACGGGTCGACGCCAGCGACGACGCCGCCAGCCTCGGCGAGCAAGACCTGATTTTTCTCTGCGCCAAGGCACAAGCCCTGGCCACCCTGCTGCCGCAGTTGCAACCGATGATGACTGCCGAGACGGTGGTGATCCCGGTGGTCAACGGCGTGCCGTGGTGGTACTTCCACGGCGAGGGTGGACGCTACGCGGGGCAACAGGTGAACGCGGTCGATCCGCAGTCGATTCTCAGCCGGACCTTGGATCTGCGTCACGTGATCGGCTGCGTAGTGTTCATCACCGCACACTGCCCGGCCAGCGCCGTGGCCGAATCGCGCACCCCGCACCTGATGATTTTCGGCGAACCCGACAACCGTCTCAGCCCGCGCCTGGAGCGTGTGCGCGCACTGATTGAAAGTGTCGGAATAGAAGCGCGAGCCACCGACCGCATCCGCGACAACCTGTGGACCAAGATCATCGCCAACCTCACCTCCAACCCGCTCTCGGTGATTACCGGCGCCACCCTCGAGCAGCTTTACAGCCTGCCGGAGCTCCGCGACCTGGTCAGCAGTTGTCTGCACGAAGCCCTGCTGACGGCCGCCGCTTATGGCGCGCGCGTGAGCATCGATCCAAGGACCTTTCTCGAACTCGGCGCCGGCATGGGCGCCGTGCGCACCTCAATGCTGCAGGACTATGAGAAAGGCCGCCCTCTGGAGCTGGCCGCCATCGGCGATGCGGTGCTGGAGCTGGCCGATGGCATGGCGATCCCGATGCCCATCACTCGCCACCTCATTGCCCTGGCACGCTTTCGCGGCGAACAGGCCCGTCACTGACTCACTACAACCAGGACATCGACATGGACCAGACCCCATCGGCAACACCCCAGACGTGCAGCGACGAAGAATGGGCACTGCGCGTGCAACTTGCGCATTGCTACCACCTGGTGGATTTCTTTGGCTGGACCGAGACCATCTTCAACCATATTTCCGCACGCCTGCCCGGCCCGGCGCACCACTATCTGGTCAACCCGTTCGGCCTGAATTACACCGAAGTGACGCCGGCCAACCTGCTCAAGGTCGACCTGCACGGCAAGAAGCTCGAAGACTCGCCCTATGACGGCAACCCTGCCGGCTTCGCCCTGCACAGCGCAGTGCACGGTGCGCGCGCAGATATTCAGTGCCTGATCCACACGCACACCACGCCGATTTCGGCGATTGTCATGAAAAAGGCCGGTTTTGCTCATAACGACTTTTATGGGGCGCAACTCTACGGTCGGATCGGCTACCACACCTTCGAAGGCATCACGCTGTTTGATGACGAAAAAACCCGAATGATCGACAGCCTCGGCGACAAGCACATTCTGGTGCTGCGCAACCACGGCATTGCCGTCGGCGAAAGCAGTATCGCCAAGGCGTTCTTCCTGTTGTGGACGGTGCAGCGCGCCGCCGAAATCCAGTGCCAGGCCGGCGCCTTGGGCGGTGAAGACAATCCGCTGCCGGAGGCGATCAGCCGCAAGTGCGCCGAACTCACGGCCATGCTCATTCGGGACAGCGGTTTCGCGGTGAAATTCTTCGACGCCATGGTTCGCAAAATGTGCGCCGAACTCGGCCCGCGCTGGTAATCGCGAGAGCGCTCAGTGGCTGGTTCAAGGGTCCGTCAGGCGGCCAGCCGCCTGACGGAATCGATCGAGCCAATCAGCGGGCTCGCCCTGCGATTCGCAGCAGCGCCGAACAGCCCCAGGCGCGGCTCTGCATGCTCAACCGTACCCCGGCCTTCGCACTCCTACCCACCCTGTTTTAGCCGATCAAGGGTGGCCGATACTTTCGTCAAAACCTCACACACGAGCGTCCGACCTGAAGGCCTTGCCCAAGGCACGCTGTGACCTGTCTGCTGGTTTTTTGCTGCGTGCGGCGCGACAATGGCGCCCGCTATCAACCCAGCTCACCAGAAAGACTACGCCAACCTTTATGACCACCCCGAAAAAGCGCCTGAGCCGATACAACCCCGCCAGTGAAGACTTCAAGAAGGAAGATTTTCCCTTCTACTGGCTGGCTCGCCTGCATGGCCGCTACTCCATGGCCATGGAGAAAGCGCTGAAAAAAATCGATATGGATATCCCGCGCTGGCGGATTCTGTTCATCCTCAAGGAAAATGGCGAATCAAGCATTTCGGAAATCTCCATCCATGCCATCGCAAAGCTCTCGACCATCACCAAAATTGTCTATCGCATGAAAGCCGATGGCCTGGTGGAGACCAACACCAGCGCCAGCGATGGGCGCGTGACTCAGGTCTCCCTCACCGATATCGGCCGCCATACCATCGAAGAAGTCCAGCACTGCACCAGCGATATCTTCCGCACCAGTTTCAAAGGCCTGACCGAGGCCCAGATCACCAAACTGAACGGAACCCTGGAAAAAATATTCAATAACCTGCCGGAAGACTGAACCGCAGCGAGCAAAACGCCAGGCCCGTAGCTTGAGTACCCGCTTATGGCCAATCCGCTGCATCGGCCGATTGAATCCACGGCCGAAACCAGCCCTTCTACCTCCCCAACACCGGCCGTTTATATGAGCGCCCTTGCGCTTCAAGGTGCGCCCTTGAATGACTGACACCTTCCAGGGCAACTGCCTGTGCGGCGCCATTGAATACCAGCGCTCGTCCCGCCCCAAAGCGCTTTCCCACTGGCCATTGCAGCCAGCGCCGTAAAAGCCATGGGTGGCATTCGCCCCTTAGGGCAGGTGCTGCGAAGCGATCTGCATATCGTTCAAAGTGCCAACCATCACGCTGGAAGGCGACGTCAACGGCCCCCGGCAAGAGCACGCACATCTACGGACAACTCAAGCCCGCCGCGCCAACAGCAACACCGAAGCCGCCGCCGACAACAACGCCGCGCAGCAGCGGTTGAAGATCTTCTTGCCGCGCGGCTCGGCGAACCAGCGGCGCATGTGCAGACCCATGCAGGCGTAGGCGCTGATGGCTATCCATTCCAGCAGCAGGAACAAGGCGCCGAGCACCAGGAACTGGCCGGGGACCGGGGCCGCGGGGTCGACGAATTGCGGCAGGAAGGCGGTGAAGATCAGGATCGCCTTGGGGTTGCCGATGGCCACCAGGAACTCCTGCCGGGGCAGCGCGGCCAGCCCCAGGGGCGCGGTCTTTTTTTCGGTTTCGGCCCGGGCGCCATGTTCAGGGCGAAGCAGGCCGGGAGAAACAGCAACAGGGTGGCGAGGTTCATCGAGGGCTTCTCTGCAAGGAGTCGAACGGGTCGGGCTTGCAACATATAAGAGCATCGGGGCGCAATACAACCCGCCCCCGCGACCCGGCCCGTGCTAAAACCGCCACCGCCCGCCGCGCTGTTCTACGCTGCACACATCCAGCCCCGGCTTGACTCGTCCCCCCGCGCAAGGAGCACCCCCATGGCCGATTTCTACAACACCCAGACGCTCGACGGTTTCACCATGAAGCTGTGGCGCGGCGAACGCATGTGCCTGATCGGTTTCGATGTCGACACCCCTCCCCCCGACCTGGTGGGGTTCGCCATCGAATGCCGGTTTCCCGGCAGCACCGACTTCAAGCCCCTGCCCAACCGCATCGCCTTCGCCTACGACGAGCCAACCCACAGCGCGGTCGATGGCCAGCGCAAGTTTTCCTCGCTGGAAGCGCCCTTCCAGAAGTTTCGCTGGGTTCACGTCCCCCATGAGGTCGACCAAGGCACCTTCACCTACCGGGGCCAGATGATGCACATGGCCAACGACGGCCAGCTGGTTCCCGGCACGGCCATCGAACTGTCGATCGACCTCGACCCCATCAGCTACGAAGGCATCCTCGACATTGGTTTCACCCGGGGCTTTACCTCCTCGCAGGCCTTCCGCGACCGGGTGCCCGCGGGCGTCAAGGTCGATGTGTATGGCAAGAGCCTGATTCCATCGAAAACCAAGGACGGGCTCGACCACCCGAAGACCGAGACGGCCATGTACCAGTGGCTCGGCTTCGAGGCGGTGTCGATGATTTTCGCGGTGCTGGATGAAGTCCTACGGCAGCCGGACACCACCCTCGATGTCTTCGCCTACGACTTCAACGAACCGGACATCCTCGCCAGACTGGAGGCGCTGGGTAGTCGCCTGCGCATCATTATCGACGACGCCGGCGATCACGCCGCCCCCGACAGCTGCGAGACCCGGGCCGCCAGCCGCCTGCTGGCCTCGGCCGGCGCGGACCGGGTTCGACGCAGCCATTTCCATGGCCTGCAGCATCACAAGGTGCTGATCGCCCGGCGCAACGGCAAGCCTTACCAGGTGCTGTGCGGCTCCACCAACTTCAGCTTCCGCGGCTGTTATGTGCAGAACAACAATGCGCTGTTGTTCAAGCACCTCGAGGTAGCGGACCTGTTCGGTCGGGTCTTCGACGCCAGCTTCAGCGATCCGAAAAACTTCGAGGCCAGCGACCTGGCGCAGAAATGGCACGTGATCGAAACCGGCACCGCAACGACCGCCGGCCCGCGCCTGCATTTCTGTTTCTCGCCACACAACGGCAGCGACCTGTCGCTCAGCCCGATCGGCGGCGCGATCGACCAGGCCAGCCGCTCGGTGCTGTTCAACATCGCCTTCCTCAACCAGATCACCAGCGGCCCCCTGTACGAGTCGATCAGCCGCCTCTACAAGCGTCCGGTGTTCAACTATGGCGTGACCGACAAGGCCTCGGGCATGGATGTGATCAAGCCCGATGGCACCTCGGCCGAGGTGGATTTCGCCTATCTCGCCAAGTACGCACCGGAACCTTTTCGCAGCGAGTGGTCCGGCGGCACCGGTATTTCGGTACACAACAAGTTCGTCGTCACCGACTTCAACCTGCCGAGCGCCAAGGTCTTCACCGGTTCCTCGAACCTGTCCATTTCGGGGGAAGAAAAAAACGGCGATCACCTGATCCTGATCGAGGACCAGAAAATCGCCGTGGTCTATGCCATCCAGGCCCTGCTGATATTCGATCACCTGCACTTTCGCAGCGTGATGCAAAAAGCCTTCACCAGCGCCGATGAGACCCAGGGGAAGCAGCCACCGCCACTGTTGCTGAAAAAACCCACGGCGATCTCGGGCCAGCCCGCCTGGTTCGAGGCGTACTACGTCGCAGGTTCGCAGAAACAAGGCGACCGGCAGTTGTTCTCTCACTAAGGGCACGAACTGTCGAAAGCCGCCAGGAAGGCCTCATGCCCTGCTGGCGCCTGTGCGGGTCAAACCGAGAAGATCATGCAGCCGATCGCACCGGCCTCGTGGTAGATGGCGTGGCCGCTGTTCTCCACCGTGAACCCGCGCAACGAGCGTTTGGCCACGTCGCTATAGGCCAGGGAAACCACCCAGCGGGCCTCGACCGGCTCGGTGTATTTGGCGATTTTCTCGATGTCCTTGCGGGTTTCCGCCAACAGTTTGTTGCCAGCATTGGTGGCGCTCTCGACTTTCACCTCGATGGCATAGCTCTCGACACCCTGGCTGGCCAGTACATCCAGGTGCAGGGCCTGGTTCGGCGGTGGGTAAGGCACTTCGCGGGCGACTCCCAGGTGGGCTGCGCGCAGCAGCATCAGAAACTCGACCTGGAACCAGACTTCCCAGGCCGCACCGGTACTGATGGCGGCCTCGATGCGCGAGTGGTCACTGAGGATGATGTGGCTGAGTTCG
This sequence comes from Pseudomonas sp. FW305-25, assembly GCF_017351415.1. Lineage (NCBI taxonomy): Bacteria > Pseudomonadati > Pseudomonadota > Gammaproteobacteria > Pseudomonadales > Pseudomonadaceae > Pseudomonas > Pseudomonas sp. FW305-25. The sequence goes on along the minus strand of NZ_JACNDE010000020.1, from coordinate 31,774 downwards.
GTGTTTTTCATCGGGCGTTCCCTCTAATGGTTGGTAGAGAGAGGAACGAGCCGACGGCGCCGTTGTGAATAATGAGCGTGAGGCCGGCATGCCTGCGCATGCCGGCCTAGTGGTTTTATTTCCTGATGGAAACGATAGTGGCCGCGCCGCCGTCCAGGCGGAATGCGAAGGTCACCCGGTCGCCAATCGCCAGTCCCGCCAACTGCTCTGCGGTCGCGGCGAAGGTCATGGTCATCGACGGCCATTGCACGGCGGGGACGGCGCCGTGGGCGATGGTCACCCGCTGCTTCGAGGCATCGATGGCCTTGATCGTGCCCTCGGCACTGGCCTGTTGAACCTGTCGGGCTTCCTGCTTCATCTGCATGCCGTTCATGCCGTCCATTTTCATGCCATCCATTTTCATACCGGGCATGTCCTGCGCGTGGGCGGCAAGGGACAGCGCGGCCAGGGTGCCAGCGATAACGATCTGGATCGGTTTCATAGGTTTTTTCCTTGTGTGATGGAGACAGCGCGAAGGTGCCGGCGGCGCATCAGGCGATAGGCCGCCGGTATGACGAACAGGGACAACAGGGGCGCGGTGAGCATGCCGCCGACCATGGGCGCGGCGATGCGGCTCATCACTTCGCTGCCGGTGCCGCTGCCCAGCAGGATCGGCAGCAGGCCGGCGATGATCACCGCCACGGTCATGGCCTTGGGGCGCACGCGCTGCACCGCGCCTTCGCGAATCGCCGCGAGCAATCCAGCCTCGGTACGCTCGGCGGATTCCTCGCGCTCGGCCCAGGCGTTCTTCAGGTACAGCAGCATGATCACGCCGAACTCCGCCGACACCCCGGCCAGGGCGATAAAACCGACGCCGGTGGCCACCGACAGGTTGAAGCCCAGCCAATAGAGGAACCACGCCCCGCCCGTCAGGGCGAACGGCAACGTGGCCATGATCAGCAAGGCTTCGTCGAAGCGGGTGAAGGTCAGGTACAGCAGCACGAAGATGATCAGCAGGGTGGCCGGGACCAGCAGCTTGAGCCGGGCGTTGGCCCGCTCGAGAAACTCGAACTGCCCGGAGTAGCTCAGGCTCATGCCCGGCTGCAGCTGGACCTGCTCGCTCACCGCCCGACGCAGGTCGGCGACCACGGAGGCAATATCCCGCCCCCTCACATCGACATACACCCAGCCCGAAGGCCGGGCGTTTTCGCTCTTGAGCATCGGTGGACCCTCGCTGACCTTGACCTTGGCCACGGTGCCGAGGGTGATCTGGCTGCCCAGCGGGGTGTAGATCGGCAACTGCTCCAGAGCCCCCAGCGAGTCGCGCCAGTCACGGGGGTAACGCAGGCTGATCGGGAAGCGGGCCAACCCTTCGATGGTCTCGCCGATGTTTTCACCGCCAATGGCACCACTGACGATCGACTGCACGTCGGCGATGTTCAGGCCGTAGCGCGCGGCCGTCTGGCGGTCGATGTCCACGTCGATATAACGGCCCCCTATCAGGCGTTCGGCCAGCGCCGAACTGACCCCGGGCACGTTCCTGGCCACCCGCTCGACGGCCTGGGTCACGGCATCGATCTGCCGCAGATCGCTGCCGGCCACCTTGACCCCGATCGGGCTCTTGATGCCAGTGGCGAGCATGTCCACACGGTTGCGGATCGGCGGAATCCAGATATTGGTCAACCCCGGGACCCGCACCACCCGGTCCAGCTCCGCCACCAGTTTCTCCGGGGTCATGCCCGGGCGCCACTGGTCATGGGGCTTGAACTGGATAGTGGTCTCGAACATCTCCAGGGGCGCCGGGTCGGTGGCGGTTTCCGCGCGGCCGGCCTTGCCGAACACATGCTCGACCTCAGGTACGCTCTTGATCAGCCGGTCGGTCTGTTGCAGCAGCTGCGCCGCCTTTTGCGCCGACAGCCCCGGCAGCGCCGACGGCATGTACAGCAGGTCGCCTTCGTCCAGCGGCGGCAGGAACTCTCCCCCTAGACGCGAGATCGGCCATAGCGCACTGAGAAACACCAGCAAGGCCACCAGCAAGGTCGCCCGGGGCCTGCGCAATACCGCCTCCAGGGCCGGTTCATAGATACCGATCAACCAGCGGTTCAGCGGGTTCTGCTGCTCGTTGGGAATCCGCCCGCGAATCCAGTAACCCATCAACACCGGGACCAGGGTCACCGACAGCCCCGCCGCCGCGGCCATGGCGTAGGTCTTGGTAAACGCCAGCGGGCCGAACAGCCGCCCTTCCTGGGCCTCCAGGGTGAACACCGGGATGAACGACAGGGTGATGATCAACAGGCAGAAGAACAGCGCCGGCCCGACCTCGATCGCCGCCTCGGTGATCACCTGCCAGCGCGGCTCGCCTTGCAGGGTTTGCCCGGGATGGGCCTGGTGCCAGGCCTCGAGCTTCTTGTGGGCGTTCTCGATCATCACCACCGCCGCATCGACCATGGCCCCGATCGCGATGGCGATCCCGCCCAGGGACATGATGTTGGCGTTGAGCCCCTGGTGCCGCATCACCACAAAGGCGATCAACACCCCGATCGGCAAGGAGATGATCGCCACCAGGGAGGAACGCAGGTGCCAGAGGAAGATCCCGCACACCAGCGCCACGACGATGAACTCCTCCAGCAACTTGTGGCCGAGGTTGCTCACCGCGCGGTCGATCAGTTGGCTGCGGTCGTAGGTGGTGACGATTTCCACCCCCGCCGGCAGGCTGCGTTTCAGCTCGTCAAGCCGGGTCTTGACCGCCGCGATGGTTTCCCGGGCGTTCTTGCCGCTGCGCAGAATCACCACGCCGCCCACCGCTTCGCCCTCGCCGTCGAGTTCGCCGATGCCGCTGCGCATTTCCGGGCCGAGCTGAATCGTCGCGACCTCCCCCAGGGTCACCGGCACCCCGCCCGCCGTCAGCTTGAGTGGAATGGCGCGGAAATCATCGAGGGTCTTCAGGTAACCGGATGCCCGCACCATGAACTCCGTCTCCGCCATCTCCAGCACCGCGCCACCGGTTTCCTGGTTGGCCTTGCCGATCGCCGCGCCGACCTCGGCCTGGGTGATACCGAAGCTGGCCAGTTTCAGCGGATCGAGCAGTACCTGGTACTGCTTGACCATACCGCCCACCGTGGCGACTTCCGCCACGTTCGGCAGGGTCTTGAGCTCGAACTTGAGGAACCAGTCCTGCAGGGCCCGCAGTTGCGCCAGGTCATGCCCGCCGCTGCGGTCCACCAGGGCGTACTGGAAAATCCAGCCAACCCCGGTGGCATCCGGCCCCAGCGCCGGCCTGGCACTGGCCGGCAAGCGACTCTGGACCTGGCTCAGGTACTCCAGCACCCGCGAACGGGCCCAGTACAGGTCGGTGCCGTCTTCGAACAACACATAGACAAAGCTGTCGCCGAAGAACGAATAACCGCGCACGGTCTTGGCCCCCGGCACCGAGAGCATGGTGGTGGCCAATGGGTAGGTCACCTGGTTCTCGACGATCTGCGGTGCCTGCCCGGCATAGGGCGTGCGGATGATCACCTGCACATCCGACAGGTCCGGCAGCGCATCGACCGGCGTGCTCTGCACCGACCAGACACCCCAGGCGCTGACGAACAGCGTCGCCAGCAACACCAGAAAACGGTTGGCCACCGACCAACGAATCACGGCCGCGATCATGGCTGGTTCCCCGCTTTTTCCAGGCGTTGGACCCGCAGCTCATTGCCGCTCTGGCTCAGCGCCACCCGCACCTTGTCGCCCACCTTGAGGCCCTGCGTCAGGCCAGGATTGGCCAGAGGAAAGGTCATGGTCATGGCCGGCATGCCCAGGCTCTTGAAGGGACCATGGGCCAGCGTGACTTCCTGACGGTCGATGGCCAGGATCTGCCCTTCGGCTTCATGCAAGACGGCTGCGGGGGCCGCCAAGGAAGCGGCGACTATGCCCTTGAGGCTGGCTTCCGAATCCAGCAGGAACTGCCCGGACGCCACCACCTGCTGCCCTTCCTCCAGGCCTTTCAAAATCGCCGTCTGGCCAGCATTGTCCGGCCCTGGCTGCACCTCCACCGGGCGGTAGCGCCCCCCGTCTTCGGCGAGCATCACCAGGGCCCGGCGGCCGGTGCGAATCACCGCCTCGCTGGGCACAGACAACAGGGCTTGTTGGGTCGCACGCTTGAGGCTGACCTGGGCGCTCATGCCCGGCCGCAGTCGACCTTGCGGGTTAGGCAACTCGACCCGCACCCGCAGCGTGCGGCTGTCGGCATTGGCCTCTGGAAGGATCGCGTCGACCTTGCCGGCGAACACCTCCCCCGGAAAAGCCGGCAAACGAGCCTCGGCCACCTGCCCGGTGACGAGCGAGCCAGCCTGCGACTCCGGAACCGCGACGGCCAGCCAGACGCTATTCAAACCGTTGACCCGGGCCAGGGTCTCGCCGGCGGCCAGGGTCATGCCCTGGCGGACATTCAGCTCTTGCAGCACACCGCCGATGGGGCTGCTCAGGGTCAGGGTCGGCTGGGCCTTGCCACTGCGCTCGACCTGGGCAATCACGGCTGTTGGCATCCCGCTAAGGCGCAGTCGCTGGCGAGCGGCCGCCAGCAGAGCGGCATCGCCACTGGCCTTGAGGACGAGGAACTCTTCCTGGGCCGCTGCCCATTCCGGCACCAGGATCTCCGCCAGGGCCGCATTGGCCTTGAGCAGATCCCCCGGGGCCCGCGCATACACCCGCTCGACAAAACCCGCGGTGCGCGGCTGAACAACCGCCACCTCGCGCTCGTTGAACGCCAGCACCCCGACGGCATCGACGCTGCTGGCCAACACCCCGCGCGTGACGCTGGCCAGGCGCAGGCCGAGGTTCTGGGTCAGGCTCGGATCGATGCGCACCGCCGCGCCATCCCCCTGGGCTCCCTGGCCCTCGGCGTACCGCGGCACCAGTTGCATGTCCATAAAGGGCGACTTGCCCGGCTTGTCGAACTTCTGCTGCGGGTACATCGGGTCGTACCAGTACAGCGCCTTGGGCTCGGCCGATGCCTCCTGCCCGACCGCCACCACCGGCATTTCACCCCTGCGCGGCTGGGCCAGCCAGTAACCACCCGCCCCTCCCAGGGCCAGCGAGACGCCGACCAGCGAAGCGACTTTCCATATCGATGCATTCATTGCGCGGTCTCCCCATAGGCGAAATACAGCCGAGCGTTGGTCAGGGCACGCTGTTCCTCGACGTCGATCTGCTTGAGGCGGGCTTCGATCAGTTCGCGGCGGGCGGCGACCACCGCCGCCAGGTCGCCCTTGCCGGCGCGGTAGCTGGCAAGGCTCAGGTCGACCTTTTCCCGGGCCAACGGCACCAGGCTTTGCTGGTTGCGGCGCACCGCACGATCCAGGCGCTGGTAGTCGGCCAACTGCGCTTCCAACTGCTGGGCGTGCTCCCGGGACAGGGCTTCGCGCTCGGCCTCCAACTGGCTCAGCTCGGCCTGCCGGGCGGCGATTCTGGGGTTCTGGCGCGAGCCGGGAAACAACGGCAAGTCCCAGGAAAACTGCACGCTGACCATGTCGCCGAACTCACGGCCGCGGCGCTGATAGTCCAGCTCCCAGCTCCAGTCCGACTGCTTGTCGGCCTCGGCCTCATGAACCCTGGCTTGCGCCTCGCGGGTCATGGGCGCGAACGCCGCCAGTTCAGGATGGTGTTGCAGCTTGTGCGCGTAGCCTGCGCTGTCCACCGGCCACTCGGGCAAACGTCCCTCGGGCCGGTCGTTGGCGGCGCCGCCGATCCAGCGTTTGAGCGCGGCCCGAGCCTGGGTCCGCTGGCTGCTCAGTTCGTCCTCGCGCTCCGCCAATTGCGCGGCTTCCTGCCGGGGCGTCACCGCGTCCGCCGGTAGCCCGCGGCCACCAGCAATCTGTGCGCGCACGGTGTCGCCCAGCAGGCGATTTTCCTTGTACAAGTCCTGGAGCAACACTTCCTTGCGCTCCACCGAATAGCTGTTGATCCAGGCCAGGGCCGTGGCCTGGCGCACGTTCAGCAACTCCACCCGACGCTCGGCGGCGGCCCGTTCGACCGCTCCGGCGGCGACCTCGACGCGGGCCTTGCGCTTGGCGCTGTTGGGCATTTCCTGGCGGATGCCGACCATCTGCATGGTCATGCCGTCCTGGTCGAGACGCCAGCGATCCGGGCCGCCAATGGGGTAGTTCTGTACCCCCAGCAATAACTTGGGGTCGGGCAGTTCGCCGGCGGGGATGGCCGCGCTGCTGGCGGCCTGGATTTTCGCGTCTTGGCCAGTCAGCGACGGCGCGTTGTTCTCGGCCAGCCGCAACGCCTCGTCGAGGGTCAAGGCGCCAGCGAGGCTCGGCCACACCAGCGCGCCCGCCGCCAGGCCGGCCACGAGGGACCAGCCGGTGCAATAGCACTTGGGGTTCATGTTGACGATTCCTGTGATGATCCACCGCGCGCCCGAAAGACAGGCACGCAGCCATGTCATCCCGTTAATACGGAATGAGGTTCAGGGGGATACAGGAATCAGGCCCGGGGCGGTCGCCATACCCCGGAAAGGTTTTGCACGGGCAGAAAATCGCTGGAGAAGGACAGGACAACGGGGTGGCTCAGGGTTACGGCAGGCTTGACGATCGAGACTTGCAGCATCCCGCCGGTCTTGCATTCCTGGCCCGGCTTGCAGGGTTTGCCGTGCTCGACCGGGCTTTTCAGGTCGTTGCAGCAGTCCATGCCCATGTCGTCCATCATCGCCATGCCCTGGGTCTTCATCGGGCAGGGTTCGGTCGGCGCCTGGACGCCCGCCATCCCGCTGAGGGGAAGCGCCAGGCTGATCAGGAAGACAAGACAAAATCGCAGGTAGCGTTTCATGGGCTGGAGTCTAGGGGTGGAAAGCCGCTCTTACAATTGCGCCGATCGCAGAAACCGGCCGCCGAAAAAGCCCGGCTGCGCGCCATATCAGCGGAGCTGGATTAAGCCAGGATTAGCCCGCGAAAAAAACGCTACAAGGACCGCTCGAACACCCCCGCCTCTTCCAGCATGTGCACCAGCGCTTGCGGCCAGACGGTGGCCTCGGTGGCTCGCAGATCATCGGCGGACCACCAATGATGGTCGGCCATCACCTGGGCCTCGGCCGAGGTCCAGCCGGCACGAGAGAGCGGCTGATCTGGCGCGTGCACCACAAAATATTGCTCGACGGAGGTCACCCATTCGCCGCTGGGCAGTTGCATGGGGAACCGGCGACCGGCCACCGGCTCTCCCACCGCGCTGACCTGAATACCGGTTTCCTCGTGCAGTTCACGAATCGCCGCGACCTGGAAGGTTTCGTCCCCTTCAAGCCCGCCACCGGGCGTGGCCCAATAGTCATCCCCCGCCAGCGCTCCTTCCTTGTGCAGGAAGCGGAACAGCAGGACCTTTCGCGAAGGGTTGATGACCAGCAATCTTGCCGATTTTCGTTCACGCATCGGTATCTCCCTGAAGTGTTGTTCTGATGTGTTTGTCGACGCGTCTCACAACGGCAGCGAGCGGTCCTGAATCACCCGTTTCATCACCAGGGTCGAGGTCAGGCGCTGGACGTTGGGCAGCTTGGACAGGCGGTCATCGTAAAGCTGCTGGAAGGCCGGCAGGTCGCGGGTGATGACGTGCAGCAGGTAATCCGGCTCGCCAAACAGCCGTTGCGCCTCGACGACCTGCGGGATCGGCAGCAGCGCCGCTTCGAAGGCGGCCACCGCCTGGTGATCGCCCTCACGCAGCGTGGCAAAGACCATCGCCGAAAACGTCAGGCCCAGGGCGCTGGGCGACAACTGGGCGCGATAGCCCTGGATCACCCCCGACTCCTCCAGCGCCCGCACGCGACGATGGCACGGCGACAGGCTCAGGCCGACCCGTTCCGCCAGTTCGGTCACCGACAAACGCCCGTCCGCCTGCAGCTCGGCAAGAATCTTCTGATCAATTCTGTCCATATGGAAGGATCTACCCAAAAACCTTATTAGGACTGGAATAATAGAGAAAATATTCTCACCGCACTCCATTAATCTTTCGGCAAACCTGATCTTTGCGAGAAAGAAGCATGCCCTCCCCGATTAACACCACCGTCGACAGCCCAGAAACAGCATTCGCCCAGCAGCACAAGGCAAGACGGCCATGAGCCTGAGTATTTTCGCGGCGTTCTGGGCGGTGTCGTTTCTATTTGTGATCACCCCCGGGGCGGATTGGGCCTACGCGATATCGGCCGGCCTGTTCGGGCGAGTGGTGATACCCGCGGTGGCGGGCCTGTTGATCGGGCATCTGCTGGCGACGCTGATAGTGGCCGCCGGGGTCGGCGGGCTGATCGCCAGCAATCCCCTGGCCCTCTCGCTGCTGACCCTTGGCGGGGCTGGCTATCTGCTCTGGCTGGGGATCAATATGCTGCGCAACCCGTCCGTGCCCCGCGCCGGGGAGGCCCAGCCTTCCGCGTCCTGGGCTCGCTGGACCCTCAAGGGGGCCTGCGTCAGTGGCCTCAACCCCAAGGTGTTCCTGCTGTTCCTGGCCTTGCTGCCACAATTCACCGACCCGCTGGCCGCCTGGCCGGTGCCGCTGCAAATCGTCGCGCTGGGGCTGCTGCATGCCTTCAGCTGTGCGGTGATCTACCTGCTGGTGGGCTTTGCTTCCCGCGCCGTGTTGCAGACGCGCCCGGTGGCCGCGCAAGCGGTCAGCCGGCTCTCGGGGGCGCTGATGATCATCATCGCGGTGCTGCTGTTCATCGAGCAGATCCTGCGCTGAACCGGTATGTTCCACGGGTATCCAAAAGGCTCGAAACCGCACTCCCCCGAATACGCAAAAGGACCAGGAACCGCAATGAAAAGCTTCCGACAGCGCGCCACCGAAGGGCTTCAGGCAGGCGACCGCTTCACCCTCTCCCGCTGTTTTTCAGAGGCGGATATCCAGGGCTTCGCCACGCTGTCCCGCGACTACAACCCGGTGCATTTCGATGCCGAGTTCGCCGCGGCCCGGCGCTTCAGGGCACCGGTTTCCCATGGCCTGCTGACCGCCAGCCTGCTCACCGAAATCGGCGGACAGATCGGCTGGCTGGCCTCGGCCATGAGCTTCCAGTTCAAGCAGCCGGTGTATGCCGGCGACACCATCACTTGCCACTGGGTCATCCAGGCGCTGGACGAACAAGGCCGGGCTACGGCGGCCATCAGCATGACCAACGAAGACGGCATCATCGTCCTGGAAGGCCAGACCAGCGGCCTGGTGCCAGGGCCGAAGGAGCGGGCAATCCTGATGCGCATGCTGGCCGAGGGCGACCCGAGCAATGGCGCGGCGGGTGCGGGGGAATAATGGGCATTGGGCGAACCGCGCGTCTGGCTCGCCCGTATCGATGTTCGGCCCGGGCTCACTCTTGCCGGATAATATCGACCGAGATCTCCCGCGCCGGAATCGGCCCTTTGTTCTCAAGCCAGTGCGTGGTGTCCCGGTCCTCGGGCCACCCCACTCCCGGGCCATAGTCGGTGTCGCCGCTATCGCGATGGTCAGTGATGGTGCCTTCCAGTATGTAGACGACGCCTGGCCGGTCTTTATGGTTGTGGATCGGCCCGAATACGCCTCCAGGCTCGATGGTCACCAGGCGCATTCTGAGTTGGCGCCCGGCCATGCCCTCGATTTCGGGACCCAGGTCAATGGTTGCCAGTACCTGCACTGCAACCCCTTTGGTTTCCGGTGCCACCTGTTCATTGCTCATGCTGCTCTCCTCCCTGTACCTACAGGGCCTCACTAGCAGTAGACACCCCGAAAAGGCGAGCGCTGCCGACAGGCGACAAAGGGTCGGGAGCAGGCGCTCAATGGGGACCAGGATGGATCGACATCCTGCTCTCGGCTTCAGGCCCCACACTGGCAACACACATTCCATTCCCGGCGCGGTCGGCCCCGCTATTCGCCTTTAACTGGCGATGCAAAACCTGCACAATCGCCGGCTTTTTTCGCGACAGGAAGCGCCCATGCAACGGATTGTAATTCTGGGTAATGCCGGGAGTGGCAAATCCACCCTCGCCCGTGCCCTCGGCAAGCACCGGAACCTGCCTGTGGTCCACCTGGACACGCTGTTCTGGGAGCCCGGCTGGGTCGAACCCGACGCCGAGCAGTTCCGCGAACGGGTCCGCGCGGCGCTCGCACCGGCTGCCTGGGTGTGTGAAGGCAACTATGCCCGGCGGACCTTCGACCTTCGCCTGCCCCGTGCCGACCTGATCATCTGGCTCGATACGCCACGGCTCACCTGTTTCACCCGGGTGATCATACGCAGCATCATGAACCGTCCCCGGCCTGACCTTGCCGCAGGCTGCGCGGAAAAGCTCGATCGGGCATTCCTGACCTTCCTGCGCTTCGTATGGACTTTCGATCGAGGCTACCGCCCGGGTATCGAGGCGGTACGCCTGGCCATAGGTCCGCAGATTCCCACGCTGCACTTGCGCGGCCGCCGGCAGATTACCGCGTTTCTCGATAGCCTGCCGGCGACGCCTGAAGCCTGCCTTGAATGAATCCAGGGTCGCCATCCCGGCACAACGTCCGCTTTGGGCTGAGGACTCAACCGATCCGACAGATTGCACCGGCGCTGAAACTGCTCCAGCGGTTTTTTGTTGAACTGCGGCAGCTCCCGCACCACGAGTCTACAAACTGTCTTCTTTGTCGATGGATGACTGAAGAAACTCGGCTATCAGCGCTGCAACCTGCTGTTGAATCACCTCACGCGGGCGAGCGCTGTCGCCATCCCGGCAAATGATGCCATCGCCTGGTACGTCTTCTTCGAGCATGAGCTCCGCGCCAGGTTTGCATACCGACAAGAAGCTGAAATGGCTTGCGTCGCTGATTTCGACGTAGCGGCTTGACGCCGGAGGCAGGCGTTTGGCCAGGTTGGCAGACTCCAACTCAGCGGGAAGGTCGTGCGATGGTGCGCCGGCAGCGATCACCAGCGCTGGTACCGGCAGCGCGGCCAGGCTTTCATCGGTCAGCCCACGTGAAAAACCCAAGTCCAATGCAACCACGGCAGTGACGCGTTTATCGCGCAAATCGGCGGCCAACGCGGCCTTTGATTCCGAGGTGCTTGCGGGTTTTATCTTTCCATAGTTGGTGCAACTTGATAACTGCGGGTGGGCTTTGCACTCCTGGGCGAAGCGGTCTGGATCGAAACGAGCACCGGCGATCTCCAGGGCGGTCCAGCCGCCGAGTGAATGGCCCACTACTGCGATTCGGCCATTGGCGACCGAGCCGAATTCTTCAGGTTGAGTCGTGACCCTGTCAATGACTCGGCGCAAATCGACGGGCCGCTGCCATAACTGCGCCGAGGCTTGAGGGCTAAGGTCATGAGTGGTGGTGCCAGGGTGATTGAGTGCGGCGACGATGTAACCCCTGTGAGCCAGGGCACTGGCAAGCCAGATCTGGTTGTTCCAGTTACCTCTGTACCCGTGGGAGAGCACCAACAATGGATGCTTGCCAGCAGCGGGCGGCGCGTCACGAACGGCAGGAGCCCCGACGAACACCACATCATCGCCAATCATCTGCGTGGCTGCGGTAGTTGCGCTGGGGTACCAGACGACCATCTCCAGCGCGCGCCCATTGTGCGAGTCCGCCAGTATGGAAGTTTGGAAGCCGACAGGGTTCTCGTCAGCGAGTGCGGTAGTAGCCAGCCAGGTCAACAACAGGGCGCCGAAAGCTATTTTCAATGTCGTTTCTTCCTTGAATGAGACAAGTGCGCAGCAACCTGAATCCGCCGTCAGGCGCATCCACCTTCGTACGGAGTCGAAGCAATGTGGCTGCATTTAAGCACGAGCATTAAAGCCCACACTCGAACCGCCGTGCATAGTTTTCATCGTTAACGCTGTTCGCGGTCTTTGGTGAGAAGGTTGAACGTCCGCTTTTGGTTGTGGGTTCAACCGTTCGACATCCCCAGCACCGACTGCTTAAATGGGCGCCCTTAAATGACTGACACCTTCCAGGGTAGCTGCCTGCGTAATTGCATGGACTTGACCACTCAATTGCATTGCACTTGACCACCCGTTTGCATTCAACTTGACCAGTCATTTGCATTCGCAATGACCATCCAATTGCATTACCGCTGACCAGCCATTTGCGTTCGCACTGACCACCTAATTGCATTTGACTTGACCATGTAACTCGAGTCGCAGCAAGGCTGCCCTGACTTTGGGGCAGGAATATATTCAGCCGCCCAGAGGGGAAAATTGTACGCAAAGGACCGCTTGTATGCGTTTTGAGGATGCTCCAGCGTAAGCGTTCCTGCCCGCTACCGGCGACAGCATCGTGCGCTACCTAGTGGACTACGCTAACACCCTGAGTTTGAACACCCTCAAGCAGCGCTTGGCCGCCTTGGCCCAGTGGCATATCACCCAGGGCTTTCCCGATCCGACCAAGACGCCCACCGTGCGACAGGTACTCAAAGACATCCGTACCTTGCATCCAGCGCAAGTCAAGCAGGCGACCCCATTGCAGCTGCAACACTTGGAGCAGACAGTCCAGTGGTTGACTCAGGAAGCCGAACGGGCTCGGCAGTCTGGCAATTTGATAAGCCTGCTGCGCAGTCGGCGTGACACGGCATTACTTTTGATTGGCTTCTGGCGGGGTTTTCGCAGCGACGAGCTGTGTCGACTGCAGGTTGAGCATATTCAGGCCAGAGCAGGTGCTGGCATGAGCCTATTCCTACCGCAGAGCAAGGGTGATCGGGAAAACCTGGGCACAACTCATTACATGCCGGCCCTGAAGCGCCTCTGCCCGGTACAGGCCTATCTCGACTGGATCTGTGTCGCGGGCATCACCCACAGCGCAGTGTTCCGTCATCTGGATCGTTGGGGGTAACAACCTACATCCCGGCAGTCTGATCAGCTTGTTGCGGCAGATCCTGCAGCACGCTAGCATTTTCGCCGAGCTGTATACCAGCCACTCACTGCGCCGTGGCTTTGTCACCTAGGTAACGGCCAATGGTTGGGGTTTCAAGACGCTGATGAGTTATGTGGGCTGGAAGGACATCAAATCGGCATGCACTACATCGACCCCGCCATCTCCTTTGGTGGCCTGGCGGCCAAGCCTGTGAACGAACTGAATACCGTAGCCTTGACGAATTGCCAGCTCCTCACTAGCCGAAAACTCTAGGCCTCATGAGATGAATGATCTCGTATCTTTACACACTTGCCCCCATAGCGGACACGTAGCTTCACATTTCTAGTCGTTATTGAACACAAGTATGTGGAAATGTTGGCCAGATTGAGAATCTGAACAGTATGAAGTGCGGAGCACGCCCAAATCACGCCTCTATTTATAACGAGTAAAGGTACCAATATTGAGGAGGCATCGAAATTAGACTTCCTGAAAACCACCAATCTAGAAGTTACAAATCGATAAACTCTGAGGATACTTTCAGCACGGACTTAGATACCGGAACCAGTCTTGCTATCACATCCCCTCGCCTGATCATAGTTCGCTCTTTGATATTAATAGCAATTGAAAAATCAACAAAATCTTTAGCTTTTTTTGATAAAATCAACCCGCCGGGTATATCAATACCTGCTATCGAGTTGTCCGCCCCCAGAGTCAATATTGCCATGTCGTCAGGAATACTCAAACTCCACCCAAAATTCCACTCAACGGTGCCTTGGCCATTGGGTGTAAACATTGGAACCCATTTTCCATCTCGATCGAAATCGTAAAGTCTCAGCCAGTTGGAGGAAGGGAAAGCGATATATGAACTCCCCCTTCTCCATAGTTCTTTTAAATTTGCACTGTTAGCAATCGAGAGTATTTCTTCCTCCTCAAGTAACGCCGAGATTTCCACATCAAAGAGAGGCTCAAGCACTACATCAACCGGGGAGCAAACGTCCCAGCCCATTTGATCGTATAGCCGCCAAGGCCAGCAATTCTCTTTGCGCCTGCTTTGGCGTAAATACCGGAATGAGTTATAAACCGAACTGTTATCATCAGTAACAGAGCCCCTGCTGGCTCGTACATACGGCAAGATTGCCCATGAAAGTGTTTTCTTGAAAACGAAGGAACTCATATATCCTCCTCAGGAAATAAGTTTAAGCTTGCTTGCATGCTGTCAACAATCAATCATGATTCATATTATAATCAAGTGATTGCACCTTTCGGCTCGCGAGTTACTGGTTGGCGAGATTGGAGTTTGAGAGCAATAAGCACCGCCAACGCAATAGTACTTATTGTGAAAAATACCACAGTATAAAAAGCAAATGACAATGTATAGGTTTCAATTAAATATCCAGCTAACAAGGCACCTATCCCGGAACCGACATTGTATGTGGCTCCGATCGAAGCATTCGCCTCATTTATATTTTCCCTTGCGAACGCCTTAGGGACGCGAACAAAAGCAGCGATAAACATCGGCGTCATTGCTAGGCCTACTACAAAAGCTATAGCCAGCGAAAAAATTGAGCTGGTTGAGAACGCTATAAATGAAATAAAAATTGCCGACAGGCATGGCATAGCAAAATAGGCTATTCCAGCATGTCTATCCGACAACTTTAACTTTCCATAAATCAAACCTCCTACAATACCGCCGACTGAAGTAACTGCCGCTAATACACCCGTGAATGCCACTGTGCTGTAAAAACTCGACCAAGCTGAAAATGCTATATTACAAAACCCTATGGTGAATGCAAAGCTGAGCATGGGCAAGCTCAGAACAAGTCCTGGCGCTGTCATCGCGATCGGCTTCTTAAAATATCTAACCACTACTTTTGGCAGTGTCTTAGCCTCAAAAACATCAATCACTTGAGGCCCTGAGCGATAAGCAAAATAAAAAAGCAGTAGTGTTCCCAACAATACGGTTGCGGAACCCAAAAGTATCGCCCATTGAGGACCTATGAAAGACCATAGAACCGCAACTAACAGCGGGGAGCACACAAAAACACTTTCTTCTAATATTGAATCTAAAGCATGTAGAGCTCTTCGCTCGTCTTCGTTCGGGGCGACAATCGACCAAGTTGAGCGTAAAACCACACTATTTAAAGGTGCTACCGCAGAAGCTATCAATACAAAAAAAGTACCATGATATATAGTATCGTTACTCCTTAACAAAACAAACGCAAAAAATAGCGATATCGCTGTCAAGAACGTCATAACTGGCAAAATAACTTTTGGGCTATATCTATCAATTATTCGACCGCGGACAGGTGCTGTAAGCGATGATGCAAACATAAAGCAAATGGATGCAACTCCAGCAGATAAAAACTCATCCTCCTGCATATAGACTGCAGTAAGACCGAAAGGTATAAGTCCGGCAGCTAGCCGCCCCAGGCTTGCGGATAAAAGGAGCCCAACAAATCCACGTCGCGACAATAGAGACTTATAAGAAACACTAGATATATCCATCAATTAAAGCCTCTCTCCCTTGAAGTAATTGGCTCCCGCGCTCCAGCTGATCAAAATATTAATAGCCTCGTCAATTAAGCAATTATCATTGTCGCTAACACACTCCCTATTTTCAATTATTAATTGGTCTCGAACACGACGAGGTGCAACCCTGCCGACTATCTCATCCCCTGCAAGTACTGGCACAAAATAATGGCCAAAGCTCCGTTGATTGGCAGGTTTATAAGCCTCCAGAAGGTAATCCTTTGCAAACAGTCTTTTAAGACGGGGTCTATGCCATATCAAAGAATCAAAGGGGGATAATGGTACTAATCGCTCAGCCTGGAAAGACGCAAACGTCAACCCCTGTGGCGAAGCCCAAGCGCGGCAATTCCATCCCTCCACCTTAACTTCTGGGAACTCTAACTGCTCAATACACTGTGCTACTATGGCCTTTGGCAAACGAAAGTAATCTACTATATCATCCAAACTAGCCACGCCTAGTGCATTCATCGCCTTGGAAACAAGTTCATGAAAACAATCTGAATCAGTAATCTCCATTTTCAAAATGTAAGGTGGAACAACGTTTTCCGTAGCAGAGTACTCTCGATGAATCCCTGCCCTACTCGTAGATATCAATTCGCCTGTCCAAAGTAACCATTCGGCTGCTATCCGCAAGGATGAGGATCTAGCCCAGCCTTCACCCTTTCCATCTTTGAAATCTCGACTAGAGATTTTAAAATCCTCCAAAATCATCGATCTAATTTTTACTATAGACTGGGGCTGCGGAGTGGGTCCACGCCAGCCATATTGTAAAATTCGGCGTCTTAAAAAACCAAACCAAGGCCAAGACTCTATTGGAAGCAAAGCTAGCGCATGACCTGGGTAGACGAATCTAAGATTAGCGCACTGGCTACTCAGTAGTGAAGTTGCCTCGAGCATAGAGGCACCTCTTGAAAGGCAAACTAGTTCATGGGACTCACGAACAGCCCTAAGAGGGTCTAGTTGAATGCATCCAACTTTCGAAAAAATATCTGTAACCGATAATACGTCATGCCCCAATCCTTGGCTGAAGATAGCAATATTACGGGCTTCTCTAGAAGAAATAGCGATACTCATATTATTTGTAATTCTTTTATAAAGCGGGGGAGGCAGAGAAAATGGGCGCTAAATATAGCGCCCATTCACTTTAGGCCTCTACAGTCATCTGCAGGTTGCTTCTATTACCTAAAAGGACTGTTGCAGGATCAAACATAGAAATACTGCAGGGGCCGTTACCTACCCTTGTCTGTGAATAACTTGATGCCGGCATGGCGACTTTACTCGCTATGTCGATGCCCTTTAAATTAACAAACGTTATTGAGTGAGGTATCAGCTTGACAGAGTTGACAGCCACAGCCCCCATCAGAACTCTTGAAAAGTTCGAGATAACGATCATATCGTTATCTTGAATAATACCTCGAGGTGCCGAGCCTGCCTGGATATAGCGCTGTATGCTGAACGTTTCTAAAGAAATGACAGCTACTGCATTTGTCCGCTCCAGAGTAACGAATGCGAATTGACCATCAGACGAAAAGGCTACTGCGCGAGCACCACACAACCCATCATCACAATCTACATCGACCCTATATTGAACTGTATCGGAGTCCAGCGCGATAACTGGAACGTGATCGGTAGCATTACACGCTACCAAAGCGAAGCGACCGCTAGGATCAATGTTAAGGCTATAAGGATTTGAGTTTTCAGGGAGCTCGATGCGTGCGACCTCCTTGACGCCCTCCACAACATTTTCCTTGAGACTGGAAAGATCCAACTTCGAGATGTAGCTGTCTCCCCAGATGCATACGTATGCCCAATTGCCATCTTTTGTTATCCCCAGGTGGCGCGGATCTCGGCCAACGGGTAACTGCAACACTTCTTTGCTGATACTTAAATCCACGAGAGACATTGTGTCGGACCCAGAGTTCGACACAAGCATATACCTGTCGCCAGGAATGATGCCAATCCCGCGTGGGCCCATGCCCACCGTGATTCGTTGCACTTCACGGTGATTGAATGGGTCAAGCTCCGAAACAGTGCAACCACTTGTATTGGAAACAAATCCCCGCCCAGCTTTCGTAAACTTCACAGAGCCTCGCGGGGCGTTACCAACTTTTATCTGTTTCACAACTTGGTAACCATGGTCATCTTTCCTGATAACCGAAATGGTGCCTTGATCTGTATCGGTCGAGTAAAATTCAATAGCCATTAGAACTCCTTGTTAGGCAGGCACAGCTCAGTAATAAAACTGAGCTCTGTCTGCCACCACAGTCTAAATTGATCGTTCCGAGGTTTGCCCAGACACGTTCCAGTCAAGGGCCTCCTGCGTGAAAGCAATATATATACCAAATGCAGGTAAAGTGGTTTATGACGTTAATTCGTGGGGCATCGATGCTTTGAAGGCCTTATTGTACGACTATCAGAGGGCATTATTTTGTCGCGCGACGGTGCGTTTTTCTTCGCTGCGCACTTTATAGGTGCCTTATTGGCAGGCCGACGGCGTAGAGATATGAGGCGAACGGCGGGGCCGCATGCTCGTCGATCAACTCCCTATGCAAGTTCGCATTGTCCTGGATCAACAGCCGAGCCTCGATCAGCGAGCGATCCTGGGTTGTTGGCTTCATGGCTCAAGCAGAACAGTAATGATCGATGGGATATGAAGTGCTTCCAGAATAGCGGGAGATAGTTACTGCCGCCCGTAGCCTGGACTTCGGCACAGGCTTGGCGACGTTGATCAAGATTTTCCTCGAGGGACAGATATCACGAATCAAACTGCCGGCTTTTCGCTATCCTGGAACTGAAGCGCCTGAATTAGTGCATGATCTTGAGTAGTGGGTTCCAAGCGGAGAAGATGACTGAGGCGGAACAATAGCGAACGATGGGATTTAAAGTGCTTCCAGATCAGCGGTAAATAGTTGTTACCGCCGGAGGCCTGAACTTCTGCACAGGTTTCGCGCAATCGGTCCAGGTTGCCATTGGGAGAGAGGTATTCCCGAATCAGGCTGCCGGCCTCCAAATTCGGGCTTGCGTTGGTTTTGGGGTCCATTGCTCCCCAAGTTCCCCAATGAATCTGGCTTACAGCATGAGTTCGCTCGGTGGAAACTTTTCACACCGACCGTTCGCAATCTGCTCCCAGCCCCACTCGCGTAGCCGTGTCGCACGCCAGTAATTCTTGACGACAACCGCTGGGGTATTCGTTTCATCATTCAGGTCAAATTGTGGGGCCATAGCGAACTGCACATCCAGCCCGAAATCACCTTTGAGCAAGCGTTGCATGACCTTGACCCGCTGCGGCCAACTCAGGGAGCGCTTGTAACCGTGCTCTGTGTTGTAGACCAGCAGATTGAGATGGGCGGATGCCTGCATAAAGTCGTTTTCAACCATCCACATTTTGAGATGCGGCTCAAGCCCAAGCGGCAGAATGTCGCGAATGAACAAACCCAGCAGTGGCAAACCGGTTTTGCGCGCATGCAGTTCAATGCTCAGCATCAACAACACATTTGCTCAAATCGTTCACGTATCGCACAACACGGTACGGGCATTGCGTGATCAACTCGAACTGAGCGGTGAACGCTAGGAGTCCCTCAAGGTACTCGATGACGCCACCTTCAGTTTGCGCTTTAACTAAGCGCCGTCGTGCTCCAACTCTACGCAAAGTCGTACCGCCGTGGCATGAGATTCATGAGCAATTGCGCTTTCGTGACATGACATTGGACTTACTCTGGCAAGAGTTCCGGGAAAAAGAGCCCGACGGGGTGTCTTACGCGCAGTTCACCCGACACTATCGGGCCTGGGTGAAAACGCAGAAAATCAGCATGCGGCAAGTGCACGCACCAGGCGACAAGATGTTTGTCGACTTCTGCGGTCGCACGATGCCGATCACCGATCCTGATGCTGGTGAAGTCACCGCCTGCCAAGTGTTTGTTGCCACCCTAGGCTCTTCCGGCTATCTATTTGCGATAGCTGTCGCCAGTCAAACGACACAAGACTGGCTTCGTTGCCACATCGAAGCACTGGAATACTTCGACGGTGTGCCGCGCTTTGTCGTACCAGACAACCTCAAGGCCGCGGCTCTCAAAACTACCCGTAACAGTCTCGTCCTCAACAAGGCTTATTCAGAACTCTCCGAGCACTACGACTTCACCATCATTCCCTCCCGGCCACGCAAACCAAAGGACAAGTCGCTGGCCGAGGTCGGTGTGCAAATTGTCCAACGCTTTGTCTTGGCGCGATTGCGTGATCGGACGTTTTTCTCCCTGGACAAACTCAATCAGCAGATTAGCTATTGGATGGAGCAACTGAACCAACGGGTAACGCGCTCCTATCCCAAAAGTCGGTTGGTGCGATTTCAGGAAACGGATTCACCCGCCTTAAAGCCACTCCCGGAAAGGCAATACACCTCACCAGCGTCTGGAGTCAGCCTGCGCATATGCGAACTCACTTGGCATTGTCAGCTCCGAACGGCTTCGCGCCATTTTGCGTAATGGCTCGGACCTTCGGCGTCCGCCAATGATTACGACGCCTGCCATTGAACATTCGAATATCCGGGGAGCGACCTACTACGCCTCCCAAGAGGAGAAGCCTGTATGAAACAGTTATTGAATACCTGCCAACAACTGCTTGATCTAGGCCTGAAAGGTATGGCCCGTGCCTATGAGCATCAGTTGAACCAACCGAATCTTCAGAAACAACCGTTCGACTTACGTCTTGGCCTGATGATGGAGTCCGAAACGAGTGAGCGTGAAACCCGTAAGGTTGAGCGTTTTCTGAAAAGTGCCAAACTGCGCGAGTCACAGGCCACATTGGAAGGCGTTGAGTACAAGGCGAGCCGAGGGCTGGATCGCAACGCGGTCACGACACTGGCAGATTGTGAATGGTTACGTCGCCGGCAGAATCTCATTTTGACCGGCGCTACCGGCACCGGAAAAACCTGGTTAGCCTGCGCCTTTGGTAATCAAGCCTGCCGCCTGGGGTTCAATACCTACTACCGTACGGCCACACAGCTGTTTGAAGACATCACACTCTCTTATGCGGACCACACACTTCCGAAACTGCGTAGGCAATTGATCAAGGCGCAACTCCTGATTATCGATGACCTGGGCATCGGGGGCATTGACTCCCAGCTCGGTCCCTTCCTTTTAGATATCATCGACCAGCAATCACATAATGGTTCCTTGCTGATCACCAGCCAGTACCCCAAGGAAAAATGGTACGACCTTTTTACCGATCCGACGATTGCCGATGCGGTGTTGGACCGGATCGCTCACAAGGCGCATGTGATTCCGCTCAAGGGTGAATCGATGCGCAAACTCAAAAGCAGAAAGCGCTGAAGACTGACGACCACTCCACCTTTGGGTGGAGTGGTCAAGTCGAATGCAAACGACTGGTCAGTGGCAATGCAATTAGGTGGTCAAGTGTGATGCAATTTCGCAAGCTGCCTTCAACTACCAGCTCTCGTCACGCCCCAAGGCGCTTTCCCACTGCCATTGCAGCCAGTGCCGGAAAAGCCATGGGGCGGCATTCGCCAGCTATGGCAGCGTGTTGCGCAGCGATCTGCGCATCGTGCAGGGCGCCGGGAACCTCCAGTCCTATCGATCGTCCGAAACGGTGCTGCGCCAGTTTTGCGGCCAGTGCGGTTCGTCGCTGTTCTGGTCCAGGGACCAGGGCGAATACGCCGACTGGATCTCGATCGCCCTGGGCACTCTGGATACGCCCTTCACCGCGGATAAACAGAAACACATTCAGGTGGCGTTCAAGGCTTCGTGGTACGAAATCCAGGACAATTGGCCGCAAGAACCATGACTGCGATAAGGCAAACACGGATGGCAACCGACGCAAGGCACCCCCAAACGCATCCACTCCGCCAGACGGCCCCAGGGCCAGGCGCGATACCCTCTAAGCTGAATAGAACAGCACTGCGAACACGCCTCTACCGTCTTGATACAGGGGAACCGGAATGACCAGAACAGCAGTACGCCCATACTCGTCATGGATCCTGTTTTCCCTGCTCGCCATCAACCTGGCGCTGATCGCGGGATGTTCAAGCAAAGCCGCCAAGTATCGTTATTCGACCGCCAGCATCGGCTCGAACTGTTACGCCAAAGCGCTGCCCACTTCCGGCGAGGGTGGCCTGGCCTGGGGTTCCACCCTGGGCATGGCGCGCCAGAAATCCCTGAATAACTGCATCCGATATGCCGGTCGCTCCGGCGGCACGCCCGGCACTTGCAAAGTGGTGTTGGCGGAGTGCAAGAAATAGCAGTGCAAAAGAAATAACAGGGAGCTTGCGAAGCAGGCCGCTCGGTTCTCAGGGTATTCGTTTATCTGGATGCCCTACCCTCATCAGGTCGACAACATGGAGGTTGATATGGGGAACGCGGTAAACAAACGCGTCGTGGTCATTGGCGCGGGCATAGTGGGCGCGTCCCTGGCGTATCACCTGGCGGGCAGAGGCGCGAAGGTCATTCTGGTGGAGGCTGAAGACATAGCGTCCGGGGTGACGGGACGCTCATTCGCCTGGATCAACACCGCCCACGACGGGCCCGATCCCATCGCCTCATTGCGCGGTGCGGCGATCCAGGAATACCGCCGGCTCGAAACCGAGCTGCCTGGCCTGAAGGTGCGCTGGAGCGGTGCCCTGTCTTACGGCACAAACCCGAGTGAAGCGCTGCACGCCTCGGGTCACCCGCCTTCGGCAACCCAGCTGTCGCGCTCACAGATCCTCGACCTCGAGCCAAACCTCAAGCATCCCCCGCAGCAGGCCATGTACGCCGCCGAAGAAGGCGCGCTGGACGCCGTGCAAGCAACCCAGGCGTTGATCGCCGGCGCCCAGGCTCATGGCGCGCAGGTGCTCACCCAGACGCGGGTGCTCGGCTTTACCACCCAGGGTGCGCAGGTGACAGGCGTCGCAACCGCAAGGGGCCGTATCGAGGCCGACGTTGTCGTGCTGGCCGCCGGGACGGGCATCAAGCAGCTGACCGAGTTGCTGAACCTGCCCCTGCCAATAGCGGCCTCCCCAGCCATATTGATCCGCTACGCCTCACAACCCGACCTCGTGCGCACCCTTATCTCCAGCCCGGAAATGGAAGTGCGGCAAGGCCCGGACGGCACGCTGCTGGCGGCGGAAGACTACCTGGACGACACGTTGGAAAACCAGCCAGCCGCGATAGCGCTGCGCACCGCCCAGGCCATCCGGAACGAGCTCCACGGGGTTGCGTCCATCGAGCTGGAGTCGGCCTGTGTCGGGCTCAGGCCCATGCCGGTCGATGGCACGCCCATCATCGGCTATCTGCCCGATATCGGCGATGTGTATGTGTGTGCGATGCACCCTGGCGTCACGCTGGCGGCGATAGTCGGCCGCCTGGCCAGCGAGGAGATCATCGACGACACGACATCCCCTGCCCTTGCCCTCTGCCGTCCCGGGCGATTTTTCCAGGCATAGGGACCATGACCGACCGCGAGCAACTCCATCGAGAGGGTTACGTGCTGCTGCGCCAAGCGATCCCGGCCGAGTGGCTGGGTGAGCTGCGTGCCGTGTTCGACGCAGGCGTGATGCCGTCGAGCCAATGGCCTGTGCCCCGTGGCATGGACTGGCGCCATTCGCTGCTGGACGCGGATTCGACGGTTCAGGCGGTGTGTCGCCTGCCGCAGGTGCTGGCGGTGGTGGGCGAGTTGATCGGGGAACGCTTCTTCCTCTCCCAGGTGGAAGGTCGCGAACCTCTTGCCGGTGGCGGCCATCAGCAACTGCACCGCGACCTGTCGGCCCAGCGGCCAGGCGACATAGCCAACGCCCTGGCTTTTTTCGACGACTATGGCCCCGGGAACGGCGCCACCCGCATCGTCCCCGGCAGCCATCGCCCCGGGCCGGGAGAGCCGCCACTGGACTTCACCGACGAGTCCCGGTCGGTGCAGCTTTCAGGTTCCGCCGGGGACATCCTGGTGTTCGATGTCGATCTGGTGCACGCGGGCTGCCTGAACCCGAGCGGCGCACGCCGCCGCTCGCTGCTGATCAGCTATTTTTCCGAACCGCTCTATGCCTCGCACCTGGAAACCCTGGGCCTGCGCAATATCCGCATGGACACGAGCGAGCGCTTCGATCCGGCGGACTTTGCCCTCGGCCGGGTCTAGTCCGCTCGCCGCCGCGCCTCCCCTCAAGGGCCATGAAGTGCTGAACGATTGCCTGTATCGGATGGCATAATCCCCCATCGTTCATAACAGGGGCGGATAAATGACCACTGAAAGCTACGACCTGCTCGCGATCTTCGCCGCCGTGGCCCAGGAGCGCAGCTTCACCCGCGCCGCCGCCAGGCTCGGCATGTCGCAGCCGGCCTTGAGCCGGGCCATGCGCCAATTGGAAGAACGCCTGGGCGTCAGGCTGCTGGCGCGCACCACCCGCAGCGTCTCCCCCACCGAAGCCGGCGAACACCTGCTGCGGGTGGTCTCCCCCCGGTTCGAGGAAATCAACGACGAGCTGGCCTTGCTCAGCAAGTTCCGCGACAAGCCGGCGGGCAAACTGCGCATCACCGCTGGCGAGCATTCGGCGATCACGGTCCTGCAACCGGCGCTGGAGAAGCTGCTGCCTGAGCATCCCGACCTCAACATCGAGATCATCGTCGACTACGGCCTGACCGATATCGTCGCGGAAGGCTTCGACGCCGGCGTGCGCCTGGGCGAGCAAGTCGCCAAGGACATGATCGCGGTGCGCATCGGCCCCGACATGCGCATGGCCGTGGTTGGCTCCCCGGAATACTTCGCCCGCTACCCCAAGCCAAAAGTGCCAAGCGACCTGATGCAGCACAATTGCATCAACCTGCGCATGCCGACCTACGGCGGGATCTTCTCCTGGGAGTTCGAGAAAAAGGGCCAGGCACTGAAGGTGCGGGTCGAGGGCCAGCTGGTGTTCAACAACATCGCCATGCGCCTGGACGCCGCCCTCAAGGGGCTGGGGCTGGCCTATATGCCGGAAGACCTGGTGCTGGCCCATGTCGAGCAGGGTCGCTTGATTCGCGTGCTGGCGGACTGGTGCGAACCCTTCTCCGGCTACCACCTCTACTACCCCAGCCGGCGCCAGAGCTCACCGGCCTTCACCCTGCTGCGCGACGCCCTGCGTTACGCGAACTGATGCCCTGAGCGGGGGCCGACTCATGGCCGCCCGGCGCTTGCCGCCAGGTGTTCTTCCAACGCCTCGCCGGCCCGCTTGGCCGCATCGGCCTCGCCCTGCTCGGCCAGCACCCAGACCAGTTGCCGCAGTTGCCCGGCGCTCAGCCCTACCCTGATGCTGGCGGCCATGTGCGAGCGCAGTTGCGGCTCCGCGCCGGGGGTGGCAGCCAACGCGCCGACCGTGGCCAGCTCACGACTTTGCCAATCCAGGTTGTCGCGCTCGAAGATGTCGCCGAACAGATGGGCCTGCAGGTACTGGTTGATCACCGGGGCGAAGTCGAACAGCGGCCCCTGGACCGGCGCGCCGGAAATCCGCGTCTGGTTGGCCTTGCCCGTCGCCAGCAGCGCGTCACCCGTGGGAATGCCGGCGCTGGGCTCGCGCCCTGGAACGTCCTCGATGCCGCGTTGCTTGCGCGCCTCGAGCACTTTCATCAGCTCGCCAAGGGCATTGAGGCTGCGCGGAAAGCCGGCGTAGGCATAGAGCTGCACCAGGACTTCCCTGGCCTCGCTGACGGTCAGTCCGGCATCCAGCCCCTGGTTCAAGGCGGCATTGAGCCGCGGCATATTGCTGGTGGCCATGGCCGCCGCGATCAACGGGATGGCCTGCTGCTTGTGGGACAGCGTCTCGGAAGCGGTGGGTACGGAGGACATGGCTTGAGGCTCCCTAGGGTTCTGCGCGGCGTGGCTCGACGTCATCGCCAGGTTAAGGCTCAGCAGCGCGAAGGCCACTGTCATCCCTCCGGGCCTGCACCGCTTAACGGGCGTTGTATTGGTCATCGGTGACCTTCTCCAGCCATTGCACGCTCTTGCCATCCACCGCGCCGGTCACCGCCAGGTGGGTCATGGCGCTCGTCGCCGCGGCTCCGTGCCAGTGCTTGACGCCCGGCGGGCAGACGATCACGTCTCCCGGATGGATTTCCTGCACCGGCTTGCCCCACTCCTGCGTCAGGCCCACGCCGGAAACTACCACCAGGCGCTGCCCCGCGGGATGGGTATGCCAGGCCGAGCGCGCGCCCGGCTCGAAGGTCACGTAGGCGCCGGAGGCATTGATCGAGCTGCTGGCGGGAAACAGCGGATCGACGCGCACCCGCCCGGAAAAGTAATCCTCCGGGCCCGCGACCGAAGCCTGGCTACCTGCACGACTGATCTGCTGGGTGGCGAAAGGCTCGCTGGGGTTTTCAGCCTGGCCGGCCGCGTCAGCCAAGGGCGCCGCGGCACATACCGCGAGCCCCAACAGGGTCTTGTTCATGATGAGAATTCCTCGTTGGTCGAGCCTATTGAAATGGCGAGCCGTTGCGGCGATCACAGCGTCCTGGCGTAGAACGCCGTCAGCTTGCTGATGGCCGCGTCCACATACTGGGGCACCCAGTAGGTTTCGATATGGGTGGCGCCGTCGATCTTGAACAGCTCCTTGTCCTGGGTGCCGGTGGCCTTGGCGAACGCATCCTCGGTCATGTAGAGGCTGTCGGCCTTGCTGCCGGCGATCATCAGCAACGGCTGCCGGATCAGTTCGATCTGCTGGGTGGCGTCGAAGCGCATCAGGTCCAGCAGGCTGCTGGTGGTGTATTTGAAGGTCGAGTTGGGGTGCGCGTGGGTTTTCCAGTAGTACTCGTAGCCCTGCCGATACAGCGCGAAGGGCAATTGGGCGATCTGTTCGTCAGTCAGGTTGGCATCCCCCGAATACAGCACTTCGCCGCCGGCCGCTTCCTGGGCACGGGCCGCCGAAGCCTGCTGCAGGCGTTGCTGGATGCTGTCCAGTTGCGAGTCGTTGTAGCCATTGCGGCGAACCCGCCCGGAGTTGAACAGGCTCACCGTCGCAATCGACTTGAAGCGTTTGTCGGTTTGCGCCGCGGCCAACGAATAACCACCGCCGCCGCAGATGCCGAGCAGGCCCAGGCGCGTGTTATCGACGCCGGGATATCCGGCGATGAAATCCGCCATGCCATGGATGTCCTCGATGCGGTACGCGGGCTTGTCCACGCTGCGCGGCTGGCCGCCACTGGCGCCCTGGTAGGCCGCATCCGCGGCGATGGTGATGTAGCCCTGGTCGGCCAGGCGCTGGGCATACAGGCCGGCGACCTGCTCCTTGACCCCGCCATTGGGGTGCGCCACCACCACGACCGGGTATTGCTTCGCCGGGTCATAGTTCGCCGGGGTGTAGACGTTGGCGGAGATGTCCAGGCCATTGAGCTTGTAGCTGACCGGATGGATGTTGACCTTGCCCGGCTCGTTCTTGCTGATCGCGCCCTCGTAGACCAGGGTGAACGGATTCTGCTTGTAGTCCGCGGCCTCGGCGGCCGACATCCCGACCATCGCGGCCATAAGCGTGGCCTTCAGCGTTTGCTTCATTTGAATACTCCTGCCCTGCTTTTGAAGAACACGGCAGCCAGCCGCCGTGCCCATAGTCAATCCAGAGACTTCTCTGCAAGAAACCTCGAAACCAGGTCCGCGATCTCGACATTGTTGAGGTCCGAGAACGGGAAGTGGCTGTTGCCCTTGATCCCGATCTCCGGCAAGTGGATCAGCCTGGCGTCACCGCCATGCCGGTTCACCGCATCGCGCCACAGGCGCGCCATCTCGAGCCGGGCGCGCCAGCTGTCCTGGGCCGGCAAACGCACCGGCTGGGCGGGGATGTTGTCGCCATAGAGGATCAGGATAGGAATGCGCGTCAGCGCCTCGAACTGCGCCTGGCTCACGACCTGCGCGGCGACGGTGTCGAACGCGCTGGGAATCGGCGCCGGCGCCTCGCCCTCGGGAAACACGAAGCTGCTGCCCGGCTCGAACGCGACGATGGCCCGCACGTTGCGGCTCTTGATCGCCGTCAGCCAACCCGGCCCGCCCCCCTGGGAATGGGTGAACAGAATGGCCGGGCCGGTCTTCTCCAGCAGCGCCGACACGCCATCGGACACCACCTCGATGTCGTAAGGGCCGGTGTTGGGGGTCATCGAACGGAAGAACTGCTCCTGCGCCGCCCGCCCCGGCGGGAACTGGCTGCCCGCGAAGGTCTCGGGCCACAGGCCGATGCGGAACTGGTTGAACCACAACTGCTCGTCCGCCACCGGCTTGATCGTCGCTTCGACCAGGCTGCGCCCCGCATCGCCACGGCGCGGCTGGTCGATCAGGTAGGTGGAGAAACCGCGACGCAGGAAGATGTTCTGGAAACCTTCACGCCCATCGGCCGTGGTCTCCCAGGACTTCGCCGACTGCCCCGCGCCGTGCCACATGACAATCGGCAGCGGGCGTGCGTTAACCGGCTTCTGGTAGAAGGCATATACATGGTCGCCGTGGTAGGTCTGGCCATTGGGATTCATCGGGTTGTAGGGATCGAAGGTGCCCGGCTGAGTGTGCACGCCACCGCCCGCGATCAGGCTGCCCTGATCCTCGATCACCAGCGGACCGCGCTCGCTCGCCTCAACAACCGCGCCGCTGCACAGGGCAAAACAGAGGGTGCCCGCCCTAGCGGCGGCGGGCATGTACTTGCGGATCAGGTGCTGGGTCATGGAGGGCTCTCGATTGGAAATCGCAGAACCCCAACTTACCCCTCGGCCATTGATTGATAAATGGCACGGATTGGATAGGACTGATACCAGAAACGCATAGGTAGACTAATTGTCCCGCCCACCGCCAAATGACCATTCCTCTGCCTCAGTGGTGGTAATCACCACCATCACATCCTCGGCATCGATGCCTGGCGCCCGGCCCAGTCGCACGCTCGCCAGCTCGGGTCGACGCACGTCGACATCCCTCCTTCATCACTGGCGTTTTTTCTGTCATTGGGGGGGGTGTTTAACAACACCTATCAATGGATCCATTAAAAGCGAAAGCAACAGCTATCAGTCCGATAATCGCCCACAAACAAACCTTAAACCTGGACCTTGTCGTTGACACTCAAACACCGCAGCCCCTCTAATGGATCCATTAAATAAAAACAATCACTCCCAGGAGAGCCCTCCATGTACCCCAAGAACACTTGGTACGTTGCCTGCACCCCCGATGAAATCGCCGACAAGCCCCTGGGGCGGCAGATCTGTGGGGAGAAGATGGTGTTTTACCGTGGCCTGGAGGGCCGGGTCGCGGCGGTCGAGGACTTCTGCCCCCATCGCGGCGCGCCGCTATCCCTGGGGTATGTGGAAAACGGCAACCTGGTGTGCGGTTATCACGGGCTGGTGATGGGCTGCGATGGCAAGACCGTGGCAATGCCCGGGCAACGGGTGCGCGGCTTCCCGTGCAACAAGACCTTTGCCGTGGTCGAGCGCTACGGCTTTATCTGGGTCTGGCCCGGCGACCAGGCGTTGGCCGACCCGGCGCTGATCCATCATCTGGAATGGGCGGTCAGCGATGAGTGGGCCTACGGTGGCGGGCTGTTCCATATCCAGTGCGACTACCGCCTGATGATCGACAACCTGATGGACCTGACCCACGAAACCTACGTCCACGCCTCCAGCATCGGCCAGAAGGAAATCGACGAGGCGCCACCGACCACCACGGTCGAGGGTAATGAAGTGGTCACCGCGCGGCATATGCAAAACATCATGGCCCCGCCGTTCTGGCGCATGGCCCTGCGCGGCAACGGCCTGGCCGACGACGTGCCGGTGGACCGCTGGCAGATCTGCCGCTTCACCCCGCCCAGCCATGTGCTGATCGAAGTCGGCGTGGCCCATGCCGGCCAGGGCGGCTACAACGCGCCGGCGCAGTTCAAGGCATCGAGCATAGTGGTGGATTTCATCACCCCAGAGAGCGACACCTCGATCTGGTACTTCTGGGGCATGGCGCGCAACTTCAACCCACAGGACGAGGCGCTGACCGCGAGCATTCGCGAGGGCCAGGGCAAGATTTTCAGCGAAGACCTGGAGATGCTCGAACGCCAGCAGCAGAGCCTGCTGGCCCACCCCACGCGCAACCTGCTCAAGCTGAATATCGACGCCGGCGGCGTGCAGTCGCGGCGGGTTCTGGAGCGCCTGATCGCCCAGGAGCGCGCCGGCGAAGCACAACTGATCGCCACGGCCTGAGCCCTGCGCGGCGCTACGCCGGCAGTGCACCGGTGCCGCGCCCTGCCCTTTCCCCAGCCTTTTATCCAAGAAAAGAAACAGAAGTGACCGCCCTGGGCGGCAGCACTCGGAGGACCGACGATGATCGATGTGGTGGTGGTATCCCGTAACGACGAAGCCCAGGACATCTGCAGCTACGAGCTGGCCAGTGCCGATGACCGCCCGCTGCCGGGCTTCAGCGCCGGCGCGCATATCGATGTGCACCTGCCCGGCGGCTTGATCCGCCAATACTCCCTGTGCAACCACCCCGAAGAACGCCATCGCTACCTGATCGGCGTGCTCAAGGACCCGGCCTCCCGCGGCGGCTCGCTGGCCATGCACGAGCAGATCCACCCCGGCACGCGTCTGCACATCAGCGAGCCGCGCAACCTGTTTCCGTTGGCCCATGAAGCCCGGCGCAGCCTGCTGTTCGCCGGCGGCATCGGCATCACCCCGATCCTGTGCATGGCCGAGCGCCTGGCCCACAGCGGCGCCGATTTCGAACTGCATTACTGCGCCCGCTCCAGCGAGCGCGCGGCCTTTGTCCAACGCCTGCGCGATTCATCCTTCGCCGAGCGGGTGTTCCTGCATTTCGACCAGGAACCCGAGACGGCGCTGGACGCGGCCAAGGTCCTGGCCGCGCCGCGCAACGATGTTCATGTCTATGTGTGCGGCCCCGGCGGCTTTATGCAGCATGTGCTGGACACGGCCAAGGCCGCGGGCTGGCGGGAGGACTGCCTGCACCGCGAATACTTCGCCGCCGCCCCCGTCGATACCCGCGCCGACGGCAGTTTCTCGGTCAAGGTCGCCAGCAACGGTCAGGTCTTCGAAGTGCCTGCGGACAAGAGCGTGGTGCAGGTCCTGGAAAGCCATGGCATCGACATTGCCATGTCCTGCGAACAAGGGATTTGCGGCACCTGCCTGACCCGGGTACTGGAGGGCGTGCCGGAGCACCGCGACCTGTTCCTCACCGAGGACGAGCAGGCGCGCAACGACCAGTTCACCCCCTGCTGCTCGCGCTCGAAAACGCCGCTGCTGGTGCTGGATATCTGAAGGGAGTCAGGCGGGGCGGAGGATGACCTTCATCCGCTCGTCCGCCGCTGCGCTGCTGAAGATCTCGGCATAACGCAGGGTCGCGTTGGCATGCTCGCGCATGATCGCCTCGGCCCGCGCGCCCTGGCGATTGACCAGGGCGTCGAACACCGAATGGTGCTGCATATGGGCGTAGTTGAAGCGCCGGTATTCGCGAGCCATGTCCTGGCGATCCACCGCCAGCGCGGTCACCGAGGCGAACGGCAGATTATCGTTGCGCGCCAGGGCATCGGCGATCGCCGGGTTGTGGCTGCCTTCGACAATCACCTGGTGAAAACGCATGTTGAGGTCGTGATAGACCTCCAGGTCGTCCTCGGTCACATAACCCTTGGCGAACAATTGGTCGCCCTGGGCCAGGCACAACTCCAGGGCCGCCCGCGCCGCCTCCGACAAGCCGCGCTCGGCAGTCTGACGCGCCGCCAGCCCTTCGAGCACACCCCGCACCTCGACCGCGCCGGCAATGTCCTCGGCACTCACCGAACGCACCTGGAACCCCCGCCCGCCAAACCGCACCAGCAGGCCTTCCTGCTCCAGGGTACGGAACGCCATACGCACCGGCATCCGCGACACCCCGAACAACTCCGCGGTCGGAATCTCCATCAGCCGTTCACCGGCCGCCAGCTCGCCCGAGGCGATCATCTTGCGCAACGCGACCAGCACCAATTGACCGGGCTTACTCATCCAGGCAACTTCCAGAAAACGTGGGCGGCCATAGTACCGCAAGCCTTGTGCCGGCGGCATGCGGATAGCACCGTGCCGACAATGGCGACCTCACGGACGCCATCGCGGGCAAGCCTCGCTCCTACAGAAAATGCGTAACCTACTGCCTCACAGCACACGCCTCCCTGTAGCCGCTGCCGCAGGCTGCGATAAGGCCGCAGGCCTTCAGTGATCTCAAGACCGTGCGCCCCCTTCGGGGTCGATCGCAGCCTCGCAGGCTCGGCAGCGGCTACAGGAAACACACCCACCCAGGCCGGCCGGCAGGCCGCCGTCTTGCTTTGGCTTTGGCTTTTGATCTGAACGCCCCGTTAACCACGATGGCCGAACGCAGGCATTGAGCCGTGGGTAACCCGGCAGGGATGCCGGGTTAGCCGCCCCAGGCCATGGATGGCCTGTGGCGGCGGCCCACGGATCGATGCCTTCGTTCGGGCATGCCGAGCCTTAGCGAGGCACCGAGTGGTGGGGCA